>JAEOUH010000054.1 GCA_016839365.1 Candidatus Hermodarchaeota archaeon
AACTCCAAACTTTTCTTCTATCATGACATGGGCGAAAACCATTGGCGGATTGGGCAGATTCATCTCCTGAGAGGCGATTTCATCGGTGCCCAGGAATATTTCAATAAGGTTCAGCAAGCCTTCGATCAAGCTGCTGAACTAATACCTGATCTTGCAGATGTATACTCAGTATTCAGTACATTTGGAATCACCTTGGTAGGATTAGTGGATGGATTGAGCATCATCGAAAGGGGTGATTACGCTCATGCAGCCTTGCTGTTTGATGATCTAACCAAGGAATTGCAGACAGAAACTGAACGAAGTCTCCGGCAACTTCGTCAACTCCTTGTTGCCTTAACGCATGTTTGTAGGTATGCTACCAGTGGAGATGCTAAACAGCGTGAAGACGCGCAATCTGAATTGGCAAGGTTGCTTAACCAATTACCTTCAGATGCTTATGAACAGCAATTACCCTACAGTCTTCACAAAACTATCCACAGACTCCAAATTTTCCTGACTGCTCCAAAGTTATTCTTTCCACCGTTATTATTAGAACTTCCCCTACACGAGAAAATGATTACTATGGTCCAGGCCCGCCATATGGTAAATACTGCTCTTAGTATGTACCAAGCGACTGCTACTCAGCGCGATGTACCTACAGAAGAACCCACAGAAGATATTATTCGTACCTATGTTGCCAGAATAAGTGACATCCTCGAAGATAGATAACATGATAGAATTTTAACATATCCTGCTAGACGACAAGGGCGAAGATTTTTATTAGTACTCAGCCTTGACCCGTAAGAGAGGAGTTACGGTGTCACTCAAGGTTAAGAACCTAATCAGTATTGCAGATCTCAGCACTAAGGAAATAATTATGATCCTTGATTTAGCTGACAAAATGGAGCCCATTGCCCACAGCGAGAAACCTTCAAAGCTTCTTTCGGGAAAAATCCTATCCACTCTTTTTTATGAACCTTCCACTCGAACACGCCTTAGCTTCGAATCTGCTATGGCCCGGCTTGGCGGTTCCTCCATCACCGTTGCAGATGTTGGTGCTTCATCAGTGGCTAAGGGCGAATCCCTTGCTGATACGATTCGAACCGTGGATAACTATGCTGATGTGATCGTCTTGCGGCATCCACAGGAAGGTGCTGCACAATGGGCTGCTGAAGTATCACGGGTTCCAATCATCAACGCTGGAGATGGAGCTGGGCGCCATCCTACGCAAACTCTTCTCGATCTCTCTACAATCCGTCGCAGTCAGGGTCGGTTAAAGGATTTGAACATCGCAGTACTGGGAGACCTGCGGTTTGGCAGGACTGTTCACTCGCTTTCCTATGCCATCACACGCTTTACAAATCGACTCTACTGCATCGCGCCACCCGGGTTAGAATTGCCCAATGAAATTGTGATGGACCTTCGTGAACAAGGAAAGGAAATCATTATGACGAGGGATTTGAAAGGCATCCTCCCTGAACTAGACGTACTCTATGTTACGCGGATTCAGAAGGAGCGATTTCCTACACCTGCTGATTATGAAAAGGTACGTGGTGTATTCCGCGTCGAAAAGAGCATGTTACAGGATGTGAAGCCCAATCTTGATATCCTTCATCCGTTACCACGTGTTGATGAGATTGCCCCCGACGTCGATGAAACCCCCTATGCACGATATTTCAAACAGATGTTTCATGGGGTCCTTGTCCGGATGGCAATATTATCTCTACTCTTAGAGGCGAATGTGAGATGAGTTCAATTAAACCGAAATCTTCAAAATCCAAACCTAAGGAAAAGGCTGACACCTTACGTATTCAGAAAATCCAGGCGGGAACAGTTATTGACCACATCACAGCAGGCTATGCCCTCGCGGTGTTACAAATCCTTGGTATCACTGGGCAAGAAGGAGATGTTTTGAGCATCGTCATGAATGTGCAAAGTAAACGTATGGGGAAAAAGGATATTATCAAAGTTGAGGGGCGAGAAATAACTGCTGATGAAATCAACCGGATTGCCCTTGTCGCACCACAGGCCACCATCAATATCATCCGCAACTATAAGATCTTCAGTAAGATGCGCATTGAGGTGCCTGACGAGATTATTGGAATCGTCCGATGTGAGAACCCAAGTTGCATCACCAACAATGAACGCGGTATCAAAAGTCATTTCGGAGTAGTCGACCGATCTCCGGTCACACTTCGCTGTTTCTATTGCAAACGTATTTCTCACCATGAACATCTTATTGAGCAGCTGCAAGGTAAAAGCTAACTCTGAAGAGGTTATGCTGGAGGGTCAACTCTATGGTAAAACTAATTGGACAAACATTCATTCAAGAACTGGAAAAGCGGGTCAAGGCTCATCATACAAGAGTAATCCATGCCCTCGACCTAGCAAATACACTTCCCCCAAATGCTCCAGACTCCAAAAGAAAGGCTCTTATCGAACAAGCCTGTCATCTCGCAACAGCTGTCGCCCCCCATGTGGTTGCGATAAAACTGAATTATCCGCTCGTACTTGCTGTAGGTTTAGAAATTGCCCACCAGATGAAGCTTATCGTTCCCGAAATTCCTCTCATTGCTGACTTCAAAGTCGCTGATATCGATAACACGAATGCCTGGATTGCTCGTCACACATTTGCTGCTGGGTTCGATGCAATCATCGTTCAAGGGTTCATTGGAAGCGATGCAATCCAAGGGGTCGTACAAGAAGCCAAGAAAGCTGATGACCGGGGGATCATCCTCGTCGTGGACATGAGTCATCCAGGATCAGCTCAATTCATTCACCCCGAGACACCTCGATTGGTGGACCTTGCAAAGCAAATGCAGGTTACCGGAGTGATTGCCCCAGGCACACGACCTGCCCATGTCCGGGCTATCCGCAATCAGATCGGAACAGCACCACTTATTCTGGCTCCTGGAGTCGGTGCCCAAGGAGGCAAACCCGGCTCAGCAATCGCTGCAGGCGCCAATTACGAAATTATAGGGCGCTCCATCTACACAGCAAAAAACCCTGCCATGACAGCAAAAGAATTCGCTTTTCAAACCTTTGCTGCTAAATCTCAATTAAAGCCTCTTCCTGAAGAAGAAGCTGAGCTTGTAAGAGCTGTCGCGGTTTTACTGCATAGCGTCGGAGCCATCCAGTTCGGTGATTTCACTCTCGCATCAGGCAAGAAAAGTCCCTATTACATCGATCTTCGCGTCATTCCTTCTTTTCCTATGGAGTTCAAGGCATTAACCGATCTGTTTACGCAATGGATAACAGGTTATTCAAAAATACAGTTCACCCGAATCGCTGGGGTTCCTACTGCAGGCATCTCGTTCGCAACTGCATTGGGTAACCGCCTGAATATGCCTGTGTTGTATATTAGGAAACACCCTAAGAAGTATGGGCGGCAGAAACGCGTGGAAGGCATCCTTGAAAAGGGGGACCAAGTCTTGGTAATTGATGATCTTATCACGGATGGTGGAAGCAAACTCGAAGCGGTTGAGGCGCTGAGAGAAGCTGGTGCGAAGGTCACTGATGTACTCGTTGTAGTTGATCGAGAACAGGGGGGCGCAGAACAGCTGAAAAAGGAAAAAATAACACTGCATACGCTAGCCTCGATTTCTCCGATTATCAAAGCTCTCGAAAGGGAAAAACGTCTTTCAGCAGCTGACGCTAAACGGATTTTAGCCTACATAGCCAATCCCGACTAGTTCTATTTGATGGTTTGACTTTTCTCATGTTTCAGCAGTCGCTGTCCAAGAATGGCGATAACGGTGACGCCAAAATAGCCTAATAGAAACGCAAGTGGGTAATGGACGAGCTCGAAGGGTAGTAAGCCCACAGCAGGAGCCCATAATTCGACAAAGATCCTGAAAAGGTTACCAAGGACAATGATGCAGACTGCTAGGATTCCGACAATGAGTCGATCGGGTTTCAGGTCACGGTTCGTATCAGCCAAGAAAAGAAGGACCAAACAGGGAATAAGGGCCATGAGACCTGCACAGCCGTTGTCAATTTCCCCACCAACAATCCGATTCGTCACTGCCTCTCGGACAAAGATGACGACTTGAACTCCCCCAAAGTGAGGATTAAATTGCTGTATGGAACCGATTCCCATCAACTGGAGAAGACTTGCTGTTGTGTTCGAATAGAACCCTTGAACTGGCCAGAAATCTATGAAGATCACAAGTATCGATGACACAATGAGGGTCAAAATTAGTTTCACATCGTTGTTAGGCCGGAAGGCACGGGATGTCTGAAATAGTAGTACTATGCCCAGGACTATGAGGGCTAAAGAAAACGGAGTTAGTGGGCTTGGAGGAAGCGCATAGATAAATCCTCCCGCTATGATGAGGATGGTTCCCACAAGAAAAAGTAGCCATGAAGAATAGCCTGCAAGTAGATTCGATTGCTTCACTGTGCTACCTCAGTATTATGGTTTTCTAGCCCTCGCAGCTTTCGTCGCTAGCATCAATGGGAAGCCGTTTTCCTGTACTGTCACGTTTCCATTGACCAAAATCTGTCTGTCGCAGGATTTTTGCATCAAATACGGGCCCCTCTAAACATACTCGAGTTCCATGATTGTCAATGATGCAATGGCCACATAACCCGATACCACATTTCATGTAACGCTCTAAACTGACCTGTAACGGAATAGGATAGTTGGAGAGTAATTCTGCCAGACTTGTTAACATTCCCTCGGGTCCACAGGCCAAACACGCTGAATAACGGGGGTCGATATCTAGGTGAAAGGCTGCTGCATTGACAGATGTGCCTTGGATTCCATCAGATCCATCATCGGTTGCAATGATTACCTTCTGGGCCTGCTCTTCAAATCGTTCTTGAAATAAAAGGTCAGACCGCGTAGTAGCCCCTAAAGCCACGTGAACCTCGTGTCCCTTTCTCACCGCCCATTCCGTCGCAAAGGCGATGGGGGGTGAACCACATCCACCAGCGACACATAGTAGTGGTCCTTTGTCAATGGATCGGGGGAACTTGAACCCTTGTCCCAGTGGTCCACGAAGGCCTATGAGATCGCCTTCTTTCATTCTATGTAACGCAGCAGTCGCCTCTCCTACCTTGGCTGCGGCAAATTCCACTATCCCCAAGGAATTTTGAACTGCGGATATACTCATAGGAATTTCATCGAATCCAGGAATCCAGACCATCACAAATTGTCCAGGTACAGCAGTACGTGCGATATTAGTGGCCTTAAGAGTAAAGGCTTTGGTTCTAGGGGTTACTTGTCGAATTTGCTGAATTGGTTTAACAAAAGGCCGAAGACCATGGGCTAGCTTTGCAGGATTCTTTTTTACTGTTTTATTAGGTGTCATTCGAGGTCACTTTCAAAAATCGTTTGGCCAGCGAGAACGGTTTGACATATTTTCCCCCTGACTTTCCACCCTTCGTAGGGGGTAAGGGTGGCTTTGCTATGGAGCTTATCGCCACGTATGGAATATTGTGCTTTATGGTCGAAGAGCACTAGATCTGCATCAGCTCCTACTTCGAATTGTCCTTTTTCAATCCATTGGGTGTTACGAATCCCAAACCACACTGCAGGGTTGAGGGCCATCATACGGGTAAGGTGTGAAATGGTCATTTCGGCGTCATGAACTAACTTTGTGTACATAAGTGGGAGCATGGTCTCAACGCCAATTATGCCAGCAGGAGCCGAGGCAAAATCTGCATCTGCCCCACTTTTTTCCGTTGCAGTATGTGGGGCATGATCTGAAGCGATGATTTTAATCTGGTCAGCAAAACAGGCGTTAAGGAGTGCTTCTGTATCTGATTTGGACCGTAAGGGTGGGTAACATTTCGCGATGGGGCCGATTTCCGCTAGGTCCTTGACCGTGAGGAGCAGATGATGTGGAGTGACTTCAGTGGTCACAGGAATCCCCTTATGCCATGCAGCAAGAATTCGCCGAAAACCTGCAGCTGTCGATAAATGGCAAATATGAAATCCACACACTGGAGGGTTTGCCAGCAGTTGCTCAATGGCTAGTACTTCTGCCTCCGGTGGTCGACTCGCGAGAAATGCATATGATGAACCATCCGTCGGTGTATACAGTAATTTTGGCTCTTCGGCATGGACCGTTATAAGGTGACCCAAGGGGGCTAAAAGGGGGAGATAGATGGCTTCATGGTGGGGCATGTAAATCTTGAATGACACAATTCCTCCTTCAATGAGTTGCTGTGCCATATCGATGATCATTACCTCATCCTTCTCATTCAAGGTGGTTTTCATATTATCTGTCCGATATGGACCACCATGAAAGGCAAAATCGACCAAACAATTTCTTGAAGCAAGATCAATTTTTTCTTGAAGTCGTTCAGGGGTAGTGGTCGGCGGGTTGGTATTGGGCATATCAATGATTGTAGTCACACCACCAGCAGCTGCTGCCAACGACCCCGAGGCAAAATCCTCCTTGGCGGAAAATCCAGGGTCACGGAAATGCACATGAACGTCCACAAGCCCTGGTAAGACCAGATAGCCGGAGGCATCAATAACCTCACTTG
Source organism: Candidatus Hermodarchaeota archaeon (assembly GCA_016839365.1). Classification (GTDB taxonomy): domain Archaea; phylum Asgardarchaeota; class Hermodarchaeia; order Hermodarchaeales; family Hermodarchaeaceae; genus Hermodarchaeum. Next base: position 6,478 of record JAEOUH010000054.1, read on the forward strand.
CCTGTTCCGACTTAGATAAGGCTGGTTTGACTATCGCGGTGATAATTCCATCATCAATTAACAAGTCGGCTTCTTCAACACGGTCTGGTAACACTAGGCGGCCATTAACTACTTTGAGATCGTGAACAGCCATCCTTAGGAGTTCACCTCAAACTTCGCCATTTGACCCGTCAATTCGCTAACATGTTTAATGTTGTATTCTGTGAGATACACCCCGATTTCATTACACACTTTTGAGAAAATCGCCCTTCCTCGTGTTAAAACTCCAGTTCCAATTTCGACTGCAGTAGCGCCAGCTAGTAAGTATTCAATGGCATCTTGACCAGTCAAAATCCCTCCAACTCCTATAATCGGAATATTCATACCAGCGTTATGTAGCTCCCAAACAGCACGAAGCGCTATGGGTTTGATTGCTGGTCCTGATAGACCACCAATTCCAGCGCCTAATAAGGGTCTGCGTGCATCAACATCGATGGCGAGGGCGGGTAAGGTATTCAGAGCGACAAGTGCTGCAGCTCCTGCAGTTTGGGCTGCCTTTGCAACCTGGATTAATCGCGGATAATCGGTTGACCCAGGTAGTTTGACCCAGATTGGTACTTGTTTTTCTGTTTGCTCCACGACTTCGCTGACTACTTCAGCGACCGCATCAGGATCCATCCCCAGCAGGTATAAGGACCCTACATGAGGGCATGAGATATTGAGCTCAACAGCTGATACTCCAGCCTTTGCGAGGTGGGTGGCGACTCGGGCGAACTCTTTGGGTGAGGTGCCTAACGCGCTGCCGATAACAGGTATTTCCTGCTTGACTACGGCTTTGATTTCTGGTATATAGTCACGAATTCCAGGATTCGGTATTCCCATGGCGTTCATCATGCTATCACCGTGGAGTCCAACAACCCGTGGGCCAGGGTGGCCAGAACGTGGTTTCCATCCCACAGTTTTGGTCACTACAGCTCCAGCACCAAAATTACTAGCGCTGATGAGTCCACCTGCAGCAACACCCAAGACCCCTGAAGCTAAGATAGTGGGATTCTCGAGTTCAACCGTGCCGATTTTTACTTTCAATCGAGAATCTGGTTTCGCTTCAGTTTCTGACGTCACAACGTTCGATTCTCCAATTTCTGCCGTTTTCCCTACTGCCTTGTAAGTTGTTATGATTAAAACATTGTCATGTTTAGTAACGGAATTGTAAACCTAGGAAATGAAGGGGTTTCCGTTGGATCTTCTCTTTGGGAGTTTCTGCCCGCAATTCCAGAGTGTTGATGATATCATATCCCCGTCGAACAAAGAAACGTACTGCATCAATATTTCGCGGCACCACCGATAGATACAAGTTGGATTTACCTGCATTCTTGATGTAATCTTCTGCTGCACGAAGCAATGCGGTACCTACACCTCGAATTCGCCAATTCTCGGTGACTCCTAGTTCACGAAGAAAATATGCTCCCTCGTGTAGCTCAATTCGACAAAAACCCACAACCTTCTTTTCTTGCTTTTCTTCAGCAATAAGGATATGCGAGGATTCCTGAAGCATATCTTGAGGGATCATTGTGGCTGCTTCCTCGGGTGGGAGTGGCCCTCGTTCATTTAGTCGCCGATGAAATGTAAAAAACTCAGCAACTAAATTGGTTAAGCTCACAAAATCCTCATCAGTGTATTCCCGAATGGATACCAGGTTCTCAGCACTCATGAAAATCCCTCCGACATAAGCAAAATGGTGTCAGAACAGATAAGCCTTGTCAATAAAAAAGAGAATTGTGGGGCAGTACGCACCCAACAACGTACCGCCCCAAGGGGATAGACATATTCTCTGCTAAAATTCGTCAATGCACACTTCGTAACCGTTGGCTAGGGGCTGAATGTAGATGTTGACCTGCACCAGGTTGATCACCATAGCGACTAAGCTAATGAGAATCAGTAGAGGACCGAGCCACCATATCCATGGGAACACGAATGCTTTCCAATGCAGGAGGCTCCATAAGGCCCCGTTCCAGATGGGAATAGGCCAGGACAGTGTCCCATAGAAGAATAGTGTTAGAGTCCAAATCCCAACTAATGCAAAGAGGGTGTCAACGGATGCTAATAGGCGGGCGCCTGCCAGAGAGCTGTCGCCGACTAAGATTCGTACGGTAGTAAGACCGGCTTGTGTTAGCCCAAAGAAGGCTAACCAATAGAGCACTGTGATTTCAAGGGTAGGATAAGCTGGTACAATAATGGGTAGAACGGTAGCAAAGACTAGGGCAATAATGATGCCTATAATATGGCCGAGGAGTTTGCCTAATAGTGGGCCTCGACCAGTTAGGTCGTTGTATTTCTTCACGCGTTTATTGACCCGCCTTTGAGTGCGGGGAATGCGTTGTTCTTCTTTCTTTCCATGGTCTTCTATGAGGCCACGGATGATTTCAGTTATCGGGGGACCCGAGGGATGGGATAAACCTAACATCACCAAATAGGAGATGATAAATCCTGCAAAGACCCAGACCTGAGCGACTACACCTAAGAGGATGTATGGTAAGAGAAAGGTTATGGGGACAACGCTCATGTTGAGTAACACTACTGTGACCAAATAGGCAATGAGGACTAGGTCCGCGATTACGATCCCAATGATCACCCACCAGAAGTATTGACGGTATTGGGGTGTGAGGACATCGAGGAAGCTTCGAGCCATTTCAATGTCACTCTGTTCCTTTTCTCGTCGGAATTCTCGTGCCACAATGTCGGGGCTGCCCATCGCAACGACGGCATCCCATGCGGCCGCGGTGGTTATGCGTCCACTAGGTTCGCTGGCTTGTTCGAGGAGGTGGGATCGGAGTTCAGGGATCACTTCGTCGGCCACTTCTTTGGGAAGTCGAGCCTTCACTTGATCTAAGTAGTCTGCGATGATTTTTCGAGCTGATGCTTCATCACCCGGTGAGGGTACGTGAGGGGGTTTCCCATCGCCCGAATATTCGTCTTGAGGATTGTTTGACATTTCACTCACTTTCTTGGATTTCCGCTCCGCAGTTTGCACAATAGATTGCTCCAGGGTACACTTGGTTGCCGCAGGAGGTGCAGAATCGCACATGCTCTTGGTAGTCACTGTTCGATTCTCGCCCCACCGCGATGCCGCGGAAGAGCGGGTCCAATGAAATCACTAAGTCATTCCAAAACTCTAGCATGGCTAGAAGTTGTTTGTCCCCAGCTGCAGTCAGCTGGTAGTACTTGCGTGGGCGTTCACCAGAAACGTCCCAGTTGCTGCGGACCATTTTTTGTTCTTCGAGACGGCGGAGCAACGGGTAGAGTGTGCCATCTTGAACGATGAGCCGATCAGCAGTGCGCTCGCGGATGCTTTGGGCAATGGCGTAACCGAAGCTGGACTCCTTTTCCTTAATTACGGCGAGGACAAGGAGCCGAAGGAGGCCCCGGCGCACGTCACTTTCCCATGTTTCAAGTTGTTTTTGTTTCGGCATGGATGTTCTCCGCCTGAGAGCGGTTGTCGAAGGCAGCAAGCTTGTATTGTGTGCAAGACAATGCGCCTTGATAGGCACAGAATCTCGCTACACAAGATACCTTGCCACGCTATGTATATCGGTTGATACAACTATATAAAGTTGATGGATTTGATGAAAAATGGGTACAGGCAGACCTTTGCTGGAGGGTTCACCCGAAAAAGCAGGTCTGCCTGTACGAGCGGTATGTTCCGC
>JAEOUH010000055.1 GCA_016839365.1 Candidatus Hermodarchaeota archaeon
GGGGGCATGGAGTTGATGTAAATGAACACATGGAAGTATTTTGACATTACACACAAGCATCATGTACTCTGTAATCCAATGAGTGAAGAGAAATTCGAACGTTTCTGTCAACTTCTCAACCTTCCAAAAGATACTCGAATTCTTGATATCGCATGTGGAAAGGGAGAGGTCTTAGTCAGACTTGCAGAGAAATATGGAATTTCAGGGGTGGGAGTTGACCTATCTCCATTTTGTATCAATGATTGTAAGAAGAAACATCTCGAGAGAGTTCCTGAATCCGATTTAACCTTCATTGAATTGGATGGTGCTAATTATCGACCTGAATCTGGAGAACTGTTTGATGTTACAATATGTTTGGGAGCAAGCTGGGTCTTTGATGATTATGCTGGAACATTGAAAGCACTCAAGCAGATGACAAAATCTGGAGGTCTTGTGATTGTTGGTGAACCTTTTTGGTTGAAGCAGCCTGATACCGAATATCTTGAGGCGACCAAAATGACTCGTAATTCTTTTCGACCGCATGAAGATAATGTGTATCAAGGTGAAGAAATGGGACTCACTTGCCTCCATACACTTGTGTCTAACAGCGATGATTGGGACCACTATGAAACTCTACAGTGGTGGGCTGTTGACGATTATATTCAGTCGCATACGGATGATTCTGATAATCAGGAGCTTCTCAGGAAAACAAAGACTGCAAAAGATATCTACCTAAAATGGGGTAGAGATACTATCAGCTGGGGAATATACATCTTCAGAAATCCGTGAAATCAAGATGGCGGGCCAGGCGAGATTTGAACTCGCGACCAACAAGAGTCCATCCTTCACGTACACTTTTCCTGAATCTTTAGGTATTCGTGCCATTGCTATCCCTATGAGGGCTGAGCCGTTCGGCAAAATATGAAGCTTACCAAAAAGATGCGGAAATTTCATCCGTTAGCTTAAAGGCTTATGCTATTTAAAAACGCAGACCCATTAGGCGCCAAACATAGGTGACCTATCTATTGCACTCATTAGCAATGGCATGACAGCCATACCAAGGATGTGACCGAGTCCACCCTTTGCACAGGCCCGTTCACTAAACTCTTTTACATCATCGTTGCGCACCGTGGGTCCTACGAGTAGCAGCGGAACTGGATCTCCGGTATGTTTCCCATGGGTGCTAGCGGTCGTGTGATCACCTGTAATAGCAATGTGGGTGTGGTTCATGTCGATAAGCCCGGTAAGCGTTGCGACCATATGGTCAAACTTCTCCACCATTGCCATCTTCTTTTGTGGATTTAGGTCATGGGCGGCGCTATCAGTAGGTTTGAAGTGAAGAAATACATAGTCATGGGTTTTTAGTGCATCAGCGGTTGCTCGGGCTTTAGCTTCAACGTCTGTGTCATAACTTGCTGTGGCACCGGGTACAGAGAGTACGTCCATATCTACACTTCGGGCAACCCCTTTGTAGAGGGCTCCGCCTGCAACACAGGCAGTAGAAATTCCATAAATCTCTTTGAGGGACGGAATTTCAGGAAGCACCCCTGCGCCACGTAAAATCACAATATTTGCTTCTGGTAACCCAGCCTTCTTTCGTCGAGCATTGAGTGGACTATCGGTCAAGATACGGTGAAATTCGCGAGTAATTGCATTCACAATTTTAGCTGTACGCTCAGCTTCTAATGTGTCATTTAAAGGCATAGATGCAAGGACAGAATCACCATGCCCATGGGGGTCAGTGTCGGAAATTTCCGAAGATAGCCCGTCTCCTCGGATTACGACGACGCAGCGATGTTCAACTGTATGCTTTACAGTGATTTCGACCTTGGGATAGCCAGGTACTGTCAGCCCATCGATGAGTTTGACTAATTCTGCACCTTCAGCTACGTTGCGGCCTGCTCGACGATCTAAGACATTGTAGGTTTCATCTCTCATTTGGCGAACTGTGGCAAAATTCCCTCGGAAGGCAACATCGGTTGGTTCGAGATCAAGCCCAGCGCCAAGGGCTTCGAAGGGGCCTCGTCCCGTATAACAATCTCTGGCATCATACCCGAAGAGGGAAAGGTGACCTGTATCACTTCCAGGTGGAATCCCTGGTGATAGGACATGCACAAGACCCGTGATGCCTTTTGCCGCCAGCTTATCGAGTGTGGGTTTGTTGGCCGCTTCTAGGGGGGTTTTCCCTTTTAGCGTGGGGATTGGTCGGTCACCGAGTCCGTCGCTAATAATCAGTATCGCTTTTTCTGTGGAATTTCCAGGCATTATTGGTTTTGCCCCTGTCTTCAGGTCTCTCCTGCAGCAATAAAAAGCTAATCCCGTTACCGAAAGAGCAAAAAAGCGGGAAGGGAATTGGGGGGGTGGCGGTTTTTGATGCCGAGGTGGCGGAGTGGCCACGCGACAGCCTGCAGAGCTGTTCTATATGGGTTCAAATCCCATCCTCGGCTCCACTTTTTTCTAAGCGTTAATTGTGGGTATTTTTACTGAACCGCTGCCTTTGAACGGAAGTTGGTGGATCAGTAATTTTAGCCCGCTGATGCTTCAGTATGTGGAGGGGGGATTAATGGCATTGGATGGAATATACCTTTCATGCGGAGCTGATAGATGCCCATAAGAACCTCAAGTTTATCGGCTTTTGCTGCTGCAAGGTAAGTGCTCAGGATTTGTCCCAGGAAGACGTATTCGCGGTCTATAGTTAGTTCTTTGGAAAGCTTGTAGATATCGGATTCGAGCGAGCTGAGTTGGGCCCCTCGTGGTTTATCTGGCACAACGCTGTGGGGATGACGTAATGAGATTAAAAAGACCTCTTCAACGAGGTCTGTGGCAGTATTGAACTGGTCGACCCGTCCTTCCCATTGTTCGAAGTCTGTTTGGTATCGCCTTTCAAAGACATTAGAGAAGGTTTCGAGTCGTCCTCGAAGCTGATCACTTGGTGTTCCGCTCAGCACTAACGCGACACGAACGAACTTGCCATCATTGATGAGGATACGGAAACCTTCGTATTGCAGTTCGCGGAGAGTTCGAGCCTCATCAGAGTTGTCGGTGAGCCCAGGGCTGTCCCCGAGATCATGTCCAAAGGTTGAAATAGCTTGGAGGAAACCTGCCACTAAAGTGGAATCCTGGCTCTCGGCAGCGAATGGATCGAATACACAAATCCCACTTTCTTTATGCAGAACTAGTAAACGGTTTAGGTTGGCGACATCGCCAAAGGTGTCAGCAACGGCTTGGTATTCTGCTAGCTTCTTCTGTCGCTTTGGTATTATTACATATCGACGATAAGCCAATCCTGAACCCAAAGGAACAATTATGGCCATTGCTGTGATAATTAGAATCATAGTAAGATTTTGAGCAATAATAGAGGTTATTGACATTACGTAGACAGGTTGGCTGGTTGGATAGATCTCCATATTCAGTATCGCAGCATAGTTCTCTGCCCCTTCGAGGCTGATGTAGAAGCTATGTTCCCCTTCACCGGTAAGCACACCTTCGAAACTTACCCATCCATTGGAGCCAACAAAACCGACTATTGGTTGATAATTTCCACTTTGTGCTGTTATAGTGAGCGTTACCTCAGTACCTTGAGGTAAGAACTCAACCCCTGGTTGTCGATAGAAATCGCTTGAAGTTAGTGAAACCATTGAACTAGTTGTGTTTTCAAGGTAAAGCCGGATATTGATCCACCACGACCTTCCATGGTTGGGGAGTTGATTTTGTAGCTCATTAAGGTTCGTATCAACGATATAGTTGACCACTTGTTTTGGTAAGACAGTAAGAGTAACTGTAGTTAGGGAGCCAACAAAGTCACTCGCATCTGCATAAATTGTTAGAGTATACGTACCAGCGGGTATATCTTCGGTTGATAAACCTGCAATTTCATAGAGACCAAGACCAGGAGTTGCAAGGGTTAAAGTTGTATTCGGACCTCCATCCACACCCGCTTTTACAGTTCCGTGACTTATATCCTCCCCATTTAGGGAATCCCGTAGGACAACACGGAGAATTGTAGGATGCTCGAGTGTTGGGTATTGCCAATCTTCGAAAAGTACGATATTTTCAAATTCAGCAGGGACATCGATGAAAGTCGGTCGTGGTTGTGGTAGGACATCGATTACGTCAGACCAGGTTGATTCATATCCAAACTTACTTGCATAAATGACAATATAGGCGGGATCACCTTCGTGAAAGGCTCTTCCTGCGATTGGATTAGTATCGATGGTGATATTATAGAAGCCTGGTTTTGTGGAATCGGTGATGTATAGTTCAATCCAATCAAGTCGTTTGTAGACCCCTTGGGTTTGATGAATGATATATGGGGTAATTTGGGCTCCAGTAATAGGTAGACCAAAATCATCAGTATAACGAATCGTGAACTGTAAAGAGGTATCGTTGATGTAGGGGTGAGGATCAGTAAACCAAGTATATGAGATATTATTCAATCCTGGAAGTGGTCGCCCTTCCCAGAAGAATACGATATGAGTCGCCCGGCTCTTTATCTCGAATTGTTTTGTCACACTCTGATCCTGATTATAGGGCGAAGAGAGCTGCATTGTTATATTGTGCAGGACGCCAACAGAGGCATTCTCAGTAAAGAGGAGTGCGGTATAGTATCCTGGAAAGCCTTGTTCTTCCCAGTTGATATATTCATAATCAATGGTAGTGTCGCCTGGTCCAATCCCCCATTCTAATCCACTGCTGTCATTAATGATTGTGACTATAGCGTCATAGATTGGGAATCTCCATTGGTTGTCAAAATAGACTTCAATATGGACAACGTCACCGCGAATCACGGGATCGCCAGCTGGAGGGAATTCATAGGTGATTTTTAGATTACTTTGCATGAAGACTTCGAGAGTTTGGAGATTCAGGCCTGCTTCACTGCCATTCGCCCAGAGGATATGGAGCGTGTAGACACCCGCCCATGTGGAGGTTAGCCAGATTGACCAATTGATTTCAATCATTCCTCCGGGGGGCATCGGAAGGACGCTGAAATTAAAAGTATTGAATTCATCTCGAGGATCGTAAATGATTAGATAGCCGAATCCGGTGGTGGCGTTTTGACCGGATTGATCCTCAACATATCCTATGGCTGTTACGTCATCGTACCCTGTGGCTTGGGTAATCACCTGATTGGACATATCTCGAACTTCTGAGTCTACCATATAATCTGGTGAATCACAAAGGATGGTCCATTGTCCACTTTGGGCGTTGTCAATGATAAGCCAGTATCCGGTGGTGGGAGAATACCGGTACGACCAATCTAAGTGGTTCAATCCGTCACGTTGGACAGAAAGCAC
>JAEOUH010000056.1 GCA_016839365.1 Candidatus Hermodarchaeota archaeon
CCCCATCACGGTAACGATGCAAAAGGCGACCATCTTTGAACATTTCTGTGAATATGAATTGAGCGGCTTGAGTGGCAGCATCGATGAACTGTGGCTCATTAAGAACGCGTCCAGCCTTCGCCAGTGCTGCAATCATCAAACCATTCCAGTCCACGAGAATCTTGTCATCCTTATGTGGATGAATCCGTTCTTCACGAATCGCGAACAGTTTCTGCTGGGCTCCCTCCAACAGCTTTGTTAACGCCGCTTCGCTCATCTTTAGGGTTTTAGCTTCCTCGGATAATGGACCTTGCAGATGAGGGATATTGGTACCCATCCGTTTTCCCGTCGCTTCTTCCAAGAAATTGCCTTCCGGTTCAAAGTTATACACATTCAGGAACACATCGGCTTCTTTCTTCGTTAAGCTATCGCGGACTTCTTGTTCTGACCAGACGTAGAACTTCCCTTCTTCCCCTTCACTATCAGCATCCTCAGCAGAATAGAACCCGCCATCCGGACTAGTCATGTCTCGGAGAACATAAGTGAGAATCTCTCGGACAGTGTGGGCATACTCAACCTTGCGAGTTGCCTGATATGCTTCCACATAGGCAATGGTCAACATCGCTTGATCATAGAGCATCTTCTCAAAGTGTGGTACTAGCCACTTAGGGTCGGTCGAGTAGCGATGAAATCCAAGTCCCACATGATCAAAGATGCCGCCACGCCGCATGGTCTTTAGGGTCGTTTCCGCCATCCGAAGGGCTTCATCATTCTGTGAGCGTTTCCAATATCTAAGTAAGAAGAGCAGGTTATGGGGTGAGGGGAATTTTGGACGAAACCCAAAGCCACCATATTGATCATCAAATTGTTCCTGTAAGCGGTCGTAGGCTATTTCCAATATGCCTTCATCTAATTCCACACCTGAGGAAGCAATAGCTAAGGTTTCAAGGTTTTCATGAATGTTCTTTGAAATCGTGTCAAGGCGTTTTCGGTCATGAATCCATAAACGTTGAATTTCTGGGATAAGTTCATCCATCCCAATTCTCCCGAATCGTGATTCTGGAGGAATGTAGGTCGCCGCGAAAAAGGGGGTCTTATCCGAGTGCATAATAATTGTTAGGGGCCAGCCACCGCTACCTGTCATCATTTGCGCAACAGACATGTATAACGAATCGATATCTGGGCGCTCCTCTCGATCTACTTTGATATTGATAAACGTATCATTCATCAACTTGGCAATCCGTGGATTCTCAAAGGATTCTCGTTCCATCACGTGGCACCAATGACAAGTGCTATACCCAATGGAAAGGAAGATGGGCTTGTCCTCCTCCTTAGATTTACTAAAAGCCTGGTTCCCCCAGGGATGCCAATCTACAGGATTATTGGCATGCTGCAGAAGGTATGGGCTTTTCTCGTGAATAAGCTGGTTTGTATGCTTCTCAGTCTTCTTGTTCATAAACTCAATTCCGGAGAAGAAGTTGTTGTGTTCGTTTTTTTATACTACTTTTTTACCAATCAATACCCCAATCTGAAGATGTGGTGGTTTCGATGAGTGAAGCCCTGCAACTCGCAAAACATAATGTCAATGGAAAAGTTATCATTACAAAGGAGTTCCCTTCTATTCTCCTTATTGTCGACACAGGAACGTTACGAGATCTTGGTATAGCCTTGAACATGCTTCACAAGCCTGGTTATTTTGTTAAGACTGGATGGCGGTATGGGCATGAAGCGGTAGTAGTAATGGAAAGGTGAGCGTGCAACGAGAAATCGTAACAATCACAAATTCTTATGAATCGCCATTGCTATTTTATACACTGTGATATTATGCCCGAAGAAGTAAAAGGCCATGTAGTCGAGAACCTAGTGCATTGTGCAGTATGTCTGACCGCTTATAATCTGGTCTCTGATCTGAATATCAAACTCTCATGTATTCAACGCATTAACAAAGAATACAATACTCTTGTCAACAAACTGGAATCAGAGAATATCACCCTTCGCGATTTAGAGATAGCTGGACCTGTGGCAAAAGAGAAGGTTGCAGTTGAAATTCGTCGTGATGATTTTGGGTTGGACGATGAATCAGCTGAAAAACTTGAGAAATCCGCTCCTTCAAGGGTTGATCAGATCATCAATTTCCTGAAACAGAAACGTAACCTCGAAATTAGCGCATCATTATCTTTCAAAGAACCAGTTGGCTAGTTTTCGACTAGCAGGGCTGTTGATGAATGGATGTAATCCTATATCCGGTCGTCTTTTCTAATATTCAACCAACCTTGGTTGGTGGGGTCCTAGTCTGATTTGCGTAATTTCTTTGAAATATCTTCAAGGATAACTTTGATGTCGCGTAATGTCATAAGGATTTCATCATCCAGTGAATCGGGGAGTTTCGGAATATCGTGGTCCCATGTTGTTCCTGGTTCTGTGCCGGTTGTATAGGGGGACCGGAATTTTCGTATTTCTTGGAGAATGAAATCACGGACTTCCTCATAGAATTCAATACCTTCAAGTTTCTCTTCCGGTTCTTTCTTTTCGCCAGAAAAGCCTGCAGTTTCGATACTTACTGATCCGATTCCAAAAAGGCGGTCTAGTGGTCCTGACTGGGTGCTGATGTTTGTGATTGTGCGAAATGGCACATGTTTTCGAGTCAAATTAAAAATACCTTTCTTAACATAGACTTCGGGCATAGATTCTCCTGATTCTGAAATGATCGAGTATTCAATGCTGCGAACATATGCTCGTGTAATTATCATTCCTGGAATAAGCCATGATAAATTGAATGCCCACATCACGATGGTGATTGGCAGCCACCAGATTGCTATGTTCATCCATAGTAGGTCTGGATCAGCAAATCCGATTAGCGATACACCAAACCAAATCAATAATGCAACTATCCAAAAGAAGACGGCTCCAATCCATAAATCGAAAATACTTTTCGTCAGGTATGCTCGTGAGGGTTTGAATAGTCGACCGTGTGAGATTCTCTCTCCAGGCGGACGAATAACGCGACTCTCTTCTCTTTCTCTTGTCATTTTTTTTCAACTCCGGTGATAACGAGGTATCTCTTTTGCCGCCAGCTTATTGAAAATGGCTGAAGATTGCTGGGTCATTGGTAGCACTTCTTCATCGGGTCGTAACCTGATATCATACTCATTAATGATTATGTCAAGGGTTTCACGGCATTCAGCCAATTTGGGACAGTTATGGCACAACATGCCTGCATAGGATGCGTGTTTGTACCAGACAACAATACCCAATTGGATTGTGAAAACAAGATAGACAACCGTGTTAGCCTGATAATCGAAACCAATTAACAGGCCGTTGTAATCTAGTAGACTTTCTACATCGAGGCGGTGGCTTTTGGCTTGTTCACGTAGGGCTTTAGCAATTTTTCCTCGTGCGCGATTTAACACGCGGGACACATAGGCGACTGACCACTTTTTCCGTGTAGTCTTTGCGATGGCTCTGGTTGATAATCCCTGATGGAATTGTTTCCAGACAATTTCTTCGTCAGGGGATAAGATGCCCATCGTGATAACCTCGTCTTTTCGTTTTGTGAGAGTAAGCTGACAGTTGTGCTAATACTCACATGTTTACCAAGTATTAGTAAACATTTATAAATTTTAGCATTTGGACCTCTATTCCGTCAAGTTTGTAGAACGCTGTTCTGCAGAACAATGAACAATTTAGTTCACGAAAATTTATATACCTATTTATGGTTTAAGATTACCAGATATTGGTAAACATTTTAGTGATTGTAAATGAAGAAAATGATTCACTGGATTGCATTGGTCCTTCTAATGATCATGGCAATTCATCTGAACTCATTGTTTTCCACGGAAGGCTCTTCATTTAAGAGAACCGTTGTTTATATGCAGAAAGTGTGAATACATCATCCGTGGCATTATTTGAGATGAGAGTTGAATTTCATGTCCGAATATCTTTTATTATCTGTCTATCGCCGGTATTTAGAATCCAATGGATTCGACGTCGAACAAAAAGCTACCATCCCTGGCGGGGTTGTGGATCTCTTAGCGAAGTCTGAAAACCGAATTCTTCTCGCTGAAGCCAAATGGATTCGAAGCCCTGGTGATGTCTATGAGATCGTGGGTCGGGCTGTACAAAATAAAGTTGCCATGCCCACAGGAACACCGGTTGTCGTAATTCCTATTGGAGTTGCGACTGAAGAAATTCGTGAGCGAATTTTGGGTGCCTGTTACAAGTATGGGGTTGAAGTCCATTATGTGGATATCAACAAACGTGAAGTCTTTCCTGATTACCTAACAACTCAAGTTTATCCTGCGATTCACTCTCTCATTCAGCAGGCGCAGATCCTTCAGGGGCAAGGTCTTTCTAGACCCCAAATGATCGCTCTTCATACGGCGATCGCTGCATTTCAAATAATCAGGAATCCTCCTGAGCTCGTTGATGATGTTAATCTCGTTTTATCAAAATTAGAATCCTCAAAATAACTTGGCTAACCGAACGAGTATTTGGATACACGATCAGCTAGCCACTTCTTCAATGCTTCTTGAGCTGGAATTTTCTTAATCCAGTCTAGCTCCTTATAAAATCCCTCATGACGTATTGTTACAAGCTCTTCTAGTGTTGTGGGTTTGGTTTTTGAAACGTCCTCCCCGAAAAGATGAATCGGATAGTTGTAGATATTGGGGAGTTCTTGAAGCTCTTCTGTTGGAAACATAGAGAGGATTACACCAGAGAGCGCTGCCTGGTGAACGAAGATTTCATAACGTTTGTCTTGTTGATAGAAGGTTGCGCATCGGGGTTGTTTGTATAGTTCAAAGAAGGTGTCATGCCAAATCTGAAAAAGATGATTTGTGGGACGGGTTACCAGAATGCCGGCATTGAAGTAGGGTCGAATTTCGGTGGCATCGACATGGGTTATCATGGGAAAGACTCTGTCTTGCGGCACTTGGCAGGATTCATAGATTTCGGTCCAAAACGGATCAAGCGGCTCATCAAATCGTGAACCGACTAAAGTATGGTGTACCGGTCGATATCCAAGGCTTTTGTCATCTGGTAATAAGAATTCGCTGGGTTCATTCAGGATTAACGTATTGGAATCTAACCAGACAAGTAATTCTGTGTCCCGTTCAGCCATCGATTCCGCAAAGGCAATCGCTTGAATTGTATCAGCAAAAAAGAATGGCAGTTTGGATTCATCGATAACGAAAGACACAATCTTAGCTCCAAGTTCCGTTAAAGCTTCCTTAGTGGGTGTGGAAATTTCTTCAGAGTATTCCGGAGTAAACACCCATATGAGATTCTGGGAAAAAGCACCAGCGAAAGAACGGATACTATCCACCAGAAGAAGGGTATTAAGTTCTGACACTTTATTGGGAAAAACCGTACTTGTAAAAATGAGTTGTTCAGGCATCATCAAACAACCATAACCCCTTCAGCTGCTTCCCGCTATTAAATAAACCCAATACAAGGATTTTGTCAGAATCCAATTGCCTCTAAGCGATCATATGTAACAAATCGGTTCTATCAGGATATCTGGCCAGCATAGGTCTTGGGTTTTTTGAAACTATGGTTGCAGTCATGGAATAGTGAAGATTGTACCACTACCGTTTTCTCGGTATACCTCTTCACCAACGATACGACGAATTGCATCCTTTGCCACCTTCTTCGTACAATGACACGGAGAGACCAGCTTCACTTGCTCTTTCTCAAACAAAGCCCCGACTTCAAAACCTTCATCTTCCGTCTTCAAATGGAATCCGCCTATCACTGCATGAACAGGACGACCAGGAAATACCTTCTTTCCTGCTTGAAGTAGTCTACCCACCTTTGGATGAGCACATCCTATCAGGAGTACAACACCCACACCCTCCACATTCAACACCGTGCCGTGTTCTTTGAGCTTCTTTGGACCAAGCGCTCCCGTCGTCGCTACTCTTGACCGGATCAATTGACTCTCTTCAGCGATACATCGTCGAATATTTGAACGACTCAAAGTTGATTCCAAGCCTTCGTGATGTGCAGGTAAATAGGTCACTAGATCAGTATGCCGAATGAGTTCTAATGCTGGTTGGATGGCTCCAAAATGATCGTGATGAAAATGGGTGATCACTAATGCACGAAGGTTTGAAAAATCGAGACCCAAAGCCTGCACATTGTGGCGAAACACCTGGGCACTTCCGCTCGTATCCATAAGCAGTGCCTCAGTACGCCCTGGAAACTGAATCTCTACATGAAGGGATAGCCCCCAGACGGTACCCAAATCCGATTGTGCCGATTGGTTATCCACAATAGTAGTAACGGTAATGCCTAGAACCTCTTCGGTAACAACATCTGTGGCATCCATTGTTTCAGACGCCATTCTCATTACCCGCTGGTTTCCTATCCGCGGGTACACTTAATCCTTCTGCAAAACAGAGAAAGTCATTATTCGGAAAAAAAGAAGTAACACGAGGAGCTTGTTCGCAGCTCCTCGCAAAAATAAGTGATTTGTTAGTTAACCAGCTTCGTAACGGCTTTGAGTCGCATTTCGGCCTCTTTGATGATACGATCAATGACTTCTTGGACTGTTGGGATGTTATCGATGCCGCCGATAGTTTGACCAACAAGGATAGGACCTTTCTGGACATCCCCCTTGTAGACAAGTTCGTAGCGTTCCATCTCGTCGAGGAGATCATCTGCGGTCATTGAGGACTCTTCCGCCATGCGAGCTTCGCGGTCGGGAACCGGCACCCCATGCTCCTTGGAGTATTCGTTCTTAAGCAGTCGAATGGGTCCAAAGGCACCTGTTGTCACGACGGTGTCTTCGTCAGTTGCAGGGAGAATGAGGGCTTTGTAGTCATCGTGGAATTCGCATTCTTTAGTGGCAATAAATCGGGTGCCCATTTGAATACCAACTGCTCCCATTGCTAGAGCACCAGCTAGGCCTTTGCCATCAAAATATCCACCGCAAGAAACGACGGGCAGGGCACCGGCCATTTCAACCATTTCAGCGGTGAGAACAGTGGTTGCAACTTTCTCATACGAGTTGTGACCACCACCTTCGTAGCCAGTAGCAACAATACCATCAAGAACACCTTTTGTGCCTGGGAATTTCTTTTGGAACCAGGCTGGATCGAGTGCTTTTACTGCCAGCCATTTGGCAGGAATCACATGGAAGACTAAAAGGTCTGGGTCGACTTCCTTGAAGTGATGGGCACCAGGACGGGGATCACCTGCTGAGGTAATAACCAGGCGGAGTTGCTCTCTAACTTTTTTGTTCTCCTTCCGAATCCGTGGGATGAGTTTAATCAGTTCAGGATAGTCGATTTGGAGTCGAGCTGTTCGAATGTTGACGCCAAAGGGTCCATCGGTATTTTCAACCACGTCGAGGATGTTCTTTTCCATCTCTTTGATGGGGTCCATATTACGTAGGTTTGTGTGGGAAACAATACCGAAGGCACCTGCGTTGGAGACGGCTGCACACAGTTTGGTTGTATAGAATGGTCCCATTGCCGCTTGGATTATGGGGTGTTTGCAGCCGAGCATTTCGGTGAGTTTAGTTTTAATCATGAATTTCACCTAACCAGGGATGAAAGAAATTTTGTATAGGGTTTTCGTTTCCATTGGCGGTTGGGGTCATTTAAGTGTGCTTAATGTTACGCAAGATTTCAAAATCGTCAACCTTATAGTGCCGTATTCTAAGGATTATCTCGACAGATTGGCCTCAGAATTTTGAGGAAATGGCTACACATATTGCACCAAGCTTCCTGCAGGTGAAATCAAGATGGCGGGTCTCAGTAAGATAGATATTGCCTGTATCGGCTTCATGACATTCGTGGTACTCACTGTCTCTGGCTATATGGCAGTTTTTCGTGGTTGGGCAGAAATCGATGGCAGCATTATTTGGCTGGGCTGGATTTGGTGGGTCGTCTTCGGACTTGTGATTGCATCACTACTTGTCATTATTTCATCCAGACACAGATCAGGCTAGTAAAAAGTCAGATATAAGAATCCCAAGTGGTGAATGCTTATCCGCATCCTCACTTGGTCTTGTGGTTTGAATGATTGAATTTGGACAACAACTCTTCTACTCGCAATCCTGGGATTTAGTGAAAACCAAACTTACCCAAATGATTGAGCAAAAGAACTGGAGCATTTGCTGGGTACCCGATCATTTACGCGGAATGACAAATTTTGGTATTGATACTTTTCTTTCACCGTGGACAATGCTAGGTGCTTTCACAGAACTAACCTCAGAGATGTCTTTTGGAGTCGCCGTGACCGATGCGATCCGTTTACACCCAGCCTCCTTAGCGCAAAACGCGGTCTCGTTAGATCATCAATCAGGTGGCCGGTTCATCCTTGGTATTGGTGCTGGCGAAAAAATGAATCTGGCTGCCTATGGGTTTGATTCGAAATACGCTGTGAGCCGCCTAAAGGAATGTATCGAAGTCATGAAATTATTATGGGGTCAAACTGAACCAGTGAGCCATCAAGGTCGATTCTACAACCTGAGACGCGCTGTTCTTGAACCCAAACCCCTGACACAACCGAATCCTCCCCTTTGGATTGCCGGAAATGGTCCACGGACTCGAAAATTAACTGCCCAACATGCAGATGGCTGGCTACCTCATGCTGCGTTACCAGAATTATACCGAGAGGATCTGAAGGATATCCACCAACTTATGAAACGTTTTGACCGTGATCCTGCGAATTTTACTGCGGGATACTGGGGGCGAGTGTTTATGCATGATGACCCAGAACGCATAGCTCAATATCTGGGAAATCATCGGGCACAACTCGTCTTACAGCCGCAGGTCTTGGTCGCTCTGGGTTATTGGAAGGATGAGTATGCTCAGATTTATCTGGAACAGGGCCTTCATCCAGATCGGATCAGTTTACTAACCTATGATTCTGATGATGTGGTCAAACTCGATTTCAGTAAGCTGTTCCCTATCGTTGAGGATATTCCTGAAACTGCGGTCAAATCCACTACCTTGGTAGGATCCCCTGAAGACATTCGAAAGACAGTCCAGGCATACGTATCAGCAGGAGCACAGAGCTTCTGTTTTGAAATCACCAATGGAGTCAGTAAACGAAATGCACCCTTTACCTACTTTGATGTGTCACGCATCCTCGCACAGAATATCTTTCCTTCGTTAGAATGCTAGCGTTCAACTTTTCTTCCAAGGATAAACACAAAGAGTGCTAAGAAGAATTTGCCCACAAATGCAGTAACACTTGCGAACCAAAATTGGGGGATCTGTTCAATCGGGATGGGAGGAGCAACCGCAAAGGATACCATGGCCGTTGCTAAATTAGTGATAAATCCTGGTATTCCCTGAGTCGGATTGAAGAGGAAGAGTACAATAGCCGACAACAGAACGGTTACCATTGTCCAGGCAATCAGTTTTGATGGTTCTTCACCATACCCAAAAAGTGTGTCCAGTAATTTGCTGCTGATGCCACGTAATGTCCAGTGTACGCGCTCCGTTGTGGAAGGTTTTTCGTCATTATTTTTCTCGATAACTTGCCCAGATGCTTTCTGCCAGTAGTATCTTCGCATTGAACGTATTTCTTTGAGATAGTGGTTGCTACTTCGGTCTAATCGACCTTCCTGTTTGAAATATATTTTCAGAACTCGATGATCTCGAGCAATATCACGGTAATCACGGGGCTCAATCACATAATCCTCAATAGTGTAGGCTCTGAGTTTATCCCCGGAACTTAGATCTGAACGGAGGCCAATACGTTTCTGTTGTGCAACTAACTGCTCCAAGGATTCGGCGTTTTTTAGCGTACAGAGCATAAGCCGAGCTGAGCCAAATTCACCGGCAAAGTAACAATGCGTGATGTGAGCACCTTCAAAATGCGCTAGTTGCAGATCCGCCCCCCGGAAATCAGTATATTCACAGACTGCACCATCAAACATGGCATTTTCCAGGTTAGCCCGCACTAAATCAGCGAACTGTAATTGAGTTAAGATTAGTTGAGCCCCGTATAAGTTGGCACCCCAAAGAATTGCCCCCTTAAGATTTGCACCCCACAAATCAGCTTCATGTAAATTGGCTTGTGAGAGATTCGCCCCTTGAAGATTAGCCTTCATCAAAGTGGCACCATGAAGATTGGCATCATGTAACAGAACTTCCAATAAAATCGCTTCATCGAGGCGTGCATCAACGAGATGGGCTTCACACAGATGCTTGTGTTCCTCTTCAGCTTCACTGAAATCAATACCACGAAAATCCTTATCAGGTAACACTTGGTGCCATCGACAATAGGGGCTTCCAGGAACAGTAGGGTGTGTGCATCTTTCCCCTCGCTTATGACATGGACGCTCGTACCGGTAGATATAGGTGCAGACTGCTGGTGGAACAGACAAATATGAACCCCCTCTGGAAGAACTATACCGTCGTTCGGGAAGGTTGATACCTCGCTATCCTATCACTCTGTTTTTGTGCCGTTATATGGCTTTGGGAGACAACGAGGGGAGTTTTGATTGAGCCGCGGATTCTTGAGCCTATATGAGAATCTCTTATATGGGTCAGGGAACGCTAACCTGCCTAGAAAGATTAGCTAGATACCGTGGGTGTGGACGCATGGAAGAAGCGGAATCCTTTGTTGAACACGACAATCGTTTGGCTTCCGTGGATGTGCTGCGTGGAGTTGCCCTCATTTTCATGGTCATCAACCATTTTGGACAAACCTTCGTGGGTGGAGGCTTCCATTCTCTCGTAGCCATGCTAATCCTATTCTTTGGAATCATTCCTGCACCATTGTTCTATGTTGTTGCAGGGATTAGTATTGTTTTGGTGAACAATCGTTTCCAACAGAAGGGTACTCCTCCATCATCCATATGGGGATGGGTACTCACCCGAGGTATTCTCATCATGGGCTTGGGCTATCTGTTCTCGGTGGTAATGTTTGGTACAATCTGGATTCTGGACTGGAGTATCCTTCAACTTATTGGTCTGTCACTCATTGTTGCCCAACTCACCCTTTTTATGCCAAAACGCTATCGCTTCGTCCTTCCAATTCTAATTATCGTTTTAGCTCCATTTCTCCGAGTCTGGTTGAATTATGAAGCCATCGTGGGAACTGTGGGTAATATTCAGTATGCTCCGCCTCAAACATGGGTAGATCACCTCTCAGCTATCATTGCTACTGGTAAAGCCCCCCTTTTCCCCTGGCTTGCCTGCCCTATTATTGGCACCTTTATTGGGGAAGCATTTATCCAAAAGCCTTCCAATCCACGTCGGCTCGTGTACGACCTATTGGTCGTGGGTGGCTTGATGTGTTCCTTGGTCCTTCCATTTTTCCTTCTTGGTGACCCTGTTACTCAATATCCTTTAACCAACGGGTTCTTTTTGCTCTCGACCGGCATGGCTCTTCTTACGGTTGCCAGTGTGGTTACTACTGTTGATGTTTGGCAATGGTGGAATCCCGCCAGTCGGTTCTTCGAAATCAACGGACAAATAGCCCTCATTTCCTATGTAGCACATCATCTGTATGGCATCGTCTTTTTTGGTGTAATATTAGGATTCTACCGCACAATTGGAATTGGGGGGTGGCTATTAATTACCTTAAGCTATTTTTGCCTCTCAGTTCTGTTTGCTTATTTCTGGCTCCCTTTCAAGAAACGGCGTTCATCTTATTGGGATATTGTTCTAACCTACC
>JAEOUH010000057.1 GCA_016839365.1 Candidatus Hermodarchaeota archaeon
GGCAGAGAGAATTGAGTAGGCGAGTGAAGTGTCGGGAAGCGTGCATTGTCGTAGTTGTGTCCCTCATGGTGATGGTTGCTGGGTTGGGGGGTGTCCAGCTTCGAAATAGCGTTGCGAGTGCAGAGGCATCAACAGCTCCGCGGGCTGGCTCTCCGCCATTTTGGTCTACTATAATTGCGCATAATGACCAGGGTATTGTATTGTATCCTGAACGGTTAATTGAAACCGCTGATGGCGGGTATGCAGTACTGGCGTTTTCTATGGGTCATCCTGATGGGACCATATGGCTGGGTCGCTTTGATGCTCAGGGCACGCTTTTATGGGAAGAGGTTTACAAAATCGATTATTTATTTGGAGGCGGCGCACCGAAGGACGTGTGCCAGTGCGCGGATGGGGGATTTGCAATTATTGGCACTACTCCGAATATTCATGGAGATATGACACATTTTCTTATTCGAACGGAACCTGATGGAATGCTTCGTTGGAAGAAGATGTTTCCCCTTCTATCGGGGAATATTGATCAGGGGGGTTGTTCGGTCATGGAATGCGGAGACGGGGGATTTGTTATGACTGGTTGGAGAGTAGCGGATTATTTCCTTCATCGGATAGATGCGGAAGGGAATTATCTGTGGCATCAGTTCTATTCTTCAGCGGGGAGTACTTTTGTGGATTTCGTCCATTGCGAGGATGCAGGCTTTGCACTGGCTGGGACGTACAATGGAGATTACATTGCTTTGACGCGTACCAACTCGACCGGAGGATTTCTTTGGGAACAAAACTTCACCTTTCCAGGTGCACCACTTGGTCTTACTTTTTCGGGTCTGAAACAAACAACCGATAACGGATTCATCTTGTACGGGGAAACTTTTGGTCAAGGATCAAATTCTGCGGCCTTCGATATCTATCTTCTCCGAACTGATACAAATGGCGTAATGCTTTGGAACCATACGTTCGGTGGACCACTCCATGATACCATATTTGATGTTGTCCAGTGTTCAGATGGAGGATATGCGCTGGTTGGTGGTACCTGGCGGATCGGTGAAGACTTCAGGGATATTTTGCTGGTTCGAACAAATGTGACTGGAAACCAAGAATGGAATTGTACGTATCCTGATTATCTTCCTAAAGGGACGTTCGGCATTGGAATCATTGAGTCAAGTCCTGGGGTATTTGTCGTGTGTGCAGATATTGTTACGGTATGTTGTTCCAGTGTTTGGTTGTTTTCGATTCCCGATATCCCACCCCCTGATCCGAACCTTCCCTTTCTGGGTATCCCACCAGAACTAGTTCCTGCCATATTGTTTGTGATCGCCGTGGTTGCGGTAATTGTCATATTTGCTTTAGTGTGGATTTTACGTCAGCGTAGACTGGCAATCTGAATTGTCGAATCGGATTGTCTTTTTGTACACTGATGGGTCGAAGGAGGAGAAGCCGTGGGCGTGGTTCCAAGAGAAGAGCCGAGAAGAGCGGGAACGCGTGAAAGCTTGGCGCGGTTAATCACAGAATTCTAGTGAACTCATTTCTATCGTCCTTTTTATGTTCAGAAGAGCTTAGTTGAAATTGGGAAATCCATGCGTTATCGGCTTTTCGTAAAACCCTGTTGAAGGCAAAACAATTTGTGCCCATTTGTAGGTGTCTTTTTTCTTCGTGTTTAAGCTTCCGAAATAGCTGATACTCGCCCACCTCCATGAAAGTGAATTTACGTGAGTAGTGTGGCTAATTGGGGTTCTTCACTGAGGGTGAATAATGTTCATGTTATTAACTCCTTCAAGAAGAGGCACTATTCTAATATCGGGGAAAGGGAGTAGTAGGAGAGGAACGCACTGAGTTAGTATGCGTCATGGTTAGGATTCCAAAGGCCAGGAAGGATCAGTCATGACGTGGAGGTGTTATAGGTGGTAAAAGATAAGCGGAGACGATCTAGCCAAGTTGGGCTTCCGCCAGGCACGGCGATTTATGTGGGTGAAAGGAAACCAGAGAAAACGCGGATTTGGGTTCTCGATTATGATAAAAGACAGTACATTGCTAAGGAGCTGGAGGAAGTTGAGGAGTGTGTGAAGTACAAAGAAAGCGCACCGATGACATGGATCAGAGTGGTCGGACTTCATCAAGTAGAGATCTTAGAAAGACTGGGGGTTTGTCTTGGGTTTCACCCGCTTGTAGTTGAGGATATTCTGAACACCACACAACGACCCAAGATTGAGGATTATGGTGAATACCTGTTTATTGTCATAAAGAATGTTAGTTATGATGAGGATACTCTTGAAGTGATTGCCAAGCAGATAAGCATCGTTTTAGGCTCAAACTTTGTTGTTTCCTTACAAGAGACTGAAGAGGCTATTTTTGAACCTATTTTGGAACGAATTCGAAACAAACGTGGAAAGATTAGGCAGATGCATAGTGATTATCTAGCCTATGCTTTGTTAGATGCAATCGTTGACAACTATTTTAGTGTCATTGAAAAATTTAGTAGCAAAATTGAGTTACTTGAAGACGAGTTAGTAGAGGATCCCACACAAAAAACCTTGAATGAGATTCACCGCTTGAAACGGGACATGATTGTCTTACGAAAATCTATTTGGCCAATTCGCGAAGTGATCAGTCATTTGGATCGCGGTCAGTTTAGTCTAATAAACGAAAATACCAAAATATACATTCGTGACCTTTACGATCACACAATCCAGGTAATGGAGACTGTTGAGACCTATCGAGACATGCTTTCGGGGATGCTTGACATTTACTTGTCTAGTGTCAGTAACCGAATGAATGAAGTCATGAAAGTTCTTACCGTCATCACCACAATTTTCATTCCGTTATCATTGATTGCAGGAATTTATGGTATGAACTTCCAATTCATGCCTGAACTCGGAATCCCTTGGTCTTATCCAGTTATCATAATAGTGATGATCATTATTGGAGTATTAATGATAGCAATGTTTCGAAAAAAGAAATGGCTATGAAAAAAAGGAGATCCTGGATGTTTCAGCTGTACCAATAAAATTATTCTCACTTATCCTGACAAGTCAAAAAATGAGAAGCCTTGGAATCGGTTTCAGCAGAAAAGCTGTAAAGAGTCGAACTGCGTGAAGACCTGGCGTGGGTAACTCTGGTAAGTTCCTTAGAGTTATAGCACCCTTTTCCAATCACTGGTTAGTGCTATTATTTGTTAGAGGCGTTTGGAATTCGTAGCATTAGGAGAATTGATTGAAATGAAGAAGGCAAGAGAAATTACCGAAGAAGAATGGAAGGAGAATCTGTCAAAAGAAGAGTATCATGTGTTGCGCGAGAAGGGGACAGAACGCGCGTTTTCGGGTAAGTATTGGAACCATAAGGAGAAGGGAACCTACAAGTGTGCGGGTTGTGGGGTGGAGCTTTTTTCATCGGATGCTAAATTTGAGTCGGGTACTGGGTGGCCGAGTTTCTATGAGGCTCTAGATAAAGACAAAATTGAGGAAAAAGTGGATCTGTCGCATGGGATGCGGCGAATCGAAGTCGTGTGCAAGAATTGTGGCGGGCATTTGGGGCACATGTTCGATGATGGACCGCGAGATAAGACTGGGTGCCGCTACTGTATTAATTCTCTCGCACTCAAATTTGAAAAGGAGAAGTAATTCTTCTTCTTTTTTATTTTAGAAAGTGGGTTTTGGAGAAAACTTTGTGGTAGTAGAAGGCTTTTTTAGCAGAAGCGAATCATAAAGGTGACCCACTGGAGCGTGCGCCATGTGCAGGTTATCTTACCTCCACCATTGAATGTCATTGTAACCTTATTGATGATTGTGATCTTTCCTGGGTTCCTCTTCCTGATGGGCTATGCCTTCTACCTGGAATGGGTGGACCGTAAATTCTATGCTGACCAACACCACCGCATTGGCCCCTTACACACGGGCTGGCGCGGCATCCTCCAACCCTTCGCTGATTTTGTCAAGCTGATGGCTAAAGAGGATATTACCCCCGCTGCAGTGGATAAGATTGGCTTCACGTTGACCCCGATTTTAGCCCTGGCGATTCCGATTTCGGTGCTGATGCTGGTGCCGATTGCCATTTCCCAGACACCCTTATTCACCGTGACGGGGATTATGTATTTTGAAGGAGATCTGTTGATGATTGGCTTTTTCAGCACCATGTTCACTATGATGCTGTTCATCGCCGGGTGGTCGTCGTCGAACCGGTTTGGATTTACCGGTGCTATCCGGGGCGTTGTCCAGATGCTCGCCTATGAAATTCCTTTGCTACTTGCCCTCTTTGCAGCAGGGATGGTGGCAGGTAGCCTGAGTCTGACGGGCGTGGTCATTTACCAGGCCAACCTCGGCTTACCCCTGCTCTTCAACCCCGCCTTCATCGGGCTCTTCGTCGTCTTTATTATCGCAGCACAAGCTGAAGCCGAACGGATTCCCTTTGACGCCCCCATTGCTGAAACCGAAATCGTCGGGGGCTGGGAAACCGAATTCTCCGGCAAGAAGCTAGCATTCTTCCGCCTCTCCAATAACTTTGAAGTCCTCCTCGCAGCGGCACTGGGCACGGCCGTCTTCCTAGGAGGTCCCCTGGGCCCTGAAATCTTTATGGTCTTCTTAGCTAATGGTGGCTTTGTCCACGGCGTCACCATCAACTCGGGTCAATACATGACTTGGGTTGCAGCAAACATGCCCTTTCTGCTGAATCCTGCCCTGGCTGCTATTTACTATGCCTTCTGGTTCATCGTAAAAACTTCCATCATCGTCCTAATCCTGTCCAACATCAAAGCCCTCATGTCTCGCTGGCGAATCGACCAAATCGCCAAGTCCAGTTGGAAATGGGTCATCCCTATAAGCCTCCTCATGGTAGGTATCCTGCTAGCTTGGCCCTTCATCATGGACTGGATTATTGCTATCACCCCCTAGGAGTGTGAAACACAAACATGCCACGACCTGGAGCAATGCAAGGCGAAATCCTCGGCACCGTACTCCGAAGAAAAACCGCCACCATCCGCTACCCCTTCCAAGAAGCCGTCCGCCCCGAACGCCTCCGCGGCAACATCGAACATGACCTCGAAAAATGCACCGGCTGCGGTCTCTGCAGCCGCGAATGCCCCGCTACCGCCATCGAAATGGTCGAATCCACCAAAACCAAAACCCAAAAGAAACCCCAATTCCGCTTTGACCGGTGCATCTGGTGTGGCACCTGCGAGGCCGTTTGCCCCAAGAAAGCGATAACAATGACGGGCAAGTTCGAGTTAGCGGCTTTCACATTGAAGGACGATCATTTGTTTGTGGTATCGGAAGATCCCGAACCAACAGAGCAAACGAAAGAATAGGTATTTCATTCGATTGGTGTAATCGTTGCCACCAACTTAGTAATAGGCCAAGTCCATGCGCGAGAATGATGGATTGGCATTGAGAAGAGCAAGGGGCATTCTCATTTTTTCTTATGCCCATAGAGCTCTTTTTTAAGTACTCTCACTTCTTTAGCCTCATTCTTTCGATCCAGGGTCTTGAGATGAGCGGCAATTTGGTCAAGGACCCACTTTTGTAGGAGTCGGTGTCTAGAATCAGTTTGAGCCAGCGCCTTGAGCTCTTTTAGTGGATTATTCCATTTTACACCGCGGCAGTTTTCAACCCAGAGTTCGTCTTCGCCATCAAAGGTTACTGTCTCGCCCTTGGGTAGGAACCAGAGCCCTTCTATGGATGGATGGGGGTAGGCAGGTCGTAAACCAAGCATTGTTTGTATGTAGAGTTGCCCTTCGTCGACCTTGGCGAGATTGAAGGTAGGTTCTATTCCATAATAGGTGGCTTTGTAAATCCCTGTTATTTTCTGAGCTTGTTCCGGGTTGAGCGATGGGGCATTTGGGGTGGGTCCAACGGGATTCACTCGTGACATATTGAGTTCAGCTATGGGATATCTGACACCAACGTAAGTTACGCTATACGGCAGTTTGGATTTCTTTGATTTGAAGTTGAATCGCACACTACTCCCAGATGGCAGGACGAATCCATTTCCCTTTGGTGTTAGTTCGAATTGATCATGCCAATAGAGCGTCTCTTCTTTGTATGTGATGAGTACGGTGTTATTCCATAGCCCGGCATAGAAACCAGCAAGTTGTGAGATATCCTTGATAATGGGAGCTTCGACTTTTTCATCAAGGAACTCATTGGGTTTTCTTCGAGTAAGCGTTACACCGTGTATCTTGAGGAGCTGTTCTCGCGCTTGCGTTCCGAGCGTATGGGGGTTCTTGGTTTCTCCCGAATAATCTTCTCGATTGGTCTGGACACTTACACCAAAGTCATAGGCAGGAATCCAGTAGAAGGTGCTTCCATATCCGATTGAGCCACCGCCATGTCCTAGAATTCTCGGGGTGAACCCTCCGTAGATGTCAACGCCCAGACCATAATTGAATCCTCTGTCTTTGACGAAATGTGGGCGAATCATCTGTTGGAAGAGATCCTTTCGAAGTACTGTCTTTCCATCATACTTACCCTCATTCAGAACGAGGACAAGAACCTTCGCAAGATCTTCTTGGCCAATCCAGACATCCCCGCAGCCATAATCTTCGGACGCACCAAATTCACACTCGTGTCTTCCAGTTTCAGTTCCTATGGCAACGTTATCTTCCTTGAGGGCTTCGCTGCTTCCATATCGAAGGGTGGTCATCCCAAGAGGTGCGCCTAGCTTCTTCTTTGTCCAATTTGGGTAGGTCATACCTGTGGCATATTGAAGCGAGTAGGCTACGATGTCCATTCCAATGTTTGAGTAGTAGTAGCGATCATTAACTGGGGCAATCATCCAACACTCTTTGATAGATTCAACTGCGTCCTCGAAAATGTATGGGTCTTCATTACCGAAGTTTCCACCAATGCGGGGCTCTCTGGGTAAACCGGCGCGATGCGATAGAAGATGTCGGAAAGTAATCTTCTCATGTTCTCTTGGACCATGTCTAGAGTTGATTGTAAATTGAGGCCAACGATCGATTATCTTATCATCAAGAGAAACCAGACCTTCCTGAACAGCAAGCATGAATGAGAGACCAGTGAACAACTTTGTGGTGGATCCTATCTGAAAGATTGTCTGGGTGTCCACTTGGCCAGACTTTGCCAAATCCCGATATCCAAATCCTTCCATCCAGAGGGGACCAGCACTAGTAACCACGGACATGGTGGCCCCAGGAGTGGGTCCATTCTCCACATAATTTTTCATTCGACGTTGGAGTCGTCTGATGACGGAACCATATCGCTCTTTGTCGTTCATGAACTCTCACCGTCAAGGGCGAAGATATAGTTTTTGGAATTAATTTCAGCCCGAAACGGAAAGCCTATGATGGCATTTTCCAAAGAAGAACAATTGGTACAACCTGAAGATTAGATGCGCATTTAACTAATTTTCCGATCTTGATTAGTGCTGTCCTTTTAATCGTTCTAAGAGCCGGTCGACGACGTGTTGGAACGCTTGGGCGACCGGGGATTTGGCTTCGGTGACGATGAAAGGTTTACCTTCATCAGATAGTATCATAACACGTGGATCGAAGGGAAGATCGCCAAGGAAAAAGAGGTTGAGTTCTTTGGCGGCATTTTTACCGCCACCTTTACCGAAAAGGTTGGTTATTTTGCCGCAGTGGGGGCAGTGGAAGCCGGACATGTTTTCGATGAGGCCGAGGATAGGGATGTTCATTTGGCGTACCATGATGGCGGCTTTACGGGAGTCGAGGAGGGCGACTTCTTGAGGGGTGGTAACGATGATGACGCCGTTGAGGTCGGGGAGAAGTTGCATGATGCTTAAGGATTCGTCACCAGTGCCGGGTGGAAGGTCGATGATAAGGTAGTCGAGGTTACCCCAGTTGACTTTGGAGAGGAATTCGCTGATGACCCGCATTTTAAGAGGGCCGCGCCAGATGACAGGTGTGTCTGCGGATTGGAGGAGGAATTCCATGGAGACGGAGAGGATATTGAGGGGCCCGATAACGGGTTCTAAACCCTTGTCGCCGCCGACCATGCGGGTGCCTTCTAATCCGAGCATTTTGGGGACGTCGGGTCCATGGATGTCAGCGTCGAGGATGCCTACGACTTGACCTTTCCAAGCGAGAGCGGTGGCGAGGTTAACGGCGATAGTAGTTTTGCCGACGCCACCTTTGCCCGAGAGAATGACGATCTTGTGTTTAACATGGCGCATTTTTTCAGCGATTTCTTGTTCAGCACTTGTCTTAGCGCCCACCAAAAGGTCTTTGGGAATTTTCCCTGATGATTTTGAAGTGTCTTTCGACATAGAAATAATCACGACCAGAGACTAGTCGGAAACAGTTGGTGCTTTATGGGAAATACCTTTAATGTTACGCTTCGGCAAAACATCAAAAAATCCTTAACTCAAAGATTTACCCAAAGAGAAGGCTGAATCTTATTGGGTGATTGTATGGTCAAAGTGATTGCGCACCGAGGGTGCGGAGAAGGTCCTCTTGAGAATACCCTCACAGCTTTTCAGACCGCGATTTCGTGGGGTGTGGATTGCATTGAGTGCGACATTCGGAGTTCCCGTGATGGGGTTGCAGTCATCATTCATGATTTGTCATTGGAGCGATTCTCTAATCAACATGGGATAGTGACCGAATATTCATTGAGTGAACTGAAAAAAATTAAGGTTGGCAGTAGAGATCGAATTCCTTCATTGGTTGAATTTTTGGGCTTGGTGAAACCGCATAAAAACCTGGATATTAATCTTGACGTCAAAGTGATGGGATTGGAAGCGCAGATAATGCAGCTCATTCAAGAGTATGGTTTAATTCATCGAACACTAATCTCGTCGTTTATTCAACCTGTTCTGACAGCATTTCGACGTCTCAATGACGAGATTGCTACAGCTCTGTTATATGAATATGATTTACGGAACCCCACTGCTGTAGCAAAGGAGCTTGGATGTACTGCCATTAATCCGTCGTTACATTTTGTTGATTCATCTCTTGTACTAACAACTCATCAACAGGGATTGAAGATTAATCCGTGGGTAATTAACGAGCAAGAGGAGATGCAGCGATTTATTGATTTGGGGGTGGATGGCATTATTACGGATTTCCCAGATCGTCTGCTGAAGATGCTCAATCGGGGAGATGCATGAGAATTGCGAGAATTACTGCGAGAGTTGGTGTTAGCTGATGCGCCACCAGGGCGTGAAAACGAAGTTCGTGAAATTGTAATTCGTGAATTAGAACCACTTGTAGATGAACTGCACGTTGACACATTAGGAAATGTGATTGGTACAAGAACCGGACGGACAGAAAAGACAATCATGCTGATTGCCCATCAAGACGAGGATTGGGCACTGCTCTTAACCTATATTAGCAACGAGGGATACTTACGGTTCAACCGGCTGATTGGCCACCGCTGGAATATTCTCGGACAACGAATAACCATTCACGGACAGCAAGGAAAAACCCCTGGTGTTGTGGGATTGAGTGCACCTCACATTATTCCGCTGAATGAGTATCAGCAAGGCTATGAGCCAGATTTTGATAAGATGTTCATTGATTGTGGTGCTCAGAGTGCAGAAGAAGCACGGGCAATGGGATTAGAAATCGGTCAGTATGTTACAGCTGAAAAGCATCTTCAAGAACTCACTAATGAAAGGCTTCTTGGGAATTGTTTTGATGATCGTGTTGGACTAGTGGCAATGATTGAAACCTTTCGTAGAATTCGAAGTGAGACGCTGCCGATGAGGGTGGTGGGTGTAGCGTCGGTACAAGAGGAGTTGGGAACTCGGGGAGCGGGACCTGCTGCGTTTGGAGTGGAACCTGACTTTGTGATAGCCTTGGATGTGTCACCAACTGGCGATCATCCCAACATCAAAGCAGGACTGGTTCCTGCGAGACTCGGCGATGGACCAGTGTTACTAAAAGCAGATCAGTTTCATGTAACCTCACCGTTAATGAATAGCTGGATTATTACTGTAGCAGAGCAACATGGACTATCATTGCAAGAAGTCGCCTTGCGTGCTCCTATTCATTTTGGGACGGATGCAGCTGCTGTTGAAGTGGTGAAATCGGGAAGCAAGGCAACATCGTTGCTTGTCCCAACCCGATATTTCCATACGACGAACGAATTGATTCAATATTCGGATCTAGAAGCTACCGTGCACTTGTTGGTTGAATGTATAAGGTCCCTCGATCAACTAGGAGAGTAAGTGCCTGACATGGAACCCGCAAGGTTCTTTAACCGTTTATTCGATGAGGCCTAGGTCGCGCATGTGGTCTGCGAGGAGATAGATGGCTTTACGGGTAATAGTCTCTTTGTTCGTACCCGCGCAGACGATACGTCCACTGCTGAAGATGAGGAAGACGGCTTTGGGGGTTTTCATGCGGTAGATAAGTCCGGGGAAGACTTCGGGTTCATACAGACAGCGTTCAAGGGCCATCTGGGCCATGTCGAGATCGACTCGACTATGTAGATCGCCTGACGCGACGATGTTTTGAATCGTGATTTTGGGTGTTCCCGATACGGTGATGCCAGCTTTTCGAATTTTCAGAATTACGTTTTCAACAGCCTTCTCTGCTTCACTTTCTCGACGTAATCCGGTGATGACCATTCGTCCACTATTGAAGACGAGGATGGTGGCTTTGGGGTTTTTGACGCGAAGCATTAGTCCTGGGAATTGTTCAGGATTATATTCTGCATCCCGTTGTTTTCGAGCAAGAAGATTAAGATCAATTTTTGCGTCGACTTCGACGCTAGCAACGACGTTTTCAATTTTATATTTGGGTCTCTTTGCCAAAACGAATACCTCCCAGCCGGTGGAGTGCGCTTATTAGCCTTTTTAAAGACCTTTTATAGAGTGGCTGATGCCCTTATAAACTTTTTATACAACTGAGAGACTGGCGTAGAAGAGGAAAAGATGAGGATTTCCGGCTCACACAGAGCCGGATTTTTGAAATGCTAGGTGTACGGACCGGGTGTTGTGTCAATTGCATCACGTTGAGTGGACATAGCGTCTATGTAATCTTTGTAGGCTTTCATCATTTCGGGAGTAACGCTGGGTTTAATTTTCGCCTTTGCATCATCGAAGTGTTTAGCACTGACGGTGGATAATTGTTCTTCGCGGCGGATGGCATACATTCCTGCTTCGCGGACGAGATTGGCAAGGTCGGCACCCGAATAGCCATCTGTGGTCTTGGCGATTTTCTCGAGGTCAACATCATTAGCGAGTGGCATATTCCGGGTGTGCACCTTTAGAATTTCTAGCCTGGCTTCTTGATCGGGTGGTGGTACCAAGATGATTCGGTCGAAGCGTCCAGGTCGCAAGAGGGCGCGGTCAATGATTTCTGGGCGATTAGTAGCCGCGATTACGACGACGCCTTTGAGCTCCTCCATGCCATCCATTTCAGCCAGTAATTGGTTGAGGACGGATTCATAAACGTGACTGCCTTGCCATTGTCCACGGGCAGGAGCGATACTGTCGAGTTCGTCGAAGAAGATGATACTGGGGGCAACTTGTCGAGCCTTCCGGAAAATCTTGCGAATGCCTTTCTCAGATTCGCCAACCCACTTGCTAAAGATTTCTGGTCCACGAATAGCAATGAAGTTGGCTTCACTTTCAGTAGCAACTGCTTTTGCTAGCAAAGTCTTTCCCCCTCCTGGTGGTCCCACAAGTAGGATGCCTTTGGGTGGTTGGACACCGACTTTTTCAAACTTTGCGGGAAACTTCAGAGGCCACTCAACGGCCTCACGGAGTTCATTCTCGACATCTTTTAACCCCCCAACATCATCCCAAGATACCTTCGGGATTTCTAGATACACTTCACGTAAGGCTGAGGGTTCAGCCCGGCGAAGCGACTCATTAAAGTCATCTCCTGTGACTTCAAGGCCCTCAATGATATCGGCGGGAAGAGGTTGGTCTTCATCCAGATTAATCTTCGGGAGAATCCTTCGAAGCGTATTCATGGCAGCTTCACGTGCAATTGCTGAGAGATCTGCCCCTACAAAGCCGTGAGTCGAATCAGCAAGCGCATCTAGGTCCACATCACTCGTTAATGGCATACCCCTGGTGTGAATTAGGAGAATCTCCTTGCGTCCATTACGTGTTGGTACAGGAATCTCAATCTCTCGATCAAAGCGCCCAGGACGTCGCAGGGCTGGATCCAAGGCGTCTTGTCGGTTTGTCGCGGCAATGACAATCACTCGTCCTCGGGCTTGAAGCCCGTCCATGAGAGCAAGTAATTGAGCGACGACGCGGCGTTCGACTTCACCTTGGACTTCTTCACGTTTGGGGGCAATACTGTCGATTTCATCAATGAAAATGATGCTTGGAGAGCGTTCAGAGGCTTTTTCGAATAATTCTCGGAGACGTTTTTCCGATTCACCATAGAACTTGCTCATGATTTCAGGACCATTGATGGAAATGAATGTGGCGTCGGATTCGTTAGCCACAGCGCGTGCAAGCAGGGTTTTACCTGTACCTGGAGGACCATAAAGTAGAACCCCTTTCGGTGGATCAATGCCGAGACGATCAAAGAGGACAGGGTGTTTGAGGGGAAGTTCAATCATCTCCCGAACCCGGTCAATAGCTTCATCGAGTCCACCGATGTCTTCGTAGGTAACTAAGGGAGCTTTGACGGTGACATCAACGGCTTCAGGTTGAATTTGAATAATGGTGTCCTCAGTGATTTTGACCACGCCTTTGGGAGTGGTATTTGTAACAACGAACTTGATTTCGCCAAGGGCAAAGGGCGTGCCTGCACCTCGCATCATGGCTTCGAAGACAGAGAAATCACCACTGCGGTAAGTGCCAGATCCGGCTGTGCTAATAATATCGCCGGGCGCGACGGGGCGCTGATTGAGACTGGGTTTTACAGCTTCACCTTCAGCGACAATGCGAACGCCACGTTGAGCGGGAGCCAGTTCCACTCGTTTTGCTGGCGGTGGATCAATACGTTTGACTTCAACGAATTCCCCGATTCCTGTACCGGCGTTACTTCGGACAAGGCCATCCATGAAGATTTTACTGGAACCGGCATGGATGGATTGGCCTCGCAAGACCCGGGCACCGGTGATCTTTTTGCCGGTGATTTCGATGATATCTCCGGATGTGACGCCAAGGCGTTCCATGACCCTGGGGTCGACGCGAACGATTCCTCGTCCAGCTTCATCACTGGGTAAGGAGACAACACGCAGCTGAATTTTGTTTGACATTTATTCGGTTTCCTCCATTAATTCGGATAAACGCTTACGGACCGATTGGAACTCAGAGGCCATTAACTGGAAGAGCGCTTCGTATGTATCAAAGTAATGGTCAATCATAGCTTGGAGCAGGCGATCGCCATCCTTTGTTAACCTATAATATCGGCGCATGGGTCCTCGCCCTTCACTGCGGACTTTGACATCCCCTACGACCCAGCCTTTCTCTGCGAGACGGTTGAGGAGGGGATAGATGGTTCCAGGTTCCATTTGAATACGCCCTGCCGACATGTCTTCGATAAGAGCGCTAATACGTGCTCCATAAAGGCTTTCCTGCCGTAATAGGTTGAGTACCCAGAACTCAAGAATGCCACGGTTAATTTCACGGGTCCATTCACGTATTTTGTTGTAGGTTCTGTCGGTGGGCATTTCGGTCATTTTGATTTGCTCCAAATATATAGCTACGCTATATATAGCTTCACAATGCAGTAATGCTATTCTATTTAAACCCATCGAATTGGCGAAAGCCAAAACCGCCTGTGAGGTTATGTCTGCGAGAAAAATCGGATTTGCACATTCCTTCCGAGTCAGAAAGACTTTAAAAGCTGCATTAAACATTGGCTCTGCACTCTAAGACCAGTAATAGCAAGGTGGCCGACTAGTGAAACTGTCACTTCGCATCTGTACGCTCATGATTGCAGTGTTGTTCATGACCTCAGCTATAGGTCTGCAAGGTTTCGTCCCTGCAGCTGCACCGAATATTCAAATCAGCGATGTTAATGTACCAACTGAACTTTACCAAGCAGAGAGAGGCCAAGTAAATGCAACAGTCCAAAACCTACTAAATACCTCATTTGACGGGTTTGCTCGTTTTGTGGATATATCAGGTGAAATTCGAAGCCAGAGTCCAGTTGACCCACTCAGTGAGTTTGTAAACTTTACCATTGGTCCGGAAGAGACGTTGACAGTTGTCGTTGACTACACAGTGAACGAAACAGCAACCCTAGGCACTCACACGGTCACTTTTGAGATTAATGTCGGCGAGTTTTCATTTCTATTTGCCCAGTATCAGATCACTGTGCTCCCTGTTGCCAGTATCCACTCCGTTGTGCCTGGAAACGTCTTTTCTCAAGATCAAGCTGGGCTGTTGTTAGTAGCAATAGAAAACCATGTAGATCGAACTAGGTCGGTAAGACTTGATGTCTTTGGACCTAAATTCGTCAATGCTTCAGAAGAAGTAGACCTTGCGCCCGGATTAAATACAGTGGCCATCCCATTAATGCCCAACGTCTCTCATGTCTATGATTTTGGCATGTTCACTGCAAACGTTTCATTGTTCTATTTTGACGAAATGATCGGCACTGAAATTGTTACTGTTCCTGTTGATATGGCGATCCTTAACAAACTCCTAGCGGTTGTCCTACCTGCAGTAATCTTTCTCGTCCTGGTGCTCTTCTATGCACTACGGAAACGCCAGCGGATACGTGCAGCAATTACGAGCGAATAACATTAAGAGGAATGGTCCCACTTCATAGGTGTCAGAACCAAGCAAGTGGTCAACCATGTCATCAACTCAATGGAGTGAGTTGCAAAAAGAAATCCTTGGGTGTACGAAGTGCAGGCTTGCTGAATCTCGAACTCAAGCAGTCCCTGGCGTCGGACCCCAAAATACTCAATTAGTAATAATCGGTGAAGCGCCTGGACGACAAGAGGATTTGCAGGGCGAACCATTTGTTGGTGCCGCTGGTCAATTACTCACCAAGATGCTCGAAAACGCTGGCATCAAGCGGGAAACCGTCTTTATAACAAATACCGTGAAGTGCCGCCCACCCGAAAATCGACAGCCTTTCGCCGATGAACGGGAGGCATGTTACCCGTACTTACTGCGACAGCTGGATCTGATCCAACCCAAAGTCATCGCATTAGTAGGTCGAGTACCAGCAGAGACAATATTGGAGACAACCATCCGAATGGGTACGATGCATGGAAAAACCATGGAACGGCTTGGACGAACCTATTTTGTGATGTTTCACCCCGCAGCGGGTCTATATAATCAAAATTTAGTTCCTGACATGGAAGCTGATATGCACGTTTTGAAACGCCTCTTAGATGAAGGAACTGCATTTGGACCTGAGAAGAGTCAACAGGATTTGAGCAGATTCTTCTAGAGCGAACAGTGAACCCAGCTATTCTTCGTCCATCATGGATTCAAGGGCTGCCCGGCGCCGTTCTAAGAAGGATTGCAATTCGCCTTGCATTTGAGCACGGATGCCCAGACCGCCTGAAGCAGCAGCGCCCATAGGGGATGTTGGGGTCTGAGGTGGTGGAGCCGCCAATCCAGGCGAAGCTCCTGTGAGTGAAGGAGACTGTGGCATGCCAGGGCTAGACGAGGCTGTGACTGGTGGTGGTTGGGGAGCAGCAGTTGACGAGGGAGTCGGAGCCCCCTTTGCCCCACCCATACGGAGAACGGTATCGACTTGCGTTTCGAGTTTTGCTAGTCGCGTGCGAAAATCATCCATCTGTTTTTCAAGCGAGCCAACACCATTAAGAAAAATCGTTGCCACCCTTTCGAGTACATTAGCCAGTTCCTCGATCTTTTTGGTGGTATCTTTTTCAGCTGCTAAAAAGTCAAAGCCTCCGAGTGCCATGCTGTATCAGTTTCAAGTTAACTTGAATAGTTTAAAACCTTGTGGGGTAACGAGTCTGCTCCTAGTAGTTTTAGGGGAAAACTAAACAAATAGATGAACTAACCGCGAAAAGCAGGAGGAAGACGCATCAATGCTGGCTCGTTCCCAGTATCCACGTTTCGTTAGTTGGATATTGGAACTATTACACCGCCGAACACGACAGACTCGCGTCATCACCATGGATGGTTTGCACATTCAAATTTGTCCTCAGGTATTCAATCCGGTCATGGGACGAACCACCCATTTCTTTATTCAGCACATGCAGCTACGGTCGGAAAGCCGCATTTTAGACCTCGGGACTGGATCTGGTGCGATAGCAGCCGCTGCAGCTCAAATCTGCCAGTCAGTAACGGCCACAGACATCAGCCCGTATGCGGTGAAATGTGCAAAAGCAACATTTCGGTTGAATGGCGTAGCAGATCATGTTCGTGTTCTTCAGGGCGACCTGTTTGCCCCCGTAGAGGGTGAGGCCTTCGATATTATCCTGTTCAACCCCCCGTATTTGCCAGGTGATGCAACAAGCTGGATGGCCAAAGCATGGTCTGCAGGTTCCAAGTTTGAACTCCTTAGTCGGTTTCTAGAGGACGCTCGACAAGTGCTAGCTAAAGACGGTCAGATTCAGGTTTTACTTAGTTCTACCACCTCTATGACACAGATTATATCATGCATGAAACAGAACGGATACAGGATTCGAATTCTTGGAAAAGGACGGATCCTTGGACCTCTGGAACAGATTTTTTTATTCCAACTTTTTTGAATTTCGCCGTAGCTTCCCGAGTAATTTTCCCCAGGGAACAAAAAAGAGACCAATCAAGGCGATACCGATGATTAGATAGATAGTGTCCATTACCGGGTCAGACCCTCCACCGAAGATTTGTATGAGAAAGGGTTGGAGAAAGGGGAGTTGCGCCCCCAAAGTGATTATCAGCGCTAAAACGACTTTCCCAAAGAAACAGAATAACAGAGCTTTCCATAGTGGGTATTTGGTTGCCCCTAGGGCAATGAGTAGAATGTCATCTGGCAGGGGTGTCGCAGCGTAGAAGAAAATCAGAAGCCCGCCATAACCTCGTTCGATTTGCCCGCGAAGCCTGAGGATTTGTTGCCCTGTAGATGAACCTTCCAGGGATTCACTCTGAGTGCGTCCCAGAAGCCAGGCAACGGTTTCGCCAATGGCAGCTCCCGCTCCTGCGACAATACCAAGGAGCAATCCGTAAAGAAGTGTAAAACCTGGTTGAAGGGCGATCAGCAGGAGAACGAACAGATAGGGAATGGGAAAAATTACGGTGAAGTTTCCAAAGAGGCTTATAATGAACACGCCAATATAGAGACCCAGGGGCCCAAAGGTAGCTAAAGCCCAATTAATAATGGCGTTCATGATATCGAGTACGGATAGACCGATAAGGACAGGTACCACTAACAGGATGACAA
Organism: Candidatus Hermodarchaeota archaeon; assembly: GCA_016839365.1. GTDB lineage: Archaea > Asgardarchaeota > Hermodarchaeia > Hermodarchaeales > Hermodarchaeaceae > Hermodarchaeum. Next base: position 17,237 of record JAEOUH010000057.1, read on the forward strand.
AGAAGGTGACGAACACAAGGAAGCGCAGGGTTCGCTTCACGTCATCAATTTGGACGTGAGCTTTCCATACTTGGCTGAAGGTTAAATCCTTGCCCCGAAAGACTTTACCTAAGCCCCAGACGAAGAGCACAATTCCAGGGAGTAAATACCCTAATCCAGCAATCAGCGAGGCAAGTCCTATATTCGGACTAAACAGAAATAATCCAAGGTAATTCAGAAGATAGGGGAGAAGTAGAAGTATACCCAAAACGATGAAAGATCCACTGCCCAAGGATAAGAAGAATTTCGCATCCCCTGCACGTTCTTCTAAATTGTCGACTTCGCGGGTTTGTGATGCTTCGGTCACACAATTCACCCTTGCCAGAGGATTTTGGTCGTGTGGCTCGTATCGGTTGGAATTATAATCTGTGATGATTGTGGGAATAAAAATTGGGTGGTTAGGAGAAGATGAGCTGAAGAGCACCAATTATCTCGTAA
>JAEOUH010000058.1 GCA_016839365.1 Candidatus Hermodarchaeota archaeon
ATCAACTCCGCTACTTTGGCGATGGATTCGAAGACCGAAAACGTGTAGGAGACAAACTACTTGCCTGGCGGATTCCTGTCATCGAAGGCGAATTCGTCATTGAAGAGAAATTTGGAATTAAATCAGGCGTTGGTGGTGGAAACCTGATTCTAATGGGCAAAACCCCCAAGGCGACGCTCAAAGCCGCTGAAACTGCTGTTGCGGCCATTCACACAGTTGACGGGTGTGTGGCACCATTTCCTGGCGGTATTTGCCGCAGTGGAAGCCAGGTAGGCTCCAAATACGATTTTCTGAAAGCTTCAACGAATGTTCGCCTTTGTCCTACGCTTCGCGAACATGTCCCTAATAGCCTTGTCCCCCCTGGTGTTAATAGTGTACTCGAAATTGTTATGAATGGTCTCAGTAAGAATGCGGTCCAAGACGGTATGCGTGCTGCGCTACAGGCTGCTGTTGAAGTTCCTGACCTAGTGAAGGTTTCAGCTGTGAATTTTGAAGGGAAACTCGGAAAACATAAACTCCATCTGAAAAGTCTACTTGACTAGACTCAATTACATCAACCTACTTCTCTCCCTTTTCGCAATCATGCGTAGAGGATATGCTAGCCCAACGAAAGACACTTATCCTAATTTTCAAGAGACTAAAAGTGAGAAGAGGTTGGGGAAACAGACACTTCTCCATATATACCCATCTATGGGTGGTTTACTATGCCTACCTCTAAAATCGATGTCAGTAAGTTGGAAAAAGCTGAAGCTGAGTACCGTCATCTTTTTGAGAGTGTCCCAGTTGGTCTATTCAGGACCAAACCAGGAGTGGGGGAAATCCTCGATGCAAATCCTGCCTTGGTCACCATGCTAGGCTTCCCAAATAAGGAAGCACTCCTGAAACGAACGTCTTCTTCGTTTTATGTTGATCCAAATGCCCGACGAGAATGGGAGCAAAAGGTGGCAAAAGAGGATGTGGTCGTTGGGTTTGAGGCTCAATTTCGACGACTGGATGGTCGTTTGATCTGGGTTCTTCTGAGTAGTAGAGCGTTTCGAAATGCTCAAGGCAAAGTCCTCTACTATGAAGGCACCATCGAAGACATTACAGATCGTAAACACGCCCAAGAGGCTCTCGCTGAAAGCGAAGAACGATACCGGCTTTTCTTCGAAAACCTGACTGATGTTCTCCTCCATTTGGACACGAATTTGAACATTATCGATGTATCACCATCAATTGAGGCCCATTTAGGGTACCATCCCGATGAAGTGAAAGGGAAATCATATCCGAGCTTAGGCTTTATCCCGCCTGAGCTCCTTCCACAAGCTCTGGAAAACACAAAAAGGCTCTTTGCTGGTGAAAAGGTAAGTCCCCATGAATATCCGTTCATTGCCAAGGATGGCTCGCGGGTGTGGGGTGAAATGAGTAGTAAACAGGTGTATCGCGATGGGAAAATCGTGGCTCTCTATTCGCTAGTCCGGGACATTCATGATCGCAAGCTAGCTGAAATCGAATTAAGGAACACAAATCGTGACCTCGAACTCTATGCAAAATTGCTGCGCCACGATATAATCAACGACATTCAGGTTATCTTCAGCAATACTGAGCTAATGGAAATGCAAATCCCTGAGGATTCGGAACTTTGTGATTTTCTCGAAGCCTCCCGGGGCGCAGCGGACAGGATGATTCATCTTCTCAATCTCTTACGACGTCCAGAACAAGAAGTTGAAAAAGAAATCGTGATTCTCATCGAAAGGGTGGCAAAGCAGGCGATGCAAACCCATAAGCAACTCACTGTGAAGGTAAATGCCCCGAAAAAACTCAAAAAAATCCGTGTAGTGGGGGGTCGCCTCCTCCCTGTAGTTTTTGTTAATCTCTTCAGAAATGCCGCTCAACATGCTGGAGTAAGACCAAAAGTCGATGTCACAATTGCTCAGAAGGCTGAGAAAATTCAAATCGATGTGACTGATAATGGCCCAGGTGTACCGAAAAAGCTCCAAGCGAAACTCTTCGAACGCAGTACCGCCACGGATGGTGGAGGCTTAGGGTTGAACCTCGTCAAACGCGTCCTTGAAGCCTACGGTGGCTCAATCGAATTTATCTCGAAAACTAGCAAAAAAGGTGCTTCATTTCGCATCTTCTTACCAGTAGAGGAATCCTAAGTTTCAACTAAACGATATCCTCATTAGAGTCTCCATTAGGAAGCATACTTATCTGGGTTCTTTTCGAACTCTGATTTACAACCAGGCGCGCAGAAATAGTAGGTTTTTCCTTTATATTTTGAAGTCCACTTTGCTGTTTTCTCGTTGACTTTCATTTTACAGATTGGATCAATTGCCATCAAATCACCTCGTAGGGTTCTTTGATTTTTGATTAGGTGTATAACTTCATTATATTAATATATCGGATTAGATATATCCCTCTCGTAATATAATACTTCTTCAGGGTGAACGGGCTTGAGCGAAAAACCATTAGACACGGTATTAGACGATCTGACCAAACTGTATATTCTCTTAGTACTCCATGAAGGGCCAACTCATGGATATGGCATAATTCGAAAACATCACACACGAACTGGTCGATCGCTTAGCGCCGGAACCCTTTACCCCTTCCTCCAAAAACTAGAGCAACAGGGTCTGGTCACATCTGAAGACAAACCCGTGGGTAAACGCCCTCGGCGTGAATATTGTCTTACTCGCCATGGGCGTCGTTCAGTAAGCCAACTATTGAATCGGTTTGCCTCAATCACTGCTGCAGTCTTTGAGTCCAATTTACAGGTGTGCGCAAGTTGCGGTTGTAAAGTCTATGAAGGGGCGCATATGGAAGAGATAAATGGCAAGCAAATGGTTTTTTGCTGCCATCACTGTGCAACTGCATATCAAAACCAGCTCCAAAACCGAACAGACAATTAACAAAAGGTGAGTAACATTGAAGGAACAATCGAACCAGGAACCAGAAACAGAACGGCTTTCAATGCGCATAAAAGGAATGCATTGTGCTGCTTGTGTCGCCACAATCGAGAAAGCTTTACTCCAACATCAGGGTGTTGCCAACGCCTCAGTTAATCTATTGGAAGAGAAAGCTACCATTGATGTTATTCCGGGGAAAGTGACCCGTCAAGAGTTGGAAGAAGCCGTTGTGTCAACAGGTTACACGCCAAAACGAGCCACTATGACACTGACTCTATCCCCCTCACCACGCTCAGATGAATGGTCATACATCAAAGAAACTGTTCTGAATATCAACGGCGTATTGTCAGTCTCGGAGCATGTTATGTCTGGGCGATTAGTAGTCGAATACGATGAGGTATTGGTTACGCTGAAAATCGTGCGAAACAGTCTGAAATCGATAGGGTTTGACATTGCAGCTGATGTGACCACAGAGATTGACCGTGAAGCCATGAGCCGTAAACATGAAATCCGCTATTATTCGTGGCGCCTGGCTTTTACAATCTTTTTCACCGTTCCCATTGTCCTCTTCTCATTTTTCCCGCATCTTCTTACTCCCTATCTTCCTCTGGGAATTACCCCTGCTGTAGTTCTGTTTCTTCTCACGACACCGATTCAGTTCATTGGTGGGTACCCATTTTACAAGTCTGCTTTGAATGCCGCGAGACATGGAAAAACAAACATGGACACGCTCATTATGTTGGGGACAAGTGTCGCCTACTTCTACTCTGTTGTAGCTACCTTCCTTCTGATAGGTCAGGAGGTCTTCTATGGCTCTGCAGCCATGCTGCTTAGCTTCATTCTTCTTGGGCGAACGCTAGAAGCAATCGCGAAAGGACAAACTTCCCAAGCGATTCGTGCGCTCATGGACTTACAACCCAAAACTGCCATCGTTCTCCGAGACGGTGAAGAAATCACCATCCCAACAGATGAAGTCGATGTGGGGGAGAAGCTGCTTATTCGCCCAGGCGCTCAGATTCCCGTGGATGGCTATGTGGTTGAAGGTCAATCCTCGGTCAACGAGGCCATGATTACAGGCGAATCCGTTCCTGTGAGTAAAAAGGTGGATGATGATGTCATCGGTGGAACGATTAACGAAACGGGAATACTAGTAATTGAAGCAACTAAGGTCGGATCAGACACCGTACTGGCTCAGATTATTCACATGGTTGAAGAAGCCCAAACCCATAAGCCGCCAATTCAACGAAAAGCTGATGCCATAGCCGAAAAGTTCGTACCTTTCATCATTCTCCTATCCCTCATCGTGTTCAGTGCATGGCTAATCCTAATCGTCTTCACACCTTGGTTTCCAGGACTTACTTGGGTCGCCGCAATGGGCTTTTCAATCGCAGTATTAGTTGCCGCTTGCCCTTGTGCACTTGGGTTGGCTACGCCTGCAGCTCTAATGGTAGGTATTGGTCGGGGTGCACAGCTTGGGATTCTAATTAAAACTGGCGAAGGTTTAGAAGTTATTCCCCAAGTGGACACAATGGTGTTTGACAAAACCGGCACTCTAACCATCGGAAAACCAACAGTGACCGATATTTACACAGCGGGAGACTTCGACGCCAAAGAAGCCCTTTCGTTCATTGCATCAGCCGAAAAATACAGCGAACATCCCCTCGCGAACGCAATAGTTCGTTATGCAGAGGAAACCGACATCCCGTTTTTAGAAATCAATGACTTTGATTCTATTACAGGAAAAGGTGTTCAAGCCGTAGTAGAGAAACGTACGATTCTTGTTGGAAATGATCTTCTTATGCAAGAACATGGGGTTGATATCACGGAGCTGGAATCACATATTGTTCCACTTCAAAAAGATGGAAAAACCACAATCTTTGCCGCTAGAGACGGAAACCTTCTCGCATTAATAGCCATCGCGGACGTTCTCAAACCCGACTCAAACCAAGCTATTACACAACTTAAGAAGATGAATATCGACGTAGTCATGCTTACGGGAGATAAGCAACAAACCGCAGAAGCGATTGGTCAACAAGCAGGCATCAGTAGTGTTATCGCACAGGTTCTACCTGAAGAAAAAGCTCACGAAATCCAAAAGCTCCAAGCGCACGAACGTACCGTCGCCATGACTGGTGACGGGATCAATGATGCCCCTGCACTGGCTCAAGCAGATGTTGGAATCGCTCTAGGTTCTGGAACGGATGTCTCTGTTGAAACCGGTGACATCGTTCTTGTCCGAGACAACCTCCTTGATGTAGTGGCTGCAGTTCAGCTGGGAAAAAAAACTGTCTCCAAGATTCGGCAGGGCTTTTTCTGGGCTCTAATCTATAATATTATTCTTCTCCCAATTGCGGCTGGCGCATTCTATCCCTATATCTTCCTTCGTCCTGAATGGGCCGCATTAGCCATGGCTCTGTCCAGTGTAAGCGTTGTTACAAATGCCCTACTCCTCCAACGATTCAAGCCTCTCCTCGACTCCTGAATAATATTCGAATCGAGCATAATTGAAAGGAAACTTCAAAGAAGTGTTCAAATCTTTTCGAAATTCAGGCAAGCAAGGAAATCTTATGTCTAAACCGAAATGGAAACATAGGATTCACAAGATGAACACAATACTCTTAACCCTGAATTACCGAGCAATCAGTGGGCAACGCAAGCGGGGATTTCTTGCAACACCTACATTGTAAACCAAACGAGATGTAAGTGAAACGGACAGTGCAATCAATGGCATCAATCTTCATCGTTGATGACGAAGAGAACCTGCACCAAATCTACAAGGCTCTCTTCCAGATTAGGGGTCACAAGGTAATCGGCTCTGCTTTTGATGGCGACGAAGCAGTCCAGATTTTTTTAACAATGGATCCCAAACCCGATGTCATTATCATGGATCATCGAATGCCTCGTATGGACGGAATTATCGCGACAAAGATGATTCAAGAAATTGATTCGCACTCTAAAATCATCTTCGTGAGTGCTGACGAAACTGTCCGCTCAGAGGCTATAGATGCAGGCGCTACAGTTTTCCAAGTAAAACCCGTGCGTGCGAAAGAGCTCTTTAAAATCATTGAAATGATAGCTGAGGACAACTAACAGGCCTCTGCACCTGAGAGACTGGAAAAAGAAGTGAACCAGTCGAAGAGTACCCGATCACCATTCGACTGGTTTCCTGAGTTAGGTTCTGCTCCGCTTTCGGACCAGGAGAAAAGCTGTCCCTACAACCACAATTACCGTGATGACACCAATTACAATCAGAATTCCCCCTATACCACCTAATGGGTTCGGTGGAGGGGTTTCTGATGACTCATCGATGAGCCATTGAGTCACCTTTTCTAATAGACCCCATTCGGAGTCGGGATCATCAAGATAATCATATTGAGTGGTTCCGTCCCGGTCGCTGCCTTCTTCAAATTCAGGATGGGGGCCACAGATGAATGTGGTTCCATATCCATAGTGAGAAACACACAGAGCAATACCATCATTTGCGGCATATGACATGATGGGGATTACTTCTTCCAGATTAGTTGGAACGAAATAATGAGAACCCCAGTAGAGAGATTGGTAGGAAGCTGGTTCATCACTTAAATCAGGACCAGTGGAAGCTTGATTAACATCCATCTCGATTAATTGTGGACCTCCAGAAATTCCTGGAATGGGATATATCCATTCACCTTGACACAACCTAAGCGTTTGTGTAGCAAGCATTCCACCCCCACAGATTCCGAAATATGAACCACCAGTAGCAACAAATTGCAGGACAAGCTGAACTCCCAAATCTCCAAGATAAGTCGCATAGAGGTAGGGCGACCCACCTGGAAATGCAAGCAAATCAAGAGTAAATAGGGTTCCATTATGAATGCTTGTCTCGTCAACCCAGATAACTGTCGGACCCATCCAAACCATTAGGTTGTACAAAGCGATCGCACAATCATCATCGGCACCTGGTCCATTATACACACCGACATGAATCTCTGCTAAATCGGTTTGCGCTTGTACTAACATTCGGTCAGGTGCAAGAGGTAGAAGGGAACTAATCAGGGCAAAACCTACTAGGAGGTAAAAAATTCCTCGAGTTAGTTTCTTGGAGGAAATATTGGTCAATTTTTTGTTCTCCTCTGTTATTCAGCCTTCGCGTCCTATTCGAACCGAACAGCTATTCCTTTTGGTAACAAAATCTCTCAAATATCCTCGTTAGCCGGCAGGTTCGGAATCATGTCTAAACCTTGTTGCTCTTTGGTTTTTTTCGAACAAATTGGTGCGAAAAAAGTAAACTAGGGGGTTCTTCTCCGGAGAACGAGAAGCCAACTGCCTCCAAGGAGTGCTCCAAGCAGGATAGGCCGTACCTGTGGCAATACAAATTGAATAGTAAATGCCAATATCATAAGGGGCCATCCAATCTCATCGCCCCATTTCTCAAGGAATGTGTGCTTGTCGTCCTCTCGGTGTCTTTCATCCCATCGTAGTAAGACCCAAAGTCCGATAGTACAGACAATTAACCCAAGGCTGAAAAGAACCCAATAGAGGTACAAAGGCCACAGCCCTAACAGTTGGTCAATGACCACAAGGATTACAATAAATACAGAAATAATAAACGTAGCAAATATCCGCAGTTTGGATTTGGGAATATCGTTCTCGGGTAAGCTAATTTTTGGAAATGCTTCACTAGCCGAAGGTTTTTCATTAGTCTTCATATCGGTCCTCTCGGGCTAACTCGGTAGAGCCCGTATCGAAATGCTCTATCTTTCGTTGCCAGGCTCGCCCCTCACGGCCCTCCATGAAATAGAGTTCTGCAGCAGTAATCTCATCGGCTTCTAACAGCTCATCTAGAGCTTCCTCATCATAAATCTCTCCACCGGGTCCAACCTCGTTTCGTTGGACTTCTTGTAAACGCCGCCCGACGAATTCGAATCGCAAAGCGAGTTTCTGGGCTGATTTGGCATCACGTTTCCTTAAGCTGTCTAAAACCATGCTTCGGATGATATCAGCGGAAGTCTTTTTGGTTGAACCCTTTATCACTTCGGTTGCCACTTCATCCGCAACTCCAGCGGCGATATTCAACTGAAGGAGTAAATCCATGATTTGTAACTTGAATTGACGCCGATCCTTTGGAACCTTTGACATGAAGCTCATCTCCTCTGGAATATAGTATTGTATAGTGAATACAAACAACACTTAACATCTTTGCTTCTTGCTAGTCCTGAACAGCTAAAGGCACCTTGTTGCTATCAACCACTATACTTTCAACGAAAGGAGAAATCGGTTATGGAACTGAAACAGGTAAGTAAATCCACCTGGGCTGTCGTCGACGGATCAACCTTCGGGAATGTTGGGTGTATCCGTATCCCCAACCACATCGTCGTCATTGATACGGGCATGACGCCAGGAATCGCCAAGGAATTCCATACCCGCATTCAAGAAGACGTAGGGACACCGATAACCGAGGTTATCCTCACCCATTATCACTCTGACCATGTTTTCGGTGCCCAAGAGTTCCAGCAATACCCACTCATCGCCTCAATCAAGATGGCTGAACTGTATCCTGACCTTCTGGAAGAAAGGTGGTCCCCACAGAGTATTGAGGCGATGAGGAAAGCTTATGCGGAAACCGAACCCGAATTCAGTCAACAACTCGAAAACCTACAAATCATTACACCAGTAAATACATTTGAGACATCACTTATTTTGGGAGAGAATGAAGAAATTCAGGTTACCCAAACTGGTGGGCATACTGTAGGGCATTCTACGGTCTATTTCGTTCCCGAACGCATCCTCTTTGCCGGTGACCTCATCTTCTGTCAACAATACCCATATGCTGGCGATCCAACGAATAATCCCCAAACTTGGATACAAGCCTTAGAAGAAATCCTCGAAATGGATATTGATACGATTGTTCCAGGGCATGGTCCGTTATGTGATAAGGCTGAAATCCGATTGCACCTAGCATATTTCAGAGCCCTTGAACATTGGATTTGTAGCAAAATCAAATTAGGGGCACCCCTTTCTGAAGTTCAAAAAGACAAGGAAACTGGACCATCTCCACCCTACCAGCTGAAAGCAGAGAGACGGTTTGAAGCAACCATTCAGCGTTGGTATAACTTCTATTCGGAAATTATACACTAAGGTCCCTACTCCATTCATTCACTTTGGTGTGAAAGTTACTAGTTTTTTCTTATCGAATCTACTCATATTCATTGAAGTACAGCAAATTTAAGAATGGTTAGTTATTGTTTAGTACAACACTAGCCCATTGCTAGAAAAACTGGAAGTGCATCCTTAGAAAAATGAAAAAGGAATCCGATACAATTAGTCAAAGAGTCGCAAATGAACTTTTTACACAACACAGACCTGATGACTGGGATAATCTCCAAGAACGGCAATTGAAACTCAAGCGCCAGCTTTGGCGTAATATGGTTGGTAACACGATTTTTCTTGAAGCACGAAATCTTGCACCTATTATTGGCTGCGAACGAGTCTATCTAAAGTTTGAAGGAAGTAACCCAACTGGAACTCAAAAAGACCGAATAGCAATGGTCCTAGCTGATCATGCCGCCTGTCAAGGCTTCAACGTAATCACAACCGCAACTTGTGGTAATTTTGGTGTTGCCCTAGCCTTTGCTGCAAAACACTACGATCTCACTGCTCATATCTTTATTCCCAAAAAATATGATGTTCCTAAAGATCGACAAAAAAGAATGGAAGCCTTTGGTGCCCGAGTCACACTCGTGGATGGGTATTATGAGGATGCGGTTGAGTATTCCATTCATTCTGCTGCTGAGAAAAGTTGGTTTAATGCTAATCCCGGATCAAATGGTATCCCCGAGTTATCAATTACCGCCTATAGCGAGATTGCTTACGAGATCTTTCGTGATCTTCGTCGAGTACCCAACTATATTTTCTGCCCAGTTGGGAATGGAACGACATTCGCGGGAATCTATGCAGGGTTCAAAAGATTACTTCTAATGGGCAAAACAATGAATGTTCCCAAAATGGTAGCTACAAGTACACGCCGAGGTAATCCCATCATTAAATCATTCAAAGAAAATAAAAAAACCATTGCTGATCTAAAGCCCGAAGAAATCAAAGAAAGCAAAATCAATGAACCTTTGACAAACTGGCGTGCCTACGATGGTCAACTAGCCCTAGACGCGATAAACGAATCATTAGGGTTTGGGGAATATGCCTCAGATTCTAGAATGATTGAGTTCTCAAAGCTTGTGCGATCTGAGGAAGGTCTAAGCGTGCTTCCGGCTTCTGCAAGTACACTTGCGGTCATGGAAACACTTGGACGTGAAGGATTTATCGTAAAAGGAACCTATGTCGCGATCCTTACAGGACGAGACTTTTCCTAATGCCAACTATCTTCACCCAATCTATAAACCTAACAGATTCAAAATTCATTCATGATCCCGAGAGTTCTCATTTACAGCGCAAGTATTATCAAGGTCAAGTCGCATAGTGAGATCTCCCTGCTCTGTCCGAGTGATTGCTTTGAATCCATGTTCCTCATAGAAGTGCTGTAATGGTATTCCCTTCTCGTCTTTTTCTTCCGTATCTAACACAATCGCTTGGTAAATTCTATCACGTGCTCGATTGATAACAAATTGTAAAACTATATCACCAATCCCTCGTCCACGCTGGCGAACGGCTATCGTATCTAGATAGAAAGTTGGAGGCTCATAATCTGGCAATCGATAGCCTAGAACTAAAATTTCAGGGGTCTCCTGGATAAGAACGAAAAAGAAAAGCACTTCTGGATTGTTCAAGCGTTCAACGATTTCTTGACGAGTATAACGTAAATCAAACCGAAAATCTTCTTCTTCGAGGATTTGAAACCAGCGGAAACATCGTTCATCACACTCTTTTGGCAAAACAAGCTCAAGTTCCCCAGAATATTTCATGGATAATTCGTCTTTAAACTGGAACCATCTTTCCTTTTCCTCGTTTTCAGGAATTTGCCACAAAATTTGAATTCCCACCTTAAATCTTTGAATAGTTATCGGCTTCATTCAGCGTTCCACGCTTATCACAGCTGAAGATTGTACCTGGCACATGCGGACTCAAGTAATCGTCGAATCAGATCATCATATGTGTAGCCTGCTTTCATAGCCATGTAAGGATAGAATGAAAGGTCATTTTCAACCGTATCAAAGTCCATTCCTGGTAATGGATTCACTTCAAGAAAGAAGATTTCGCCCCGTTGATTCATTCGAAAATCAATTCGCACGAAATCACGAATTTCCAAAGCATACCAAATTTTTGTTGAAATCTCTTCTAATCTGTTTCTCAGGGTTTTAGGAATTTTCGCAGGACAGATGTAGTGATCAAGGGAGTCAAGGATGGTCTTAGCTCGTTGTCCAAAGACTCCATGGACCTCCGGAAAAAGAGAGAAATCAATTTCAAGCACTGCTAGCATTTCTGGGCTTTTACCAGGACGTCCTAACAAGCCTGTACTGAATTCTCTTCCCTCAATGAATTGTTCAATCAGGATTGGCTGTGAATATTCATTAAGCATAGATCCAAGCTTGGCTTTGAGTTGGCTGTGATTTGAAACAACATTGTCTTCATTGATTCCCATCGAAGAGCCCTCCTCGATGGGCTTCAAAATATATGGGTATCCTTCTTTGACCTCTCCAACTTGTTTAAGGGTGGAATAGACAAAAAATTGAGGGGTCTGGATTCCATGATACATCAAGATTTTTTTGGTCCACGCCTTGTTTAGCCCAACTGCTGTCGTTATTACATTTGAACCCACATATGGAATATTGAGCATTTCAAGAATGCTTGGAACATGTGATTCACGACTATCACCTCGCAATCCTTCGGCCCGATTAAAGGCTAAATCGGGTTTAATCCGCTTCAGCGTCTCGACAAAATTCTCATCGGCTTCGATGAATACGTAGTCATGACCAGTTGCTTCAATGCCATGTTTAATGAGTTCAACTGTATGAGGTGGATCGTATTCAACCTGAAACTCAGTCTCCTCGCTTCGCGTGTTTAAGATTAGTGCAATTCGCATATTCTTTCCCTTCATTGGGTTTTCTGACAGCATATTAGATTTCAAAGGATGCAATTTCTTCCTTAAAAATTGACAAGACCTGGGGTTTCAATTCCTTTGGAACTGAAATTGATTCATAGATTGAGACAAAGGTTTTGATAAGCTCTTCTTCGCGTTCCTTTGCTTCTTCAAAAAGTTTTCCTGTTCTGAAATCGTCAACTAGCCTTCCTTGAACTCCTTTTAGTGAGGCTAGATAGAACGCGAACAGTTGCTCATCACGTCCCACTTTCGTATGGGCATAGGTGAGTGTTATCGCCTTCCCTCCAAATAATGTGAAGAATTGTTTATACGGGCGTTCAAGCATATTTACGTGAAGCCCGATACTTTTTGGATCAATTCCGCTCGCTACGCACATTAGATACATTTTGGCACAAATCGAGCAGTTGTGACACCAACGGTAATCTCGCCCTGCCTCAGTTTCGGTAAAACAACTCATTTGGTACTTGGCGATTTTTGGATAACGATGAGCAAGTGTTCGTTGAATCATCATATCCATTAACGGTTCAATCAAACTTCCTGTGTGAACAGAACCTCCTGAAAACATCTGAGAGATTTGATCAATATGGATCGTCCAACGATGGGATTGATCGTAACAAGGATGAATTACCCATCTTCCCTGGGCATCCATATACGAGGCCGCTGTTGTTTGCTCATTACCGAAAAGAAGATACTTTCCTTGGTCAGCGTAAGCGAAGGGAATGAATTCAAGAGCGTATTCTGTTGTTTGTAATCCCCACCCTAATTCCGTTATGGGAAGTCCCAGATATGGATAATCACGGAGTTTCCCAGTTTCATGTTGTAGGATTCGCATTTCTTTTCCGAATTCTTTTTTGAATTTCTGGGCTAGCCTCGTTTTATGTTTCTCTTCATATGTCATACTGGCTTCGACAACATAGACCATTTCTGGTTCAAGACCAATTTCTTCTGCCACAGCGTAAGTTAAGAGACTGTCTTTCCCGAAACTAACCCCGACAATCGCTCGAAAGGGTGAATTCACCGGTTCAGGATCAGGTCTAATAATGACCGAATCCTGGAATTGATAATCGATATTATAGAATCTCCGCACGACGTCATCGGTTGATGTTCCGTCAACGACTGTACATGAGGGGATGTCCTTCAGGAAGTTTTGGACGAAGTAGGGTTCAAGGAGTGGTCGGCCTGAATGATATGTGATGGTATTTTCCTGAAAAACAAGAGGCAAATGCATCGTGGTTGCGAGGGCTAAGTTATCCTTGAGGGCCATCCGGGTTTGAGTTGGCGTGGCTCCCCAAACTGACTTCGGATAGATTATAGGATAGCTACTATCGCGAAATCGTACTACTATCCCGTTGTCAGTGCGTTCTGAAATGATTTCCATGAATACAACCAAACTTAACAAAGGGCACTTATTGATAACTGTTACACAGCTGCCTTTAATCGTACTGGCGCAGAACGATGGAGATATCGTTTAGATACAGGATAGTTTTCAAAGGCAATTGTGTAGGAGCTTTCGAAATATTCACGAATCTCTTTCTCAACGACCTTTGCTAATTCTGGCTCTGGTGGTGCATCAACCCAATGAGTGCTCCCTTTCGGCGTTGCGATCATTTTACCCTCTTTTTGAACCATGATTCCATCCTTGATAGTCATCCAAGCTTGGCTAAGCCCGTTCACCAGCTTATCAGGATTTTTCCCATAGTCTTCCTTGGGGTCGATGTTATAGATGGCAATATCCGCATCTGCACCTGTGCCAAGATGACCTTTCATCGGTAAGCCCAATATTTTAGCGGGACCCGCCCGGGTTCCTATGATATAGTCCTGTAGTGACCATTCTGTTTCAAGTGCAGGAAGCACCATACGTTTCTGAGAAGATTTTCTAATATCTTTGAACACCATATCACGTGCCTTTCGACTCATCAGCCATGCGGCAATCCATGGATAATTGATGAAGGTTCCCGCATTGGGGTGGTCTGTGCTGGGGATGACACGCCATGGATCGTTTACAAGGAGGGCAATTTCGAGGCCGATTCCCCATTGGATTGCATTCACTCGGGAGCTTTTCTTGAACACATAGGGAACTACTCCGCCCCCGCACTCAATTTCAATGTCATCGTTAACCCAACGGCTTCCACTAATCCCTCTCAAAATCCACTCCCAGGGGCCATCAGCTGTCATAGTAGTGGTGTCCGAAAAGACAATTTGTCCGAGATCACAGCTGACATTCTGATGATTCTTTAGATAATTCGCAATGGGTTCACTACCTGACTGAAAAGTGACAAAACTGTCTCCTCCATAGGAGTGAAATTGAATATGGGTCATATGGAGATTGTAGCCAGATTTCCGTTGAATCGATCGATTTTCTGCAATTTTCATCGTTTCAATTGTGATATCTGTGTTACCAGGTCGTCCTAGCATATTGGCGTGCAAGTGAAGCGAATGGGGGAGACCTAAGCGTTCTGCGGCTTCAATTAAAGTTATAATGGTATCGCGGGCTGTCACATCAAAACATGAAATCTGCTCATCCAAGCTCTCAACATTACCACCCCACGACCAATCGCACACGCCTGTAGGATTCACTGCCTTCACAGCATAGCCTTTAGTTGCTTGGAGCATCCAGGCTACAAAAGCTGCGGCTTTGTCATATTCTTTTTCACGCGCATAATCCATGATTTGAACATGATTCCCGAAGAGTGGAAACATGATTTTATCATGGGGTTGAATTTCTCCCAGCTCCTCATGGGTATGACGTGCAACAATCCCTGCAGTTGCAGCTTCTGTTACAAAGGTGTAGCCCATCTGAGAAAATTTGTAGCCCGTCATGAAAGTTGGGGGAACGCTTGCCCAAACTCCAGCCCGGCAAATATCCGAATATGTATAGGGGTCCATTCGGGATTGATCACATCGGAGAACACGACCCGAATCAACCTTCGGTGTTGCGAGGTGAGCATGAATATCTACACCACCTGCCACTACCATTCGATTTTCAGCATCAATGATTTCAGCGGATTCTGGACTAACTGAATCAACTATTTTTCCATCTTGAATGGCTAAATCCATAATTTCGTAAATTTCGTTTTTAGGATCAACAACATAGCCATTTTTTATGACAATATTACGCGGTTTCAAGCTTATCCACCAATGGTCGAGGAGATGTATTCTAGGTTTCGGCGGTTACAACGGAATACAGTGGCACAGCTAATTAAGCGTTCTGCCATTCCGAATTTCCCGGAACTAGCATAATATGGGGTAAAAATCGGAAGCCTTATACGGACATAACCTGAGGGGGGTAGTCGCTCGTATTTGAGTAGGAGAACCCAATATGCGTCAATTTCAAATAACGCTCCCAGAAGAAAAAGTTGGGCAAGTGATGGAGTTTCTCGAAGAGAAAGAGGCAGTGCGCAATATCGCCAAGATTCACACAGCCCCAGGGTTCATGCTCATCTTCCGTGTTTCAGACGCAATGAGTTCAAAAATTCTCACCGATCTTGAAGCCATCGGGGTCGGGGTCCACTATGGTATAATCGACGTGTTGCCCGTTGAAGCCAGCAAACCCATGGCTGAGGACAAGGTCAGCATCAAACCAACCGAACGCCTTTCCGTCGAAGAAATCTATAGCAAAATCGCTTCTGGTACACGCCTTTCTTTTGACTTTCTAGCCCTCCTCGTCGTCTCATGTATCATCGCCGCCATCGGACTAGCTACCAATAGCCCTGTATTCATCGTCGCAGGCATGCTTCTTGCTCCTCTAATGGGGCCGATCCTCGGGCTCAGTTTTGGGGTACTGATTAGAGACCGACGCCTCGTCACCACAGGTATTAAGAACGAAGCCCTAGGGCTTGCTATCGCTGTTATTATGGGTCTTATTATGGGTGCCGTCCTCATTCCGTTGACTCTAATTCCAGGCTGGCCCTGGCCCTGGCCTACCGCAGAAATGGTTGCTCGAGCATCTCTGTGGCTGCTTGCACTCGGAATTGTTGTCGCAGCCGCCTCAGGTGCCGGCGTGGCACTCGCCGCCACAAGGGGTGATATCGGAAGTCTTGTTGGTGTCGCAATTGCTGCATCGTTAATGCCTCCAGCAGTTAATGCTGGAATGAATGTCATCTATGCAATCTTGTCTTTCATCCAAGGGAACATTGCCCTGTTCTACTTCGGATTAAGCGTCGCAGGACTCAGTTTCGTGTTAGTTCTCTTGAACATCCTCCTCATCAACATCGTTGCCATGGGCGTCTTCAAACTCAAACAAGTCGCTCCAATCAAGAGTAAATCCATCTTTTGGCACGATCTTCCACAGCTGGATAAACGACGGCGCGACGAGCTTTGGCACCGATAACGAAAAGAGTGTTCTTCTTCACCGCCAAATCGATGCCTTCTTTCCTTTCATTTATCCTGGCTTTCAAGCGTAATGCTTAATAGCTTCTGAATATGCCTATCTTATAATATGCACCGTCGTGCATATCATAATTAGCCCTGTAAACCACTGGGGTTTCAAACCATGTCAAATACGGAACAAGGTTTCAGATACGGTCTAATTATCGTCATTATTGCAGTCATAGTCGCAGCAGGCGCGATTCTCGGAATCGGCATCCTGACGACTCCGCCGGCTGAGCCCCCACCAACTGGCGAAGTCGATGTTCAGGTAATCAATGGCAGCAACACATTCAATCTCAATTACTCTACTCTTCTCACTCTAACCTCAATTGAAGGGATTTCATCCTATCAAAATCGATTCGGTAACTGGCGAGGAACAGGAACCTATATTGGTGCACCTCTGTCTTCGATTGTTGATCTTGTTGGAGGAATGGACAGTAACGACCTCATCAGGGTCAATGCAACCGATGGTTACTTCCAATATTATACCTACGACAATCTCTATCCCAATTCCTCGTTTAGAACCATACAAGGTAATTTGGTACTTGCATATTCATATAATGATACAATTCCCACTTCGTGGGCAGACGGTCCCCAATCGGCTTTCATTCCCGTAGATGGAGCCTTTAGCAACGACGATGCCAACCAGACAACCCATCCTGCGTTCTTCTTTGGCAGCGCTGGTGCCCGATGGGTGAGGAATGTCGATTCAATTGAAGTTATCCCCGATGTCTATATTCCAAGCACTTATCATGTAACTGTGATCGATGGGGATACTGAACGGGACGTTTATCCGGTTGATTTTGCCCTAATACCTAATTTTGAAAGTCTCACCGGCTTCCAAAACATGATGGGGAATTGGCCAATGAACGGCACCTACAAAGGCGTTTTACTCTCTGCAATCATAGAACTGATCACTACAATTGATACTGATGATATCGTCAACGTCACAGCATCAGATGGAATCTACGAACAATCCTTTGCCTACTATAATCTCTACCCGAATTCATCAATCTACGCCTTACAAGGTGACCTCATTCTCGCTTACATCTTTAATAGCACAGTAATGCCAACTTGGGTTTACGGTCCAATGATAGCCTTCTTACCTACTGATGGAGGTTACAGCAACATAGATGCTGGTGCGACGACAGAACCTGTCTGGTTCTCTGGCAGTGCCGGTGCTCGTTGGGTACGAAATGTGCTGACAATAGAAATCATCCGCGATGGTTTTCCTCCCTAATTTCTAAAATAAGGTGAAAAGATGAATAGCTCCGTTCCATCCTATTACTTCACAACTCGTGATTTAGTCACAATCGCCGTTCTTAGTGCACTAGGCGGCGCTTTAAGCACCTTTGTTGGGTATATTGGGCAGCTCTTTAACGCCGCAGTGGGCACCCCGTTTGGCGCTGGACAGTTTCTCAGTGGCTTACATGTCTTCTGGATTATTTTAGCTGCTGGTCTTATCCGGAAAACCGGCGCCGCGACCGCAACTGGTCTTCTCAAGGGATTTGTCGAATTCTTCACAGGAAGTACCCATGGAATCATCGTTGTGTTAGTCAGCCTATTCCAGGGCCTCATCATTGACATCGGTTTCTATGCAATAAAACAACAGGATTCTCTTCCACTTTGGACAATTATAGGCGGTTTCGCCGCCGCCTCCAATGTCATTGTTTTTCAACTTTTCTTCTTCTCTGGTGCCCCGCTGATATTCCTAGCACTTCTCGTCATTCTAGCATTTACATCTGGGATCATCTTTGCTGGTTATTTCGGACATGCTACAACCCTTCTTGTCTTAGAATCCAGAATTTATCACTCAGCTGCTACAATGAATACTATTACGCCAAAATCTCCTTGGCAGCGTCTTGGACCATATCGTCTTTCTGCGCTAATATTCTTGATTGTGATTGCCTTTGGAGCAAGTCTTTATGCTGTCTTTGTATGGCGCCCTGTCCTTGATCCCCTCAGCTGCGAAGTCGTGGGCCAAGTATCCCATCCATTCCGATTTTCATACCTTAGCTATTCGGGTCAAGAAGTAACAATCGAAGCAGAACTCATCGGATCGGTAACCTATCTTCCTCCCCAAAATTACACTGGGATTCCTCTGACTGTCATCCTTGCTGACGCTCAGCCAGTCACATCAGCGACTACACTTCAAGTCATATCAGCTGACGGATATAGGGCCGCCTTTAATCTCACCACGGTGCTAAGCGATTGCGAAATCATCTTAGTAATCGATGATGGCCTTCGTCTAGTAGCAAAGAATTACCCGGGATGGTTCTGGGTTCAGAAGGTAGTCAGCCTTGTCATCATCTAACGCCTCCTCGCCCATACCTATTCCTCTAATTCGAATCTCGAACTTAACCTACACCTATGAGGGAAGTGACAAGCCTGCTGTACGTAATATCAATCTGGCACTTCATCAAGGCGAGTTCACTATCCTTGGAGGGCCTAGTGGTTGTGGCAAAAGCACCTTAGCTCGTTGCCTCACAGGGTTCATTCCTCATGAATATCCAGGCACTTTCCAAGGAACAATCACAATCCGAGACCAAGATACCCGGGCTCTTGCAATCCGCGAATTAGCTCAATCAGCCAGCCTTATACAACAAGATCCCGACAGCCAACTTGTGACGCTCAACGTCACAAATGAAGTTGCATTTGGGTTAGAGAACTTCCAACACTCCCCCGCAACAATTGAACCACGCATCCAATGGGCACTAAGAGCGGCAAATGCAGAAAATCTTCGATCTCGTAACACCCACACACTCTCAGGCGGTGAAAAACAGAAAGTAATCATCGCTTCATTTATCGCGCTACAGTCTCCCATCCTTATTTTAGATGAGCCCACCGCTAGACTCGATCCTCATACAGCAACGGAAGTTCTCAAAACCCTCCAAAAACTGCATAATCAAGGTGCCACAATACTAGTAATTGAACACCGAATCCAACCCTTTCTCTCATCCGCTTCCCGTGTTCTTCTCATGAATGAAGGAACAATCATCTACGATTGCAGTCCAACCCAACTCTCTGCAAATCCTGCGCCTCTCAACGACTTGGGTGTGTACCTGCAACCATCAACATATTCAGAGACCATTCAAGCCAAATCAAAAATAGAACAGGAAACATTGAGGATTCAGGGTCTCACCTTCACCTATCCTCGGATAGAAGAGCATAATTCTCCGAGACCTACTCTGGGGAATCTGTCCTTCTCTCTCCACTCAGGGGAAATCATTGCATTAATGGGTCCAAATGGGTCAGGAAAATCAACGCTCCTCCTCCAACTTATGGGGCTACTAACACCTGATGCGGGAACGGTTCATCTCAATCAACAGAATATTCATGATCAACCCGTTTCCCAGCTAGCCCGTCAGATAGGATTCATTTTTCAAAACCCTCTCCATCAGATATTCGCTCACACAGTTAAAGAAGAAGTGCTACTTGCTACGAAACATCTCGGGCTCTCCGAATCCTCAGAGATCAAACTTCGCGCAGAACAACTAATGCGAAGCTTTGGCCTTCTCAAATATCAAGATCAATCCCCATATGCTTTAAGTCTGGGAGAGCAGCGTCGACTAACCATCGCCTCCATCCTACTCCACAAGCCGCAAGTTCTCTTATTCGATGAGCCTTTCATCGGTCAAGATTATCGTAATGTGCAACGTCTCATGGGTGTCATTCGAAGTGAAGCGGCTCAGGGAACAACTGTGTTACTCGCCACCCATGACGCGGCTATCGCTGAAACCTACTGCTCACGACTCCTCTTCCTTTTTGATGGACGACTCCTTATCGATGCTCCAGTTAAGCAAGGGCTGGAACACCTCACCATATTATATCAAACCAGAGTGTTAGATGAACAAGGGTCATTGGGGGTCGAAGCGGAAGAATGAAAATGCGAACATCCTCCTTTGGCTATCTGCAACGTAAATCCTTTGTTCACCGGCTCAACCCGTTGACAAAATTCACTGTCCTTATTCTCATCGTGATTTTAGCTGTAACGTTGGTATCCGATATTATTGCCCTGTGTATTTTTAGCTTCTTGCTTCTGGGCTTCATCGGTGCCGGGATTAGTCTCCGCTATGCATTCGGGCGCCTTCGCCGGCTTCTAACATTAATTCTTCTCATTGCTTTAGTGCAACTGCTTTTCACGCCCTATGGCGCCGTTCTTTTCTACCTCATTCCACCCCTTGCCCCAGGATTTGGTCCATTCCTCCCCATTACAACTGTCGGAATATCCAATGCTTTCAATCTCGCCTTCCGGCTCATCAACATTGTATTAGCAAGCGCACTGTTTGTTGCATCAACCGATCCCAGCCGTTTTGCCGCTGCTTTAACCTCTATTCGAATCCCTTATCGTTATGGATACACTCTCGTTCTTGCCCTACGGTTAGTTCCACTCTTTGATGAAGAATCCAATACAGTTCAGTCCGCCCAACGAGCCCGAGGGATCCCCGTTGATCAAGGCGTCATCCGTGGCTTCTTGCGACGGATTCGTTACACCTTCATGCCCATGCTGTTCTCAGCGTTAGGTAGGGTTGATTCCCTCACACTGGCCATGGACGGTCGAGGGTTCGGGTATGCTCCAACCCGCACCTTTCTCGTCTTTCCCAAATTCACTCCTACCGATTGGCTCATTGTGATTGCCAGTGTACTCCTAACTGGTTTCTTTCTTTGGAATTTCCTCTTTGTTACTGCCTTGCCTCACATTATCGGATAGGATTAGTCACTCGGATATGAAACTGGGTTGGTTTCAATGAACACGGGAGAGAAGAGAAAGAAAATATGAATTGCCCATAACTCGTCACGATGGTCTGGTTCAAGCCTGTCAATACTTGGTTCAAGTCTTCAGTGAGATCTTCGCAGACTGCCAGCGAGGATTCTGTCAGACGCCCTCATCCTTGTAAGGAATTTCATATTGACGACGAATCGTTTAAGAAGAAGACCGAAGTTTCCATACACTGGTGGAGCGTATGGGCAAAGCTGATAGTGTATTCGAAGTCATCGGTCCCATTATGATCGGGCCCTCAAGTTCACATACTGCTGCCGCAGTACGAATTGGATTGATAAGTCGTGCCATCCTAGGTGAATCCGTGAAAAAGGCAATTATCCAATTACATGGCTCCTATGCCCTAACAGGAAAAGGACATGGCACCGACAAAGCACTCATTGCGGGGCTGTTAGGCCTTGATGCTGCCGATGAAAGAATCAAGTCTGCCCTTGAGATTGCCAAGGACGTAGGAATAATCTTTGAATTCCAAAAGGTTGACCTCGGAGACGACTTTCCTCCGAATACGGTTCGACTGCTCATCGAGGGTCCAACTCAAGTACACTTTGAAATCACAGGCGTATCCGTTGGTGGAGGAAATATCGGAGTCATCGAAATCAACGGACTCTCCGTGCAGATTTCTGGCGAATACCACACACTCATTTCCATCCATAACGACCGCCCTGGCATCGTGGCAAAGGCAACCGCTATCATCGCCCAACACAAGGTTAATATTTCCAACATGTGTGTCAGTCGACAACGACGGGGAGGATTGGCTGCTATGGTTGTGGAAATGGATCAATCCTTACCGCCCGAGGCATTATCAGAGTTAGAGGACAAAGCCCAAATCGTTCGACTCATCCCTCCAATCTATTAATTACTTGAGGTGAACTGGGATGGATTATAATTCGATACAACAGCTATTGAAACTAGCCGCCCGTAACAATAAACGAATTGGCGAAATCGTCTTGGCAGTTGAAGCGGAAAAGGAAAACGAATCTCCCGATACCATCCGTGGACAGATGGTCATATCCTGGGAAGTTATGAAACAATCCCTGAAAAAAGGCGTCACCGAAGATATTCGGTCCATCAGTGGACTCTCTGGTGGGGATGGAAAACTCTTCTTCGCGCGGCAGCCTAAGTATCTGAGCCCTCACATCTCTAAAGCCGTGGCGTGGGCATTAGGTGTAGCTGAAGTGAACGCTGCAATGGGCCGTATCGTTGCCTGTCCAACTGCAGGTAGTTCTGGAATTGTCCCAGCGGCTCTGATGTTAGCGAAAGAACGTTTAGCAGTTGACGAGGAGAAGATCATAACTGCACTTTTTACAGCAGCAGGCATTGGAATCATCTGTTCAGTCAATGCTTCCATATCGGGGGCAGAAGGCGGCTGTCAAGCTGAAACTGGCGTAGCTGCGGCAATGGCAGCGGGAGCTCTCACCGAGCTTGCTGGGGGTAGCCCAACTATGGTTGGGCATGCTGTTGCTTTATGCCTAAGTAATATGTTAGGATTAGTCTGTGATCCTGTGGCCGGATTAGTTGAAGTTCCTTGTGTTCTGCGAAATGCCGGTGGATTAATGCAAGCTGTCCTCGCCGCTGAACTAGCTCTCTCTGGCATTCAAAGCCGGATACCCGTTGATGAGGTTATTGAAGCAATGAACGAAGTTGGTGACTCACTCCCTGAAAGTCTCCGCGAAACGGCCCTAGGTGGGCTCGCGAACACCCCAACGGGGAACCAATATCGAAAGAAGGTTCAATAACTCGCTTCGCTGAGGTCTTAGTCGAGAAGCGGAATTACACAAATGAAGACCAGGGGAGTCTCACCGGTATTACGGTATCCGTGTTCTTCGTTGGGTGGTACATATAGAAACATGTCTGCTTTGATGGGCACTTCCTTATTGGAAGTAAAGGCTATACCCTCACCTGAGAGGATGTAAATCTCATGGTCTTCCTCATGACCGTGAAGAGGAATTTCTCCACCAGGTTGCACCACAAATCTGCGCATTGCAAATGTCCGTGCTCCATTATCCCGATTAATTAACCAGCGAATTGTTGTTCCAGTTGACCCATAATTGGTTACCTGTTCTTCCGGACGTTCATCAAATCGATCTACAATCATAATTCAATCACCAATCTTGAAGACTTAAATACACATAGTACACGGAGAACTTCAGCGGAAACCTGCTAGATTAAAAAGTCGACCGATGAATTACGAGAAGACTTAATTGGTCGCAAACCCACGCATACAAGAAAACTGGAACATACAATATAGCCTGGCGGGACGGATAATGACGAGGAAGGACTTGGTCAAGCAGACTCTCCTTTCACTTCTACAAGAGGCTGAACCCGCCGTTACTGATGATGCTCTATTTCTTGGGAAAATGAAGATCCATTGCACTGAATCAGGCTATGCCAATGTTCAAATCAGTCGCCCCCTCGATATCGAGTATGTAAAGCAATTTTTCCAGGGCATGGACGTTTACGCCGAAGCTAACCAGGCCAGTATCATCATCAAAAAGAACGCCAATGTCTTCCTTTATTCGGAACCCAACGATAGTCAGCGTATAGCCTTCGGACCAGTCATGGACTATGAGCTCCTGGTCCTTGTCTTCAAATACATCCGACAGGTCATGACCCGCAACGCATAAGCTTGCATCGAGGGATCAGGTTATTTTTCGGAATTTAGGCGAAATCCTTTCGGGTAAAGGTCACCAAGTTTCATTTTTTCAATCTGCCCTGATGAACTGACAGCAATAATTTCCAAATCGGGAGCGAATTCGAACAGAACGCTTCGACAGATTCCACAGGGCATGACTGGGTCATCACTGTTAGAAACAATCACGATTTTACTGAAGTGACGTACGCCATGGCATACCGCATTGGCTACGGCAGTCCGCTCAGCACAGAGTGTAGCTCCGAGCGTCGAATTTTCCACGTTGCATCCCAAAAAAATGCGCCCATCCTTTGCGAGGAGTGCTGCTCCTACAAGAAACCTGGAATAGGGTGCATAAGCATGTTGCTGAGCATCTCGAGCTTTTTGAATTAGTTGGTCTTCTCCGAGGGACATTATGGGCTCCGCTTCCACTAAATGTGACTAGCAGTCGATACTCCATCAAGGGTGTATAAGAGCTCGTCGGTTGTCATGCGTGAGAAGGACTCATCCACCCGTGCCGCATATTACTTACATTATAAATGAAGCGTTTAAAGCCCTTAAACCTTGAATTCTCTTATAAATCGGCTTATAAGCCCAAAAAATCAGATAAGAGTGTCTCTTCCAATTTTCGGGAGATTTAGAAGAAATTAAGCCTCTATACCGAAATCCAAGGGTTTAAATACCGTCTTTGAAGCGATTAAAATGAGGATAAACATAGGATGTGATGAAAACGACAGCCGTGGAGTCTAGCGCGCTAAAATCAATCAAGCGCTCGACCAGCAAATCCATCACATGCCCTGCTTGTGGGCAAACCAACTTCCTCAAAAAGAAACTCTACTACTGGCTTCTCACCAAAGAGAAAAAGGCACGATGCATGCATTGTGGCCGATCTATTCCAATCCAGACGTAATTTTTTAACTTTTAACCCCCACCGATGACGCTGAAGCCATTGTTACACTCGGTTTTACATAGGATCTCTCTCGGAGACCAGCTCGTATTCGCGTTTCGTCAAATCTGAAGCCTTATCAATAATACTTGAAATACACTGTAATTTATAGAACTAATCATTAGTTCTCAACTTATTTTTGTTTCAGCTATCACACTTAAGTGGAGAATAGGGCACACTCCTTTTCGTTTCCAACCTCGAGTCTGGGGTTTTTGGTTATGAGTGAAGAAAAGAAAAAGTTTAGTTGGCTGACAATTTTTCTCATTGGCTTAGGCTTCTTTACCACTGGTATCTCTTGGTCACTATTCAACTCCTATGTGCCAATCTATCTGCAAGCGTCAATTCCTAGTGCGATTCCAGGATTTCTCTTTGTCACAGCACTTGCTGGGTTCATTATGGGGTTGGATAACCTCATTGCTATCATTATGAACCCGCTGATGGGGGCTAGATCCGATAAGACGTGGACTCGCTTAGGACGCCGAATGCCCTATGTAATTATTGGAATTCCTGTGGCAGCGGCATTCTTGGTGGGATTACCAATTGTGGCAATCGTGCCAGGTATGCTTGGTTTGGTATCTCTGGTCATCTTGATTTTAGGCTTTGATATTTCGATGGCGATTTATCGTGCACCAGTAGTGGCGATGATGCCTGACTTTGCCCCTCCGGAAAAGCGGAGTCCGGCGAATGGCATAATCAACCTCATGGGTGGAATCGGTTCAGTAATCGCCTTTGTTCTGGGTGCCTTCCTTTATGGATTTTCACCACTTCTCGCATTTGGTGTCACATCATTAATCATGGTCCTCTTTCTGGTCATCATGGTGGTCTTCGTCAAGGAGCATGAAATTCCACAAGTAGTTGAAAAGGTTGAATATCCACTAGGGCAGGCGGCTCGTGAGGTAATCAGTGATCGATCTATTCTCAGCCTTTTAGTTGCTATCTTTGCATGGTTTGTGGCGTTCTACACCTTGGAAACTTGGTTCACATCCTATGGTGTGTTCTTCCTCAATTGGGCGCCGAATATCGCCTCTTTTACAATGACACTTTTTGCCCTCTCCTTCGTTATCTTCGCTGTACCGGCGGGATTAATTGCGCTGAAGCTTGGCCGAAAACGAACTATCATGATTGGCTTAATTGGGTTAATCATCGTCCTATTCATCGCCGCCTTTGTTCCTCAGCAATTACCTCTGATGGCGATACTTGGGGTGGGTGGATTCTTCTGGGCTTTCGTAAATGTCAACTCAATTACCATGTTATGGGAAGTGAGTCGGAAAAAACAAGGCGCTTATACTGGAATCTATTACATCTTTAGTCAGCTAGCTGCAGCACTCGGTCCAATCTTATTCGCATTATTGGTTGACTTAATGGTCATCCTTTTGGGAGCAACACTTGCAACGAAATGGGTTATTTTATGGCCGTTCTCAATAATCTTCCTTGGCCTAGCCTTCGTCGCCATGTTCTTTGTACGACGTGGTGAAGCTGGAGAAGAGTATGAGATGGTAGAAGAAGCTTAACTTTCCGACTTGAGGTGCTTTTTGCACCTCTCTCCAATTTTTTTGGATCTTTTTCGAGTGGCAGATAGCTTTTTTTGATTGATTGGGTTTTGTTGAAGCACCTGGATTCCTTGGAGAAACGGCTATGCCTGAAATCCTTGACAGAGTGATGACTTACCTAAAGTCGATGAATCTGTCCTATGAAGTTAAATCAGTAAAGGGTGAGATTCATCGAGTCGTGGTTCCATATTCTGTGCCCGATCCGTCGTTGAAGTTCGATGTGGTAATTGACGTTTCAGGACAATTCGTGCGCTTCTGGGTTCTCGTCATGCTGGCAGACAGAGTGAAGAATAAGAAGAGGCGTGAAGAACTCTACACTGAATTGTTACTAGCGAATGGCCAGCTCGCGGAAGTCAAATACTTCATCACCGACAAAGGAGATGTTGGTGTGGTTGGTCACGAAGGAATCGAGGTACTCACCGTGGACAATTTTCGCGAGGAGTTTCGGGCTATCCCTTTTGGAATCGTGTATTTTCTTACTGTCATCGCGAAGAAACTGAATCTCTCACTTACGCTTCCCACTAAAGACGAACTCTCCATCTATTCGTAGAAGAGAATCCACAATATATCGACCTGAGAAACGTTTTTTTAAATCCTAACCATGATGGATTCTCTCCTATTGAGGTTAAGATTATGACAACAACAATGGAAAAAATCGAAGGGTACCTCAAGCAAATGAATCTGACCTATAAGGTGATACCTTCTGAAGATCGGATTATTCTCCCTTATACTATCGAAGATCGTCGATTTCTGCTTATTGTTGATCGCAGTGATAAATGGGTCCGATTTTTCATCATAATTGTTGAACCAGAGGACCTTAAAAATGTGAATAAAGCTGAGCTCTATGCTAGCCTCCTTGAAGCGAATGGCCAGCTCGCGGAAGTCAAGTACTTCATTACTGACCAAGGTGGTATTGGCGTCATTGGCCATGAAGGTATTCCTTCTCTGAGCTTTGAAGGATTTCAGGAAGAATACAATGCCATACCATTTGCTGTCTCTTTCTTCATCCAAAATATTGCTACTAAACTTAAAATCGAGGTTACAGGCATCCCCGATTAATGGGCTTTGCGAATTCAAAGAGGCCTGCATGGGTGTAACATTCTTGGTGTTTAAAGCACTCCTCATCGACTTTGACAATACCCTTGTACTCTTCAATGAAGATCAATTCCTCGTTTCCTACGCCAAACTTGCCTACCCATATCTACAGGACCTATTCGACGAATCTACCTTCTTTCAAAAACTCCTCCAATCAACACTTCAAATGATTCATAATGATGGGCGTATGACCAACGTTGAAGCGTTCACGCACCATTTCATCGCCGACACATCGGCACTGAGCTACGATGAATGTATTAATCGGTTTCAAAAGTTCTATGAAGGATCCTTTCATCAGCTGGAATCAACTGTTACTATCGTCCCTTATGGTCGACCGCTCATTGAACGAGCCTTGAAGGAGGGATTGCAGGTTGCTATTGCCACTAATCCCATCTTTCCTGAACTTGCAACACAAATTCGCATTGGTTGGGCAAACCTCGCTGATCTGGATATAAGCTTAATGACCCATGCTGAAAACATGTCATACTGTAAACCGCGTCTTGAATATTATCAAACCATTTTGGACATGATTAACCAGGAACCAGAAAATTGTATCATGGCAGGGAATGATCCAATTAGTGATATGGCTGCATCAGACCTGGGAATAGCCACCTTCCTAGTTGATTTAGACCAAGAACAAGGTCGGTTGGGAATTCTCTCGAAGGAAGTTGGGAACTCTGCGAAAAAAGGATTACAAGCCTCTCAATATCGCATAGATGGATCAGGGACTCTGTGTGACCTCGAACACTTTCTATTTAATGCATAACCGAGGATAACAAACTATGGCACCCTCTTCAGTATCGATTGAAGCAGTCCTCTTTGATGTCGATGGGGTCGTTGTGGAAAGCGAACTCCTCCACTTGCAGACCTTTAACGAAATCCTAGAACCCTATGGGCTTGAGATATCGGAAAATGAATGGAAAACTCGATTCCTCGGTGCAGGTTCTGCCATAATTATGACAACACTTTTCGAAGAAAACGGAATTTCTGACGATCCAACTCCAATTATCGATCAACGGCGTCTCCTCTATCGAGAATATGTAAAACGCGGTGATCTACAACCGATTCCAGGGTTCATCGCTTTTTATAAATCCGTTCTAAGTGTTCATCTTCCCGTTGCGTTTGTTAGTACTGGCCATCCAGTGAGTTTGAATGCAGCGTTAGATAGTTTGGGGCTATTAGGAAAGCACCCGGTTATCGATGTAACCCAGGTCACTCGGACCAAACCGGATCCGGAAGCCTATCTACTAGCGGCCCAAGCCCTCAAAGTTCCCCCAGGGGATTGTCTAGTCTTCGAAGATTCGCCAATTGGAATTGCTGCAGCGAAATCAGCAGGAATGACGTGTGTTGCCCTCACAACGACAAACCCGGCTGAAGACTTAACTCATGCTGACCTTGTCATCTCTAACTTCCTTGGCATGTCAATTCATTCGGTAAGTGAAAAGTTAGGGAAACGCGTGAAGGACTAAGTTATTGGGGATAGCGCTTAATTCCCTTCAATCTACAGACCTCACGGACCATCATGTCCAGAATCTGGTCATCGCCTTTGATGCCGGGAGGCGCATCAACAATCTTGTCAAGTTGTAGGGGAATTCCATCCATCCGATAAGCGGTTTGTACGCCATCGGCTTCGATTCCCACATAGGCTGAAGGAATGATAACATCCGCGATTTCAGTCGTTGCGCACCGTTTGGGATCTAGGATGATTACAGGAATCTTCATCAGTTCCTTAACCGCAGCCATGGGGAATGACGCTGCGGGATCGGCGGCAATGGCGAAAAAGGCATCTGCTTCCCCTCGGACCAACACATCCACCGCGCTCGTTTCACCGGGCATATAGTAAGGCGATCCCTGTTCAAGGCTCACCGAAAACGGGTAGCCATAGGTCCAAGTGGATACATGGTTTGACCCCGTGACATTGAAGTGACCACGTAAAGGCATTATTACAGCTTTTGTGTGATGGTTCAAATCCGCAGTCAAATCAATGGCGGCAGAGACGTTATGGTCCTTGCCATGAGTTTGCGTTAATCCCAGTCCAAAGAATATTGTCACAAACTTGGCACTCTTCAAATCGTTCACAAACTCACGGATCTGGCGCACCGGAACACCTGCTACTTCAGAAGCCTGCAAATCACTACCATTTAGCAGGGCACGGACGGCTTGAAGGAGCTCATAGTCTTTGTTCGGTTCCACAATTATTGAATTGGTCACCTGATCCGTAAATCGCGTGGGACGCACATCAATGTGGTACACTTTGCGGTCTTCCACTTGTTGGAATAATCCTTCGATGAATTGTGAATATCGTCGAGTATGACGAGGATGTGCTGCAACCGGATTACAGCCCCAGTAAATAATCAAGTCCGAATAGTTCTTGATTTTACCTAGCGTAGCAGTTCCTATACCCACACGTTGAACGGCTTCAATACCTGGGCCATGACAGACTGAGGAGGTATTGTCCACAACTGCACCTGATACCTCAGCAAGTTCCAAGGCCTTGACGTTTGCCTCATTGGATGTGCTAGCCAATCCATAAATCACAGGACGCTTAGCCTTGGTTAATATCTTGGCTGCTACCTTGATGGCTTCTTCTAATGTAACTTGTTTGACCTCAGATTTGTTCGAACCTGAACGTAGCTCTGGTTTGTAAATCCGGTACTCATCTCGAACTTTCAGAAATTTGGTATGTCCAATGCGGCAAGCATTCAACGCCTCCACAATCGTGCCTTCGGGAACACGTGGGAGCGGACCGGTCATCGTCACCGCCACTTCTATGTCGTCGCATAAACAGCCACAAAAAGGACAGATGACATGTTTAGTGATGCGTGATCGCGGAGTCGATAGGATCGCGTCGGTATCTTTGGTAGTCATAGCGTGAACCTCAAGTAGCATCTCGGATAAGGGTGTAGTGTACAGGGCGGTTCTGTCATTTAAGCGGTTCGCCCAAACTACTCTTTTAGTTGGCTAAATTGGTACAAAGGTTGCTAGGGAAGGGGTGCACTCCACGGTGTGAGTTCGGGAAGTTTTTGACGTTGGCTGATGAATTTGATGAGTAGGATAACGATGATGGCGCCGATAATTTCGGTGAAAAGGGTTGTCCCGTAGAGAATGATGGTCATCAAGCCGCTGGGAGGGAACAGGTAACTGACAGTTGTTATGAAGAGTGTGAAATTCCAAAGCGTGTGTAGAATGATGGGTGCCCAAAGGCTACTGGTTTTCTGAAACAGATAACCAGTCACAATGCCGAAGATAAACGATGAAGCGATATAATATGCTGCATACCATGCGGCACTAATTGGATCCATGCCCATTAGGAGGGCGTTGATTGGCCAAACAATATGCCAGAAGCCAAAGAAGAGGGCTTGAATGATATTAGCAACAGTGACATTGGTCTTGGTCATGAAACAGCGCAACATGAGCCCACGGAAGAGCCCTTCTTCCATGAACGAGTTGATAATGTAAAACACAAGGAAGTACACAACGAACACTGCAGGAATTACGCTTAGTGTAAACGAGGGGACTAATCCAAAGACAAGTTCAATGAAAAGCTCAAGTGCTAAAGGAAGAACGAAATAAAGGATGTAGGTGAGAACACCCAGAACAATATTGATGACTAGATATTTCGTGTGAATCCCAAGAACGGAAAAGGTGCGGTAGACAACGGCAACATACACCAGAAGTATGACGAGAGGAATCACCTTAGATGTAATTATACTCCAATCTGTTAGATGGAGCTGTAATACGAAGATATCGATTACACGAAATACCATGGCAATCACAAAGAAGAGGATCGCCAACAGAACTGGAGGTACCAAGGTTTTATGAGGCGGAGTAGATTCGGTCATTCAAATCAATCCTAACTAGGGTTAGTGAAATCTTCTGATTGAATTTAAGCATTTGAATTGATGGAATCCGATCAGTTAGTAAATATGCATTTGCCCAGAAGAAAAGAGGCGATTCCGAACTAATCAGTTCGGAAAGAAAACTCAACGCGTTCATATGGCTCGATTACATATTTCTTGATTCAGGCTACGGAAGAAAGAGCAAAATGATCCACAGATGTCCGGCCCAAATCAATGGTAGAAAGATGGTTGCTGTTAGGCTTGTTACTGTTAATAGAGTGTTGATTGAAGGTCCAGCTGTATCTTTGAAAGGATCACCGATAGTGTCACCTACAACGGACGCTGAATGGATTTCATGATAATTGGGTTTATCATGATCATAAGCTGGTGATTCGATGAATTTTTTGGTGTTATCCCATGCACCACCTGCATTATCCATGAACAGGGCTAGGATTAAACCAACTATCACCGCACCAGCAAGATAAGCTGCCAGAGCCTCAAGCCCTAACACGACTCCAGTGATGATCGTTGCAATGATAGCAATAATTGTTGCAGGTAAGAGTTCTCGGAGTGCCCCCTGCGTGGAAATCTTGATTCCCCGATTATAGTCTGGCTTCGAAGTGCCTTCTAAAATACCAGGATCCTCGCGAAATTGTCGACGGATCTCGAGTATTAGTTTGTCTGCGTTTTTTTGCACACCAAGAATCAGAATTGCGGAAAATGCTGCGGGAAGAATTCCTCCTATGAGCGCCCCAGCAAGGACAACGGGATTGAGAAGATCGATGAAAATAACAGTGCCCGTTAGCTGGGTAGCAAGTTCAATATACGCGGAGAAGAGGGCAAAGACTGTGAATGCCGTAGCACCAATGGCAAACCCTTTCGTGATAGCTTTTGTCGTGTTTCCGATGGCATCCAGTTTATCACATTCTTCAATGGCTTCCTTTGATGCCCCCGACTGTTCGATAATTCCCCGTGCATTATCGACAATAGGACCGTAGGCATC
Source organism: Candidatus Hermodarchaeota archaeon (assembly GCA_016839365.1). Lineage (GTDB taxonomy): Archaea > Asgardarchaeota > Hermodarchaeia > Hermodarchaeales > Hermodarchaeaceae > Hermodarchaeum. The sequence continues at coordinate 32,130 of JAEOUH010000058.1, forward strand.
TGCACTCATGACCAGTCCATTTGTCGCTAGCAAACCCACTGCAGCGATAGCCACAGCAAACACACCCGCTTGCCAGAACCCAATTGGGCTAGGAATGGGAATCAGCGTTCCAAGGCCAAAAGCAGCGACCAAGGCCACAACAATTCCAATCACTGAGGGGACAACACTTAGCAGCCCATATGAAATGCCAGATAATGCTAGGGTCCCAGTACTTGTTTCTGCTGATCTCACCATACTTTGCACAGGTTGGAATCTACCCATTCCATAATTGCTAGTAAAGATATCTGACACAAAACCAATGAGCACCCCAGCCAGCAGCCCAAGTATCCCAGCAACAGCGATAACAATGGGCACTTGAAGCGCTAATAAGACAATCACGACAAGAGCACCGAACAAAATCGTCGAATAGTAGGTTCCATGATTCAGCGAGCAATCAGGCTCGCATGTGTCACTTGTCCGTACAAATAGAACGCCAATAATGGCAGCGACACCTCCCAAGGATGTGATAATCAGGGGAATTACACCATATGGAATCGTTGTAGAAATACCATTGTTTAGCAGAACCAAATCAATGGTCGCTCCTAATATTGCAGCAGCCAAAATCGCAGCGATATTACTGTCAAAAATGTCTGCACCAGTTCCCGCGACATCTCCTACATTATCTCCAACGGCATCTGCGATAGTTGCGGGATTTCGGGGGTCGTCTTCTGGAATATCATACTCCACCTTACCCACGATATCCGCAGCAATGTCGGCTGTTTTTGTGAAAATCCCTCCGCCGGCTCGGGCGAATAAAGCAACACTACTCGCACCGAAGGAGAATCCAATGATGAGTTCCCATAAGGCAATTCCACCATTCATTCCTAGCATGGGGAAGATAAAATTCCAAAGTAAATACAATCCTGAGATTCCGATGAGGGCTAGTCCACTAATGATTAATCCCATCACTGATCCAGCTCTGAACGCCACACGGAACGCTGGGTTCAATCCTCCTAGTGCTGCTGCGGCGGCTGTCCGGCGATTTGCGCGAGTTGCGACCATCATGCCGATATAACCGGCTAACATGCTGGCAAACGAGCCGATAACGAAGGAAATGGCAAGTGCGACTGCAATGGTAGCTATTCCTGATGCACTAAAGAAGAATTCTGCAAATGCAATGGCAATAGCCATGGCAATAGCAAAGATGGCCAGAATCTGGTACTGAACACGCATAAAGGAACGCGCACCTTGTTCAATGAGGCTGCTCACCTCACGCATTTTCTCATTACCTTCATCTGCACGCATGACTAGTCGATAAAAACCCAAGGCAACTAGAACTGCTAAAAATCCAATGAAGAAGGCGATACTTAGAATGATGATTGTAATCATGGAATTCCCCACGTTGCCGAATGGAGGCGAATTAACTCACGCTTTTGCGCATGTCATCAAACAATTCTTGAAGGTTCAAAACCTGTTTATCGGGGGTAGGAGTGACTATGGCTTTCAGCCCTTTCATGGTGGGCATTCCGGTACTGTCGGTATCTCCACTGATGACACAATTAGCCCATGGACCATAAGGGATGAATCCCATGCCTTCGCTTGCCCGTTCCGCTAGTTCTGCACGAAGCACCACACTGCCATGTTTCGTAGTAACCTCGACGATATCACCGGGTTCAATCTTCAGTTTCTCCAAATCACTTGGATCGAGTCGAATTTGAGTAGTAGCCTCATGGTAAATCTTACTGAGTTTTCCTGCTTCGAGTCCCACACCCTGACGACGCGTCCTACCTGTTAACAAAACAACTTCTATGCTAGGCATAGACTAATTACACTCCACTTCTGATTGTCACCGATAACTGATAACCTCTAATAAATCTCTTGCTAAAGTCCAAAGCCGATTCCCCGCCTCATCAGGATGAAGGAATTCTGACAATCCAACCCTGAGTTGAAAGCGTTCCCACAACCACATGATTGCGAATAACATTTCCTGCCGTATCACGAATCGCTTCAACTATTCCCCTGATGCGCACCTGATCTCCTCGATTGAATACAGCAGAAAAAATACCTTCAAATGAGAGAACCTCCGTTAAGGCAGGTAATTCTGTATCCCCCTCCTCTATGGTAATATCTCCGACCAAGTAATGGGCTGGCACGAAAAGGTTGTCCTCATCTTCCATAATGGTCGCTGTAAATTGAACGCTTTCCACTGGCGAATAAGTCTCAGCCCCATACTGATCCATAATTTCCCCATCCATACGAACAGGACTAATTGAAAAAGCTGTTTGTCCAAACCGTCCCCGTTGCCAATGCGACCACGAAATCTGTTCTGCATATCGTGCAGGAATCCCCAAGATACGAACTTGCCGCAATTGCCACGCTTGAATCTCTTCACCTGAAAATGGTTTGAATAGTTCTTCACCAAATAAATCGTCCATCACGTTCCGAACGCGGTGTGCGTTTTCTTGCCCGTAGACAAGCAAATCAATATCTGAGAACATTGGATTGTGAAGTTCAAGTAAAATCGAACCAGAAATACCAAACCGGTTCTCATCAACACCACTTCTTTCTGACAATAATGTAACAAGAGCTTTCGATTTAGATTCCAACGGATCCTGTGGATCGCGCAGAATTTCAGCTAATCGCACTTCAGGCAAATAATAGGCCATGATGTTCTCCCATGGAACTAAAGGAAGCTTAATCCCCCGTACAGGGTCAAGCTGAATGTATTCAGGGTGATGATCTAAGAGCCATTTACTACTAGATTCCACCTCGGCGGCGCTATACACTTGCATCATGCGCTGATACTTCACACCTTCGCGTTCCCATTTTCCCTTCGAATCTGGACGATACTTCAGATAGGCAGTATAGGCATCAGGGGGATGCAAGTATCCTACAATCGTGAAGAAAAGCCCCTCATTGGTTTCGACATAATCTTTGTCTTTTGGAAGACGTGCCACCCCTAAGCCTCCACAACCTATTCAAAGAACATTCTTCGGTAATAAGATATCCGTCGGATCACTTCCCAACACGAATCGTCCCCATTTCTCCTTCCCATGTTCAACCAGTTCCACAGTGCCTTGCACAATTGCTTCTTCATCTTGGCGGACCTGCTCAGAGAACCGTCCACGAAAACTCACGATTTCCCGTATTTCAACATCAAAGCGCCCTTCTAGTAACTTCATCGCTTCGATCTCATATCGGCAAGGCGTGAAGAGTCCATCACGATCATCCATGATTCTACAATATGCACGTGCTCGACCTAGTTGACGAAACTTGCTATCGCCATACTGCTCATGGACTTCATCCCACTCCAAGACCGCTCGAACAAAATAATGATGCCCACCAAACACCCCGTGCATGGCCTTCAATCCATCCACCAACAACATCTTTTCAATAGAAATACCCGAGCCTGACCAGCGCAGGTTATAAACTGGGAGGTAGGTTTCCAGACGATACCCTGAGATTCCTTCTTCAGGCAACAAATGTGCCCGACGCAAAGCCAGTTGAACTGCTTGTGCTGCACGACGCCCATAAACGATTAAATCGATATCCGAGGTCTCACCGTGAAGATTGACTTGGATACTTCCTGAAATCCCCAACGAGTTTGGTGAAACACGGGCAGTTTGCTCGAGAATGTTCGCAAAGGTCACCACGTCCTGTTGCAACGCATCCCGTTCGTCCTGCTCAATTAACTTCCGTAGGCTCTCTTTTGGTTGATAGGTGTGCTTAATAGCAGAATGTTGAACCCCCTGTAATTCTTGTCCGAAAACTGCATCCTTGTATAGATATTTGGGGTAATGTTGTCGAAGATAATCAAACCGCTCAACAAGATGGTAGACCTTATCATACCGCTGGTTTCCGCGTCTACGCTTCCCTTGGGGCGTGGGATAATAGCGCAGGAATGCGATGGTACGGTCTGGTGGATGTATGAGTCCCTTCACATCAAAAAACAGCCCTTCAGTGGTTTCGATGAAATCCCCTTCACGAGCAACAATCGTTTTATTGATGTCTACCACCACCGAAGTGCGCTTGGATTTTTACAATGAATCTGAGCAGGAAAAATCCTTTCGAAGATCGATTCTAATACTCCAGTCCCAAGGAGGGAATAGCGAATTCGTCTTCAGACCAAGTCCAATACGAGCCATTCCACTTTGAGGCAAGTTGAGCAGGACCATAAGCTCCCATGTTCTTAAACTCTTGCATCTGCCACACCTCATCAACACCATCTTCTTCAAGGGTCATCGAAATAGCATTGAGAATAGTTCCGAGGCTCCGTGAAGGAGCATAAACGTGGAGAATGCATCCAATCTTGGTAATTGATGCAAACCCCTGAGGCATTTGGGCAACTGCTACAGTTAGTTGCTCTGCGATATGGGGTTCACATCGAATCGCAAATGTCATGAAAAAGGGAAGTTGGGGCGTTGAAAAGGTGAAGAAAGGTTCCATTGTTCTTTCCTTGTATAGCCGGTTCTTCCGAGTTGAAATAGTGGTACGTGGCGCCTCAATATCAACGGTCTTCAACCGCTCCATTATTTTCTTCATTGAAGCATTAGCATCTCCAACAAGAAAAGATGTAAGATAGAAATCTAGTTTATCAAAGGGTCGGGCTATCGTATTGGATAATCCGCGGGGTTTGGGGAGAATAGCCCAGTTTTCTCGAACAAAATTAAGAAGTCCAAGCGTAGAAATATCACCCTCAATCATCCAGGTGCTCGTATCGTAGTCAAAATAGTCAAAGCATATAGATTGATGGTACTTTGTGATTTGATGAAGCTGATGCCATTCAAAGAAGTGTTCACTAAGAAATTCTACCTGTTCTAAGAATAGTTGAACTGGTTTCCCCTGATCAGGAATACGAAAGGCAGCAAATCCTCGCTGTAAGGATGTATCAAAGTTTACTGTCGATAGGTAGGTTGCCATCTCTTTGTTGAGCACATTGGCAAGATGTCGGGACACATCAACACCCTTTGTATTAAAGATAAGCCCATAATGGCGTAGCTTAAAGCGGCCCCAGTCGATTAAATTCGCGAATCGTAAATCGATTTTTTCTTCCAATGATTTGATGTCTTTTCGTATTGTCGGAAGGCTAACTTTCATTTCTTTGGCAATCTCTCTTTGTGGCGTCGTTGGACGTTGATATAGCAAGGTCATTAACCGGATTTCTCTTCCGGTTAAGCGGTCAACTTCATCAGACACCAGCCCGCGCAACAAATCTCGGGTAACCTTCTCATAAGAGGTGATGTTGAAGCGAAGGATTACTTTCAAGCGCCTAAGTAATGAGTTATAGATTCGATCGCGTGGTGTCACGACCAACCCTGAAAAGTCCTTGTATGGTTGAAGTCGATAATCTTCATCAGAGAGTGGGATGCCTTTAACGCGCTTTGCATAGACTCTTAAGTTCTCAAGGAGAAGGTCGATCTCGAACAGTTCTTCACTTGGACGTAGAACTTCATGGATGCTGCGCTGTAATGTCGAGAGCAAATCAGCTACTTCAACCATTGATTGCACGCGCGCCACACCATCGTCAGAAAGAAAGAAACGGATATATAATGTTTCCTTTTGACGAAAACCCTATTGTATACGAGTTGACTTAAAACTCAATTACTTGAATACATCAATAGAAGCAAGTTTAACGCTTATCCTACGCTTTGGATGCTTCTTTTGGCAGAAATGGCGTTTTTGTCCGCTCCTTTGGGGGCTCTCTAAACGGGTACTTAAAGGCTAGTGACCATTGTTGAGATAGATTCCAGCAAACACACTCGCAAGGGAAAACATGTCGGAAGTGAAAAAGAAACAATGTCTCCTGGTCGCGATGTAACCTATCCCATGTGAACTGGACTAACATCTGAGTTTGGCTTGCTCAGTGGTCTTCCGCGATATTAGGTGTGCATTGTTTTGCTTCAGATTTTTTTCCCAAGTTGTGTTCAGAAAGGTGGAGAAAAAAGTGGCTACAGAACTGATGGAAGAAACCCAGCGAATGATTGGCATTACTGATGCCTATCCAATCGACATCGATATTACCCCGAAGACGGGGTGTGAAGACATCCGAGAAATCGGAGCGATTGGTACCTTGCTATTAGAATTAGTTAAGGATACCACCGGCCTGAAGGGTCGGATCATCGTCGAGGCGACTCCTGGTGGAGTACGCGTCCGCGTTGAACCGACTGGTCATGAAGTCTCTAGCGTCGCCAGCATTGGGGGTGCTTAGCATGGCGACTCTGAGGGGAATTGCCGTGACCACAGGGACAGAAGACACAAGCGACCCAATTGTACGCTTGGCCCGATCCTATTTGCGGTCGCAAGATGTCACGGACAACCTTGACCAACTCAAGAAGGTTGAAATGAACGACGTGTTCCGCCTCCTGGAACGCCTTTCTCAGCAAGTCGATAGAATAGAAATGCGTCGGCTCTTTGACCTTCTTACGGAGCTCGCCGTTGTTCGCGAGAATCATCTGCTCGTGAAAAAAGCGTCGCACGAGGCCCGCCTTATCAAGGCCATCGAACACACGGGTCGATTGGGAAAATTCGTTTGCTTAGTCCTCGATGAAGCCACTTAACCAGTCAAATGGCTCTGACCCAGTGTTTCTCGCCTGCACTGGGCCAGAGCTCAACTGGGTTAGACCGGTGGTTTCGGGACCTAGCAAAAAAGACCAGCGGGAACGAACCAAGAAGGGCTTTGGGGTCTACGATTAAATTAATAGAAAGAGGTTTCTTCCTCCCTTCTTGGGATCCAACTCTTTTCTTGCCATTCAGGTTATTTGAGGAGTTTGAAGAATTCCTTGGGTTCTTCGCCTTCTTCGATGATGATCACTTCTTGGTGGCCTGACCGTTGGGCATCATATCCTTCGGCGATTCGCATTGCTTCCCAGCGTTCGAAGGCCGTCGATTTTTGTCCTCGCCATATGTAGATGGTATTATACGTGTCAAGTAAAAAGACATCATCTGAAGCGAGGGAGTCTTTGGAGCGTTCGACCTCATAATACATGTTTAGCTCTTCTTCGATGTGAACTCGAAAGAGTTTGAACTCGTGCTGTTTGAGGGCTATTCGTTTCAAGATTCCTTCAGTGTCTTGGTTAGTCACTGTAATCTTGCCATCGAAGAGATTCAAGAACTCTTTGGGCTCCTCGCCTTCGTTTACTGTGACTAGTTTTGAAGCTCCCTTCCGATCTTGGTCAGTCCATACGGATGTAACAGCTCCAATGAACTGTTCATCTGGAGTAGATTTCTTACCCACCCACGAATAGATAGTAGGGCCCGTATCTACTAGGTATACATCACCGGTTCCAAATTCCTTCAGATATTCTTGTGGAACCCGAACTAACTGATCTTTTTGAATATGGTATTTGATGAATTTCTTAGGCATGGCTCTCACGCTCAAAGCACTCTACTGAGTATGGGTCAGATGCTAGGATTGCTGCAGTGGTTCTCGTCTTTATAACTTTCCTTCCTTCGTTAACTTCTAAGTCGGCAAACTCTTAAGCTGGCAGTACGGAGTCCCGACAGACCCGAATATGCCACCATCCAAAGTCACTCCTTCCAAATCCTTTTCTGTTCATGCACTACCAGGGCTAGGGATAATCCGGAAAGGTGATGATGTAGGCATCCACATATGTAAAGCTAGTAAAAAGAGCGGGTTCCCCCTACAAAACGGAGACGTCTTGGTTATCGCACAAACTATTATTTCTCGAGCCGAAGGTCGAACTGTTGCGCTCTCGGACATTACTCCTTCTCCTAAGGCGAAGGCTTTAGCACAGCAACTCGGCAAAGAACCTGAGTTAGTGGAAGTGATTCTTCAAGCCTCAAAGCAAATAGTTCGAGCAGAGCAGGGCCATCTCATCGTTGAGACACCACATGGATATATCTGCGCAAATGCAGGAGTCGATGCTTCGAATGTCCCGGAGGATGAGTGTGTGACCTTACTACCCGAAGACCCTGATCATTCAGCGGAACAGATACGAGAAACCATCAAGGCCGAATTCGGTATAGATGTCGTGATCATCATTTCCGATACGCATGGGCGACCATTCCGTGAAGGGGCAATTAATATCGCAATTGGGGTTGCAGGCTTTATTCCCGTTAAGAGTTACATTGGATTGACCGATCTCTTCGGGTATGAATTACGAACAACCAAAATTGCTGTTGCTGATGAACTCGCTTCAGCCGCTGAGTTATTAATGGGCGAAGCCGATGAAGGAAACGCCGTCGTTGTGATTCGTGGATATCGATGGGAGAAAGGTGAGGGCTCAGCTAGGATGCTAGTTCGGGATGCACAACGAGATATTTTTCGACGGTGAAACGAGATGGGTAAAGAGATCCGCCGAGTAGGAGTCGCTTCTGTTGAACCTGAAGGTTGGGAAACAAGTCGGGTCGTAAATCAGATTCAACAACGAGACGCTGAATGTGTCGTATTTGATCTCACCGAAACCGTTGTTCGTGTTGGAGGAAAACGTCCACGAGTGCAATACAAAAAAGAGGATTTAACAAATCTTGAAGGGGTATTCACACGGGCTGTTCCTGGTGGCTCACTCGAACAAGTTATTTTGCGGATGGATACCCTTCATTGTCTTGAACGACTAGGTATACCCTTTATGAACCGTCCACATGCAATCGAAAAAGCCGTAGACAAATACTACACCCTACGCCTCCTCGAATTAGCAGGTGTCCCTGTACCCCATACAACAGTAACCCAATATACACGTGATGCTCTTCGTGCATTTCGAAGATACAAAGACGTCGTAGTCAAACCCCTTTTCGGATCAGGGGGTGTGGGCATGACCCGTGTTTCCGATCCCGAAATCGCCAGACGAGTGTTTAGGGCACTCGAGGCGAATCGTTATGCCATCTATATTCAAGAATTCCTCGAACATGGAAATCAGGATATCCGGGTTTTCGTAATCGGAGACAAAGCGATTGCAGCGATGACTCGTGTAGGTGATAATTGGAAAACTACTCTCCGACAAGGAGCTCAGCCTCGACCCTGTCGCTTGACATCTGAATTATAAGAACTTGCAACAAAGTGCGCTGAAACGATAGGCCTTGAATACACAGGCGTTGACCTCTTAGAAACAGAAAAGGGACTTGTCGTCACCGAGGTCAACAGCAGTAGTGGTTGGCAAGGTTTGCAACAGGTTACTGAAATTAACATCACAGAACAACTGGTAGAACACTTCTATTCAATAATCCAAGCCCATGCGAGTGTATAGCATGAACTAGATGTCGCCTTTTCGGAGTAGCCAACGTTGTCGGCTCTCGTCCCATCTATCTGCTGTTTGCGTAAACAACTGAGGGCTGAAGCTGGGCTCATACCGGAAAATTGTGACGTTCGAGACCCCGTCAATCTGTTCGAAGGTTTGAACTAAAAGTCCCGTTATCGAAGAACAACGACTGGGTCGATGGAACGAAAATGTCACCCCTACATCGGTCTCTACTGAATAGGTATATGGCAGAATTGAGATTAGCCGATAAATAGGTTCCAAAGCCTTAGGCGAACATTCGATGCAGAATTTGACCAGCTCTTCTAACTCTGGAGTATCATACCATACTGAGGGATAAAACACACCTGCCTCTATGAGTTTCTTTTGACGGTTCCAAATTGTTTTCCTGGAAATGGAATATCCGTGTTGTTCCAACACCTTTTGGCGAATTTCGGTGTGCTGCTTTTCTCCGAAAACATAGGGTGTTGACGCAAGGATGTAATCAATTCTATCAAAATGAATCGGTTCAGAAAAAAACTGTTTTCGTGGTGGTAAATGTTCACGATCATGGTTTGAAATGAATCGTAGCAGGTCTATGGAGTATGTGTCATCATTCAATATCCAATTTCCGGTCAATACGTTATAGTTTTCGAAGGAAATGTCAATACGAAAACTACGCATTCGAAAATAGGTTGATTTCTCAAGAAAGTTTGATTTTAGCCACTTCATTCGTTGTTCAAGCATTTGAAGGCCGGAAGGCTGGTCTGGAACTGAAAAATGGAAAAAGCCATCACGATAATTATGGTCGAAGTTTATCCGGCGAAGAAACAATGGTGGCGTTCGTCGAAAATGCCTTTCCATCTCTTCTGAGGCGTCAAGAGAGCGTGTTCGAAAATCGATTTCAAATAATGCTAGTCGGAATTTTCCGAAATCTAGATTATATATGACAGCAAAAGAAAATGCCTGTCGTAGTTGTGTTAACTCATTCCTAACAATTCGTGATGTTGTTGAAAGTCGTTGAGCAAGTTCATATTGGGTCAATTCAGGATTTTTATGTAATTCTTCAATAAGATGAATCTGTCGTGGAGTTAGCTGTCCCTTTGGAGTTGATACAGCTGTGGAGGCTATGATGTTGATTATTCGTTGAGTGTTCGTAATTTGGTATCGATCAATAATATTTAGTCGATATTTCAAACCATCTGCAGTACTTCGACCTTTACGGAAGGTTAGGTGTGAAAACTGTGAATGTGATGGATACAGCTTTTCTTCCTCTGTAAGGTCTATGCCATCAACGCGTTTGAGGAAGAGAAGCACATTGGTGAGGAAACAGCGTAAATTCTCTTGATCTTCAACTGGTTCAGAACGGGTAATGATTTTTTCGATCAATTTCGTGTCAATAGGGTTTTCCCAATTCTTTGAGTTGGTGGGTCTACTTTTTCTGGCCATGCTCAGTTCTCCTCCGTCCTATATGTCTCCATCCTGAATTTGCCATTTCTGTTCTGCTGTATTCCAACGCTTAACTATCCCGGGAAAATACTTCCTTGGCAATCTTACTTGATAACGAAGTAATTTCAAATCCGAAACTCCTCTTTGATGGTGGATTTTTCGAATTAATTGAGGGGTAAGAGTTGCTGAGTGGACAGGACGCTGGATTATTAACACGCATCCCGAATCTGTATTGACAATCATGACAGAGGGAAGAAATGCAGAAATTGCACGAATGGATGAAGTAGCCTTTGAGGTGCAAAACACGACCAGAACCAAGTCTTCATCAAAAGCGGGGATTTGTAGTCCAATTGTTGGGAATCCCGCTTTTTCTTTTCGAAGGCGCTGTTCTTTCTTCCAAATCGATTTTTTTGAGTAGTTAATGCCATACTGCTTCAAGAGTGTCTGCTTATAATCAGAATGACCGATTGGTCCAGATGAATATAACGTGTCAACTAAGAGAAAATCTGCGTGGTCAAACCAGAACGGCTCTGTAAAGTCAAATCCTCGTGGTTGGGGAAGTGTGTCTAAAGAACTGTGGCCGTAATCAAAAGGAACCTGTGAGACAATTTCAGGCTCGATCGAAAACCCATGTGTAGAAGGATCATACATCTCGAACGTTATGGATTGATACAATCCGAGAGCCTGAACAAGATGGCATTCCATGAAGAACTCATCTTGAAGCCAACGCACCCGCGCTTCAAACATTTTATCTGCATCATGTTGGTTGGGATACCGGTAAATCAGGGCTCCTCGCCGCATATTTTGATCGATACGATATGTCCGGAGAAAACCCCGGTGTCGGTCTACGTAATCCTCAAGTTTCTTTGTATGTTCAATTGATTTTGTTTCAAAAAAAATCATCTTCATAATGAGGTGAAATCGATGTGGGTCCACCCGGGTTAAAATCCGAAAGGCATAATCTTGTTCTAGTTCTGACAAATCCTTTGTTATGGTTCTAGGTGTTGTTCCCACCCTCCTTGCCAGTAAATATTTTGGGAGAGTTGGATCTTGGTTCAATTGCCAAAGAATCTGTGCCTTTCGTGTAGATAATGTCACTTGGCCCCGTGTGGGAACATTGCTGGTTAATAAATCTGCCATCAAATCGGGCTTATCTAGGCAGTACAAATCAATTAGCCGCAAGCGATAATACAAGGCTTCTGCCACGTTTTGCCATTCTGTCTGGTCAATATGCGAAAAATGCAAATTAGGAGGGAATTTCTTTTCAGCGTCGGTCAGTGATTTATCTTGAATGCACTTAATGCAAAGGATTACATTCTGTAACAGGTTTTTCATATCACTCTGATCAGAGATGTCCAAACGGGATAGAATGCGTTTCTCCAGCGTTTCTAAAGGTTCTTTAGATCCAATGGCCATAAATAAACCCTCAGCTAATCCAATGTTATAGTCGCGCGTCGAACGAAGTTGGAATTGGTCCGCAGGCGACTTTTATGCTTCCAAGTTCTATTTTATTGTTATATTTTCTAGATATGCGCAGGCAGATTTGAAAAATAAGGTATTTCCATTCTCTCTTTGCCATTTCAACTTCTCTTATTCATTTTATTCTCGAAATATTCCAAAAATTGAGGTTATAATGGATTTGAACGGTTAAAAACCCTCATTCTTTTGATTTATAGCCATAAAGGAGGATGTAAAATAAGCATGGAGGGGAGACCACTCTCCATGTGTTTTCTTTTGCCTGTTAATTTTAGGTATACTCATCAGTACATTTAAAACAAAGAGGTTAGTTGATGCCGCCCAACGATTGGGACGTCGTGTTGACTGGAAATGACTGTGAAACCTGTTAGTATAGCAATTCTTGCTGGTGGTCAAAGCGATCGTTTCAAGCCCTCCAAAGCTCTTGCCTCGGTGGCCGATAAACCGTTGTTTCTTCATGTAGTAGATGCCTGTGAAGCATATTCGGATGAAATTTTTGTTGTCGTCCATTCAATGACTGAACGTGACCAATTTTCAGCACATTTTCCCAAAGAAAAAATCATCACAGATATCGCAAGCGACGTACGTGGTCCATTAGTTGGTGCACTCACGGCATTTGAGCATGCCCAGAATCCATACACGCAACTCCTGCCTTGTGATTCACCCCTCATCCACGAGATGTTCTTTGAAATCATGTGGAGTATGGTAGAAAACCATCATGCCGCTGTTCCACGCTGGCCTAATGGGTGGGTGGAACCACTGCACTCCGTCTTCGCAACCGAGATTGCTCAAGAAGTTGCGGCACAATGTCTCGAAAACCATGAACCCCGAATGCAATGCCTAATCGATAACATTGGACGGGTCATCTATCTTTCAACCAAAGCCTTGGCGAGGTTCGATTCCAAACTATTCACATTCACGAACGTCAACACCCCCTCGGATCTTTATCGCATTGAGCAAAGCCTTCGTCGTCAGCCTCAGCGTTAGATGAAGCTCACATTTTTGTGATAAATAAAGCTTAGCTCTAACACCGGAAGCCTATTGGGGGAGTCTCGTATAGAAACTACCACTGAGCTAGGAAGTGTGTAATATGGAAATCAAAGTTTTAGGGATCTGTGGGTCTCCGAAGAAAGAAAAATCAAGCTCAGAATACTTACTCGCCCAAGCATTGGAAGCAGCAAAAACCATTGGTGAAGTCGAAACGGAGCTCTTGCGTCTAGCGGACTATAGCATCCTGCCGTGCACAGGATGTGACAACTGCGTTCGACAAAAACCCTGCCCTGAAGACGCTAAAGATGATGTTCCCAAGGTGCTTGATAAAATGGAGGCTGCACAAGGCATCATCTTTGCCAGCCCCTCCTACTTTTCTACTGTGCCTGGTCTTCTCAAAAATCTTATCGACCGCTCGCGAACCCGAAAAATGCTTGATCATAGACTCCGCGACAAAATCGTTGGAATCCTCGTGGCAGCAGGTCTCCGACACGGTGGTCAAGAAACCACTGCAAGCACGATCATCAATTACGCGCTCAGTCAAGGAATGATTGTGGCTGGTGGCGTTGGAAATCCTGTGACGGAAGCCTGGGCTGGAATGACCGGATTACAAGCCGATGGTTTTACCTGGCGAGGAACCCCCAAAGATGAAATCGCCATCAGGAACAGCCAACTAGTCGGTGAACGGATAGCAACCCTGGCGCAATTAATTTCCAGAAAACCTGAAACATGATAAATAGATCAACCAACTCTGTAGCCTTTTTCTTCCCAGATTTTACGCATCACGGGGTGCTCTTTCAAGAAGGCATCGACTTCCACCTTAGGCACTCGGTTAAATGGACATGAGAAGTTCACGCACCGGAGACACAACCACCCAAAGAGAATAGCTCCCAGGACGATAGCGCCAAACAATGCAAACACCAAGAACAACCATTGTTGAGCCCACACCAGAAAAGGAAAGGGGAATCCAATCATAATCGCAACCCCAATAACCGTCTGGACCTGCTCGGATCGGCTCATGGGCGCTGGATTATACTTCCATAGCTTGAAGAGCCCATAATTGGCATGACACCGGAGAGTTCGACCTTCGTTGCCATAATGGGGACAATGACTGCAAAGAATCTTATTCTCCCAAATCTGCAGAAAGAAAATCGCATAAACAATCCAAATGAGAAGGAAAATCCACATTCCGGCGAGTAATAAGCCTAGCACTACTGGGATGAGGATGGTCACGAAACCCAAAGCAAACATCACTAGCGGCTTCGCTTCGAACATTCGGAGCAGCTGTCCTTTCGCATCTGAGGTTCCAATCCACGTGATAGCAAACAGAAACAAGAAGGCCACTGTCCCAATTAATCCGGCTTCAGGTCCCACAATGCCCCCCGTGAGTATTTCTGGACCGAGATTTTGATACTGGTACAAACCTTGGCCCCGGATTCCAATGATATAATACAGGACGAAATTCCATCCGAAATGTAGACCTATTGGCAACCAAAGGTTTCGAGTGCGAGCGAAAGATAAGCCTAACCAGATACCCGCGATGAAAAGGTTGCAAAACATGATGATGGCTGGGACTGGCGGAAGCGCGAAGAAGAGGAAGATACTTGGAGTGTGGAACATTGCGAACATGAATGCTGTAATGAGGATCGCAAACGGCGCTGTGATCCGGGTTGCTAGGTTCTGCTGAATGTAACCTCGGCTACCCATTTCCTCTCCGATTGCTACTATGGCGGTGTTTAACCCATACACCGTCAGGGCTCCTAAAAGAAGACCCAGTGGCTGGCCCAAATAATCGGGAGTGAGGCTGATCCAGCCTAAGAGGACTTGAAGCCACATTACAAGGAAAACCACGAGACCAGCGAATACAATACCTAGGAGCAATTGGAGCCACCAGGTTCGGGAAAAGCGAAAACCCAACTCCTCAGGCTTCTGTTGGTCCACGTATATCCACAGGAGCAAGACAACGAGAATGAGGATATAGTAGTAAAGCTCTCCCACAATAGGAATTAAGTATGTCAGCGTGGTGAGTATCAAAGTGAAGACGAAGAAGACTACGGCTGTTAGCCATCGTGGAATTCGAGGTTCCGCTGACTCAATCATGGCGTGAACCTGTATCGTCTTTCCATAAAACTTTAGGTGCTCATGCAAACTCTCGATGCGAACCCTTAGCTACTCTCCGAGGAGGAATAAATAATTCCGCGGCAAATCAAAGTCACTGTTGAAGAAAATCTGTGTAAAGGGTGTGGCATTTGCATCCTCTTTTGTCCTACCAAAATCCTTGAAGAGGGAAGAATCACAGCGTGGGGAGGACAAAGCCCTTGTCTCAAAGAGGGGGGTGCAACCAAATGCATGCTAGTCCAAGGCAAGCAAGGCGTAGCTTGTCGGCTTTGTGAGAAACGGTGTCCTGATGCAGCAATAGTGATTGAGGTGGAAGAACAATGAAGGCTGGATTGCATTTTGTGGATGGTGGCACTGCCTGCGCCGAAGGTGCAATTTACGCGGGGTGCCGCTTCTTTGCAGGCTACCCCATTACTCCTGCGACAAGTATCGTTGAGTGGATGGCCAAACGACTCCCCCAAAAGAAAGGTTACTACCTCCAAATGGAAGACGAAATCGCCTCCATAGCCGCCATCATTGGAGCCTCCTGGGCGGGAGGGAAAGCGATGACTGCCACCTCAGGACCCGGTTTCAGCCTCATGCAAGAAAACCTCGGTTATGCCTACCTCACGGAAACACCGTTGGTTGTTGTCGATGCCCAACGATCAGGTCCTAGTACTGGCCAAGCTACCATGCCTGGCCAACAAGACATTATGCAGGCAAGGTATGGGACACACGGAGACGTAGCGCCGATTGCTTTCTGTCCATGGTCAGTGCAAGAAATGTTTGAGTTTACAATTCATGCATTCAACTACGCTGAGCGCTTCCGGACACCAACTCTTGTCATGACGGATGGCGAAATCAGCTATATGCGGGAAGCTCTCCAGATTCCCAAATCCGGCGAGTTCCCCGTTATTGACCGGCAACGCCTTACAAAGAAACATTCCTCTCCAGATGAGATCTTCTTACGCTACGAAATGCCACGGTTTGGCGATGGAATGAACCTCCTAGTGACAGGTTCAGCCCATCGACCAACTGGAGTTCGCGATTACACCCCACATTTTCATCGAGCAACCATTAACTGGCTGTTTGAGAAGAGTCGCCAGGCTGGAGTTGCCCTGAATGCGGAGGGACTAGATGTGGATGTCTTGCATCTCGACTCTGCATCCACTGCTGTACTTAGCTTTGGAGCCTCAGCTCGACCCGCTTATCAGGCAGTCCTTACTGCAAGGAAGAACGGATCCGATGTCGGTTTTGTTCGGTTGAAAACACTATGGCCCTTGCCTGAACAACGGCTCCTCGAGGTTTTTGCTAATGTTCAGCGGATCTTCGTTGTGGAAATGAACATGGGAATGATGGTCAACGAAATTGCTCGAATTGCTAAACATGCCACAGTTGTCAGCATACCAAAAGTGGCAGGGGAGGTCCATCAATCGAGTGAAATCCTCGATCGAATCATGGAGGATGAATCTGTATGACCCAACCCAATCCATCTATAGGCAAATCCCAGCGGTACTATCGTGAAACCTATCTGCGGAATCTTCCTAGCGCGTTTTGTGCTGGATGCGGAAATGGAACTATCCTCAACGCCTTTGTTAGAGCAGTCGATGAACTGATTACAGCTAAAGAACTCAAACAGCAAGACATTCTGGCAATTTCGGGCATTGGCTGTTCAGCTTGGATTCCGAGCCCACATTTCCGGGGCGACACCCTACACACAACACATGGTCGCCCAATCGCCTTTGCCACCGGCGCTAAAGTCATGAACCCCAAATTGAATGTCGTTGTCTTTACAGGCGATGGGGACGGGGCGGCGATTGGTGGAAACCACCTCATTCACGCCGCTAGACGAAACATCCCAATGACGGTCATCCTGGTAAACAACCTTAACTATGGCATGACGGGAGGCCAATCAGCTCCCACCACTCCTCTCCACGTTCAGACCTCCACCTATCCCCAGCATCCAGAAGCACCATTTGATCTCACCCGATTGGTGGAGGGAGCCGGAGCAAGCTTCATCGCAAGGTGGACAACCTTCTATGTTGATGAACTCATCCGAACCATTAAAGATGCGATGCTGCATCCAGGCTTTGCGTTCATTGAAATCATTGCCCAATGCCCCACTTATGCTGCCCGGTTCTTAACCGAGTATCAAGGCACCTTGTCTCCTGATGAACGGGAACAATATCGCCGCCATCCAGGGGCCTGGATGCTCAAGGCCCTGAAGGGCAAAAAGAAAGGAGAAGCGTTAGGCTATCCCCGATATCAACTCACCTTGAAGGATACGCTCATGGAATTAGGAATCTTCAAGCGTGAACAACGGCCAACCCTAATTGACCATTTGCAGGGGCTATGGGGTTTGACGGAGGTCGATAAGTAATCATGTATTACACAGTACGATTTGCAGGCTATGGGGGGTATGGTGTCGTCACAGCAAGCAGAACTCTTGGTCTAACCTTTACTCGAAAAGGTCTGCATGTTTTACAAACTGAATCCCACGGTGCCGCAGCACGCGGGGGTGCGTGTACCGCTGACCTCACCGTCTCCACTAATCCGATATATGAGTTGGGATTCCAAAAACCAAACGCTCTAATTGTTCTCTCCACACCGGCATTCAGCAAGTGTTGTTCGATTAGTCCGGACTTGAGTAGTGACTTGCTCCTCCTTGAAACTGAAATCGTGGACGACCCCGTAGTGCAGATGGGCCTAGCCGATTTATCCCCCAATAACGGTACAACGATTTATCAAGCAAACATCCGGGAAATCGCGAGCCTACTCGGGCACATACGATACATGGGGGTGGCATCTCTGGGTGCCCTCGCAGCCATAGACGATCGAGTTGAAATCTCTCTGCTTGAGCAGACAATCAAAACGGATAGCAAACTCAGGCGATTTGAAAAAGAAAACCTGAAGGCCCTGCATGGTGGAGCTGCGGCTGTCAGCATCCACAAGTCATAAATGCATTAATTATGACACTCGGACCTCAGAGAAACCTCTTGAGCGGATTCGGTTGAGCACATCTCGAAAGGTCAATTATCTGAGTCTGGTCATCGCCGCAGTCTGCTTTGGGACCATCGCGGTGTTTTCTTACTATTTGTCGCTCCTAGGGGTTTCCTCATTACAACAAGCGCTATTTCGTATAGGTTTCACCGTGCTCTTTCTTTTCATCGGGCTCGGTCTTGCTTACTCTTTCCGAGGGATAACCCTTCAGCGAAAACATCTTTCCTTCTTTGCCGTATATGGATTGCTTGGCATTGCCCTCAGCATAATCGTCTACATCACTGCCATAGCCATTGGGACACCTGTTGTTGTCGCCGTATCCATCACCTATCTGTACCCGGCTATTACTCTGCTCATGGGTCGTATCTTTCTTGATGAAAAATTAACCTTCCTAAGACTCATTGCAGTTCCCCTATCAATTGCTGGTGCTGTGATAGTGTCTGTGCCCATCTTCCCCTATGTTGCCGCCGTTCCCATCGCTGGGATTATTCTATCATTCTCGAATGCCATCTTCGCTGCTGTCTATGTGGTCTTGGGGCGTAAATGGGGTGGGTATGAAGGGTACCGGCCTTCAGTGACCACCTTCTGGGGATTCTTTTTTGCCCTGGTTTGGATGGGTCCGATTATTCTCATTATCAGCCTCTTTGTCAGCGATCCTCGTGTTGTTGGCATCCAACTCTTTCAACCACTTCCTGTGTGGCTTCTTCTTATGGCATTTGCATTGATTGCCACCACCATTCCGTATTTATTGACGAACGTGGGAGTCGAAAAAGTCGATGCCTCCGCGGCTTCAATCATCCTCTTGTTAGATCCAATAAGTGCAGTTTTATTTGGGATTATCTTTCTTAGCCAACCAGTGGCAATTTGGCAGGCGTTTGGAGCCGTCCTCATTTTCTTGGCTACGGCATTGATTGCGTTAGAACCACGATTCCACACACGGTAAGATATTATGCGCACTGTGGATGCCAGCAACCAATGAACCGTATCCATTATAACCTGCCAAGATGCAGTTTGAGGAGAGGAGGCTAAACCGTGACCCTGCCAAAAGGCAAACTTATGTTATCTGATCTTGAACGTCTAGTTTTTCCACATTTACCCCGTGTCGATGATCCACGTCCTGTTCTCTTAGACTATGGTTCAGCTCGAATCGATGGGAACGTGGTCGTTGCCTCAGATCCGGTCCTCGGGATACCTCTTCAGTTCTATGGGTTTTTTGCGGTCCATTATTCTGCTACTGATGTAGCCATGGCGTGGGCAAACCCCCAATACCTGTCCTTAGGAATATATTATCCACCAGACACAGAAGAAGAATGGCTTTCAACAACCATGATCCAATTAGGTCAAGAGGCGAACCAGTTAAATCTCAAAATCATCGGGGGTCATACAGGTGGTTATGACGGGCTTACCATTCCAGTGTTCACGAGCACTTGTATCGGTATCCTTCCCGATGAAGCCCCTCAAATACCGAAAGTATCTCCAGGTCACGTGGTAATTGCGGTGGGACCAATTGCGCGTGAAACACTCTGGTTCTTAGCCAATGTGGAGCCATCAACTGTCGATGCAATCCTCTCACGTCCGCGGCGAGAAGAAATTGCAGGTGACCTAGACCCGTTCTCAGTGGTCCCTCTCATAAAACACCTTCCCCGGGAAAGAATCGCGCTGCTACATGATATTGCGGAAGGGGGGCTAGCCACGGCCTTGTTTGAGTTAAAGCAGGCGACTAGGCTAGGAATCACAATTCAGGCTAGTGAGATTCCCTGGGATGATTCCAGTCTCCATTTATTCAATTATCTACGCTGGAACCCACTCTATTGCTCATCCTTTGGCAACTTTCTGATTGTCACAGAGAGCGAAGCAGCAAACGAAATCATCCAGACGATAAAAGGGTTCAACAGAAAGGCGGCTGTCATCGGGGCTTTCACTAAAAAGAAGCATGTGATTATTGAGACTGATGAAAAGTCAGAGCGTCTCAAACCTGGAGAAGACCCGTATACACGCTATACAGATCAAATCACCTGATCACACTTCGTCTAGCGGAAAA
>JAEOUH010000059.1 GCA_016839365.1 Candidatus Hermodarchaeota archaeon
GACTCCGTTGCTTGTATACCCCATTGCGGCTTCTCTGGTACTAATCAGCATATTTCCATTGACAAACGCCCGAGAGGTAATATGGAATGAACGCCTCGTTGAGGACATCGATGTAAGTGTGGACAGCCGTCAAGTAAGTCGGGCGCTTCGCGATTTAGAGGTTGACACTTCGCTTCGCAGTATCGAACAACAAATCGAAACTGAAATCGCCCATCTCATAAAAACCACGGGAGTAACTCGTAAGCAAGCCAAAACACTCCGTGATGAAGGGTATGAAACCCCTGAACTTGTTGCTCGTGCTGATCCAGAGATGATGGCCCAGATCCTTTCTAGCTCATTAGAAAAAGCAGAGGAAATCATCAAAAAAGCCAAATCTGGAAAACGTCACACAACGAAAAGAACAACTAAGTAGTAGAAGCCTTGAGGATGTAATAGCAGATGCCTTGAACCACGACCAAACAAGGTGGGAGGTAAACTGGGTCAATGACAACGAAGGGGCGGAAGAAGATTCGAACCCAGCGTAAACGGCTGGGCCAATTCTTCACTCCTGACTGGATAGTCGATTATCTCACCCGCCATACACTCAGCCCGGCACTGGCTGAAAATCCTGAACGATTACTTGGAGAATTCACAGTTCTTGATCCGGCATGTGGCGATGGTGCGTTTCTTATTGGTGTTCTGCGGTTCCTGGCAAAAAGAGTCGAATCCTATCCAATGGAAAAACAACGGTTGCTCATTCGTAGCATCGTTGACAGTATCCATGGCATTGATGTAGACCCCAAGGCGCTCGAGCAGTGTCAACGGCACCTCGAGCAATTGAGCAAGAAGCTTCTGGGGGTACCCGCGGATTTCTCCCAGCGTGTTCTGTTAGGAAATAGCCTCATCCAACCTGATCGAAATGCCCAAGATGTTTTTGGAAAAGCCCTTCCCAAGAAGCTTCCAGTGGACTGGCATCGTGTATATCCCTGGGTTATGCGGGACGGAGGCTTCGATGCTATTATTGGTAATCCCCCTTTCATCGGCATAAAAGCCATGGAGCCGGATCTGAAAACCTACATTCGCCATCGTTACCGCACGGTTCACCAGCAATTTGATATCCTCATTCCCTTCATCGAACTCGGACTAAACCTCTTGCGACCCGGTGGTCGGTTAGGCTATGTCATCAGTAACAAAGTCCTTGCCGCAGATTATGGAAGTGTTCTTCGAAAGACTCTAGTAAAAAATTACGTGATTGAGCAAATGGTAGATTTATCCCACCTTAATGCCTTCGAAGACGCCGCAACCTACCCCCATCTGATCGTTATTCGGAAACCCCGAATACCAGATGAAGTGCACCGGAATCGAGTTCAAATTCCCCAAGCTCCCACCTACCCGAAGGATCTCTCCCAAACAAACATTCCCCTCCACTCAGTTCCCCAACATTACTATGATACATTACCCAATACGATTCTAACTCCCTCCCTAACTGAAGCAAAGTTCTCAATCCTCCGAAAATTACTCCATAGCACCATTCCCTTGGGGCAAGCCACAACCATCCGCTGCGGTATAGCTAAAACCGGATTCACCAAACACTTGCTTTCAGTCAATGCATACGACAAGCTTAGCAAAGCGTCACGAGACAAAACGCTCCCTTTTCTCAACGCTGGCGATGTTCATCGGTACCGGCTTCGGCGTAAGAAATATCTCACCTTCACGCCAGATCTATCCTCTGAGGATCAATGGCAAGACTTCAAAGAACCCAAACTCGTCATTGCCGGCATGGCCAAACACCTCCGCGTCGCACTCGACGAAACTGGCCACGCTCTCGGTCGTGTTTACTACATCGCTAACGCCCGTGCTCCCTTCGACCTTTATTTTATGCTAGGCTTACTCAACTCTCGCCTTATCAACGCCTTCTTCTCTCTGCTCTTCGTCGCCACTCATCTCCGTAGTGGGTACATCCGTTACAATGCCAGCTATCTTGAACAAATCCCACTTGTCACCCCAACTCTGCACCAGGAAGAAAAGCTCGCTGACCTTGCCAAACTAGCCACACAAAACCCGAAATACCTACAAAAGGGGCTAGACCACGAAATCAATGAAATGGTCAACAATTTGTACGGATTAACTGGTGACGATGTCAAGTTGCTAGAAGAATAAGTTTAATAAGCAGCATTGTACAAATTCCTAAAAAGCAATATTCTCATCGTTTGAGAAAAAAAGATTATGGATAAAAACAACTCTATCTCTCTTTGAGAACAAACTCAGGTGATAATTAAATGGCCCATCAAGATGTAATTACTTTCAAACCCGAACGTATTAAAATTGTTTATGATAAAAAAACAAACGATGTCCTACGAGATCCTAATCATGTCCCCATCATTAAGGTGTTACGAAAAGGACCTATGACGGTTCAAGAACTCACAAAAGCTTATGCTAAGGAGGCAGAAACTAATCCGGAGCTGGAATCTAAATCAGATAAAACCATTTATCGTTACCTGAAGGTTTTGGAAGACGCCAACGTGGTCGTTCCGGCGGGTCAAAGGGTAGTCATTGGAAAAACCGCAACAGAAACGCTATTTTCTCGAACCGCCGAGGTGTTCATCGGTGGACAAAGTGAAGAAGAATATTGGAGCTGTGAAGCTGGTAAAGAACTCTGTGATAATGTTGCTCAACTCCTTAGCAAGCTCCTAGGTGATAAGAAAGCCGACAAAGCCTGTATTGTGAAGTTCATGAATGAATTTGATAAAATTGGTACCAAATACATCGTCAGCCTCGTAGAAGAAGCTGATGATGAACTTGTTGATTTAATCACAGGAATTGACTGGGCGTATAAAGACAAAATCTTAAGCTATGTCAGCATCTTTGCGATGGTCCTAAACAATCCCGACCTCTTCGAAAAGCTTAGGACCTGTTTCAAATAGCGCCATGAAACTTCCTTCTTATGAATGGGGTTTTTCCTGTTCTGTTGTCGTTTGTTCAGAATCCTGACGGCTGCGCCATGTTTGAACTTGGTAGAATATTTCGAGGCCCAGGGGAATTGCAGCCACTAACACCATTAGGATCGTAGCAATGATAACTATTTGGTCAAGGGAGAAGGGGAAAGGCGGAATCGGTGGCGGCTGGTATCCAATGGCAGGAATAATGTAGTCTGTCATAATGGATGCAAAGCTTGCCTGCTCATACCAGGCTGTGAATACAACTACAAGATTGTGTTCAGGAACGACATTAATCTGCTGCCCATTGTAACCAATTGCCAGATAGGAGTTAATCGGTAAATCGAGCCACCACTGATAGCCATAGCCAATGGTGTCTGTGTCATTATATGGTGTTGCCAGATTTCGAGTTGAGTTTTCAACCCATTCGGCGGGTATCAATTGGTTGCCATCCCAGGCGCCATTATTCAGGTATAGGAACCCAAACTTCGCCATATCGCGTGGCGTCAAATGTAAATTCGAACCTCCAGCCACGACTTCCTGCGGATCTGTTTCCCACTGATAATCTGAAATTCCCAAGGGAGTAAAGAGGTGGTTATCGGCATATGAGAGCGTGGTTGTGCCCACTGTTTGGTTGATGATCATGGATAGGAGGTGGGAGGTTCCAGAATTGTAATCCCATACTGTTCCCGGTTCATAGCGCATGGGCTGATCCAACACGTACTGCACCCAATCTGGGCTATTCACCAGGTAGGTATAGCTACTAGTCGGGCCATAAGGCCATTCATCCCACGCCAGACCGGAAGTCATGGTTAGCACCTGTTCCAAGGTGATGGCCTCCTTCTCAACTGTCAGGTTAGCAATGGTTCGGCCAGGGAAGAAACTCAACAGTGTATCATTTACTCCTGAAATGTATCCCTCGGCGATGGCTATGCCAATCAACGAGGAGGTCACGCTCTTTGTGCATGAATAAATATTCACGTAATCATCGGGGCCATAGGATGGATCATAGTAGGATTCCCACACAATGTAACCGTTATGGATAATCAGAACCGACCGGATCAGGTGTCCCCACGATAATTGCTGAAAGTACCTTTCCATTGCCTGCAACTGCACCGTACTCATCCCTTGAGCTTCAGGACTTGTCGAACGCCACCCATCGGTTGGCCAATAATCAGGCAACGCCAGCACCTGACCACTCTCATTACAATACTTCCACAAGGTGGGGGTGACGGATATGAAAGCGATCACTAGAAGTGTTACGAGCCTGTGCATTCTTCGTGGGCGCACCTTGACCAACTCAACTAGGAAGTGTTGGTCTCATCGAAATTCTCATCTTATATGCTCATGGTATGTGGCAACAATTAAGGACCCTTATGAGGAGGAGCTGACAAGTTTAGGGGATTAAGTTGGGTTAGTGCTCTCGCTGTTTGATAATAATATTCTCTAAAACCGATATATTTATATCATAGTAATAGATAGTATTCTCAACCCGTAAGATTATCGGGACACGTGGTGGCAATAAATGTCAAAGAATAAAATCCGCTTTACTCGAATCGGGGTCGGTGAACGAGCCGCCCTTGGGTGTCACAATCCACACCCAACGCCGAACTTCCAGCGGGCATACAAAATCATGACCTCCCGCCGGGGTTCGAAATGGTAGAAGTCGAAAATATGAACTGAAAAGTGGTGGTAAAAAATGGAAAATAAAAAACAAAATCTGCAAATGAATGGTTCCAATAAGGATACCTTCCTCTACACCCTCCTCTTTACTCGAAGGTAAAAAAATACAGGATGATCACAATTGAGCTGGCTAGGGTGTGAGCTCTTAGGATGATGTCACGTACTCGGGTCTTCCGGAACAACTCTTTCACTCAAATCCGTTGTCTACCCAGTAGGTCTCCAAGCCCAGTAAATGCTGGTAGCCAGTCTCCATCTAACCTCTTGGCCAGCATTCTCCGGAAGACCCATTTTTTCCCATTTCTTCTTCTCGATTCTATACTAAACTCTCAAGAAGAGACTAATGAAGATTACCAATTAAAACCCGTTTACACACCTGCTTGCAGAAAATTATTGTGTAAGCTGGGTACGGATGCAAAGGCCCACTCGCTTTTATTGGTTATCCCTTCCATTCATCATGACACAACCCATACCACCACGAATCGTTGTCTCGCCTTACCATAGGCTTTGAGTGGGTTTTTGCATCCCATACGTTCGCTCCCTGTGCTGTTGTCCTGTTTTGAGAAATGGGAAAGTCATTTAAACTGGTGTCATACTTAACAGTGTTAACTCCTTAGCGATTCTAGTGCCCAGTCTATCCTGAAACCAAATCACTGATATTCCAAGCAAACCAAACATGAACCGTAAGGGGTGATTATAATGGTCCGATATGAACTCAATAGATGTAAAGTTCCCGTCTCTGAGGACGAGCGAATCAAAGAACCGAAAGGGCTCGCTGAATGCCGTAATCCCAAGGCACTTCGTAAATGGCCCATGGAAGAATCACTGCTCTTTCAGCGACGTTAATATGTGAAAGTCATTATCCAATCTGGGGATCAACCACGTCAAGTGGTTTGCCCCCCACTTCTTTTTCTATTCCGTTTCCTGCGTTGTCGAAAGGGAAAGGTTTTTATCACAACATGAGACTATGTTCTCACAAGATTAGAAAATCTACATCATGCCTTCACCCACTGGCAAATAAACAGGTGAAATGATTGACATCAGAAGTGTATTTTGGATCGATCCAACAAGGGCGGGACGCCGAATTCGCCTCCCTTGGAGCAAAACTCGGCAAACTCCTTGAACATCTCGATTTCTCTACCATCGAGAAAAATGACAAGGTTGCCATTAAGATGCACCTTGGATTCTCCGATGGCTATCAAACTGTGCCCGTGTTTTTTGTTCGACGCATCGTTAAAGCTGTCAAAGAAACTGGTGGCTGGCCCTTTGTCACCGACAATCCCACCTCCATCTACAACGCCGTCGACCGCGGTTACACCCAAGAAACCTGCGGATGCCCCCTCATCCCCGTAGCTGGTGTCAAAGACGGTTACACCAAACCAGTCAAAGTGGACTTTAACAAGGTCAAAGAACTCGATATGGGCGGCGTCCTCCACGACGCTGATGTATTGATTGACCTCACCCACGCCAAAGGCCACGCCAACTGTGGCTACGGCGGCGCTATCAAAAACATCGCCCTCGGTGGTTACTCGGGCCCCTCACGCTGGAATAAAATCCATGGGATCGAAAACGTCTACCCCTGGTGGGACGCGAAGAAAGCCTCCCCCGAACATGCCCAGAAACTAGTCGAAAGCTGCCCCTACAGCGCGCTCCGCTATGACAAGGAGAAACACCAACTCAATATCGCCCGCTTTCAATGCCACTATGGCAACTGTACCGAATGCATCAAAGCCGACAAAGACGTTGGAGCCCTCAACCTCCAACCCGAACAATTCGAAGCCTTCCAAGAATTCATGGCCATTGCCGCCCAAAAAGTCCTCGACACCTTCGACGACAATAAACGCTTCTTCATCAACGTGGCCCTTCAGATCACTGCCCATTGCGATTGCGTGGGCCTTCCTCAGCCGGTGATTGTCCCGGAGATAGGGATTTTGGCGAGTCGTGATATTGTGGCGGTGGAGCAGGCAACCTTGGATTTAATCAAAGAGAAAGGTCTTATTGAGAGTGAGATTCCGCCATACTTCAAGCACATCAAACTGGATTCAGGCGTTGATTTTTCGCATCCGTTCGCTCGGTTGTGGGGACCATACAAGAATCCGTATTTGGTGACAAAACATGCGGAGAAGTTAGGGATGGGTCAACGAGAGTATACCCTGGTTGAGGTGCTTTCGCCGAAGAAGACGATGAAGATGAAACCTCCTAAACACGTGTTTGAACGTGCTCCGTCTTTCTACTAAAGATAACTGCTAATCATTCTCAAGCCCAAATAGCTTTATCCTCGCTACTCAGACATGGCTGCTTCAAATCAGAACTAATGTGTAGTAAAAAGAGGGGGGAGTCAATAGGGGTGAACCTATTGACGAGGCTATGCAGAATTGCCTTCAGCGATGGCTCCTCCAATGAGGACAAATAGCCCTGGGAGGAAACCGCCAAAGAGTAATCCAAGGATGCCTGTGATTATCAACCCGGCCCTATGGGCGGATGGCTCGTGGCGCCATTGAAACCAAAGGACGGTGAAGATAAGGCTAATAATTCCACCGATGAAAAAGAAGGCAGGAACGATGAGAATCCAAATATCAAAGATTCCAAAAATCAGCGGTAGAATGAAGGTGAATACTCCAAAGCCAATGAGTGCGATTGAGAAGAGGAGCTGTAGAATCGCACCCACGAGGACCAAAGTTGATGCGGTTTTATCTGACATGATTGTGCACCTTGAATCCATATTCAGAAGAATATCCCTAAATAGTTATGCCGATGCCGTCTTTCAGAGACAATCAATATGACCGTGGTACGAGCAGTCTGGCATGTTGTAAAGGAAGAGTTTTTATACACCAAATCGGGTGATGACACCTGAGGTTTGAGCAGATGATAGGTGTTCACTTTCCCGTTTGCCTACCAATCCTTTAAGACCATCCATTCCATTTTTACTGCTCAACATCTTCTAGATTTATCATTTGAGTTTCACAAAGTGGTTATTCATTTCGGCAGGTGACAATATGGCGAAGAAAGTTAAGAAAATGAAAGCAGAACAAGAAGAAGTCGTAACTTTCCACTATGATAAGGTTGGAGACTTTTCCAATTGGTTTACTGAAATCAACAAACGAGCGGAACTCACAGATCAACGCTATGGTGTAAAAGGGTTGGTTGTGTTCCGCGCGTGGACAACCGTGACCTTAAAGATCATGTATCGGTTACTCGAGGAAGACCTCGAACATCACGGACATCTTCCCGTTATTTTTCCTGCCTTAGTTCCTGAATCGAATTTAATAAAAGAAGCCGAGCACGTGGAGGGCTTTGCCCCGGAAGTGTTTTGGTGTACACGGTCTGGTGCTGATAATATCTTTGATGAGCCGCTAGCACTTCGTCCGACTAGCGAATCCGCCATGTATCCTCTCTATGCGCTCTGGATTCGTAGTTGGCGGGATCTTCCTTTCAAACGGTATCAGAGTGTAGCCATCTGGCGGTATGATACAAAGATGACCCGACCCTTCTTGCGTGGACGTGAATTTTACTGGATTGAAGCCCACGATGTGTTCGCTACAGCAAAAGAAGCTGAAGAACAAGTGCTAGAAGATCTGGCAATAACAAAGAACTTCGTGCAAGGCCACTTGGCCTTCCCCATCATTGTATTGATTCGTCCTCAATGGGATAAGTTCCCTGGCGCTGTTTATACGGTTGCGGGTGAATCGATATTACCGGATGGTCGTTTCATACAGAATTCGACCAGTCATATGCTAGGTGATAACTTCGCCCGTGCCTATGGAGTGAAGTATGTGGATGAAAATGAGGAAGAACAGTATGCCCAGCAGACTTGTTTTGGTCCTGGGCTCAGTCGAATGTATGGAGCTCTCATAATTATGCACGGCGACGATGATGGGTTAATCCTCCCCTTTGATCTAGCCCCAGTGCAGGTGGTTATCGTTCCAATTCCTAAAAAAGGAGCGAAAAAAGCAGTTGAAGCACGCTGTCTGGACCTCGAAGTCATCTTACGTAAAGCTGGATATCGAGTTCACTTCGACAACACAGAGAAACGGCCTGGTGAGAAATATTATCATTGGGAGATGCGTGGAGTTCCGTTACGAATAGAAATTGGAAACCGTGAAGTCCAGGATAACACGGCGATAATCTTTCGCCGAGACCTTCGAAGCCGGAACACCATTCCATTGGATAAATTGGTTAAGGCCGTAAAACAAGCAGGGAAAGCGGTTACCAAAGAACTCTGGCGTAGAGCAAAAGAACGTTTTGATAATTCATTCAAGAACGCAGATACCTTTGACGAAATCTGTGACATCATAAACCAAAATAAAGCAGCTCGAATTAGCTTCTGTACCTTGGAAATGAAAGGATTAGCCTGTGCAGAAAAAATCAAGGATGCGACCGGTGCTGATATCCGTGGTGTGAAACTCGGAGAAAATGAGAAACCTTGGGGATTGTGCCCTATGTGTGGAGAGCCAGCAACGGTAGTAGCCTATGTTGGAAAACAATACTAGCGCAACTGGCTAGTGGCAAATTGATGCTTAGGCTAATTTGGACGATGTAGTTCCATCCATCGTCGCATAGCTATATATTTTCCAGGAAAGTTTCGATCGATGTAAAGGAAGACAGTGTAAAGGAGGTCGCGGTCAAATTCGGGGCCGAAGGCCACATCTTGGGCACCTTCGTCACCATAAAAGTAGATATTCTCGCTGGGCTTAACTGTAATACTGGCTTCGTTGCCGTCAACATAATAGTCCCAGTGAACAAAGAGTTTAGAAAAGAAATCGACATCCAGCGGGCGTTGTAGTGTAATGTTAGCGTAACCGGAAGCAGTGACTTCTATCTCTAAATCACCGAGATAAATAGTGTCCCCTGAAATGAGAGGCTCTACTCCAGCCAGAAGTGAAAGCAATGCCTCTTTGCATGATTGCTTAGCGGCTTGATTCGTAGACAATGCCCGATATCCCAGATGACCATTACGACAATCGGGTTTTAATTTTACGTTTCGCCTCGAACGATGACGCTAAAATTGTAATATGTTCACATAATCCCTATTAGCGGTTTTAGTCGGATGCTTTCGCTTGAAGCAAGTCATAAGCTAGCCCGGTTGTAATTTGGATGATATCCCGGCATTTGGTCTCCCACAGCTTTTGCTGTCGATACTCAGTCACCCCATCCTCTCCGGAGATATCCAATCCCAGGATATCCTTACATCGAATGTGACCAAGCCGGGCGTTGAAAAGATTCACCATTCTCTGACTATACTCATATGCCGATTGCCCCTCTAACGTTTCTAAAGGATGATTGCGACCAAATTTTATTCCCAATCCCATGATGGCTCCTGATAAGGCCCCACAGATTTCGCCATGTCGCCCTATTCCTGCCCCAAATCCTGTCGCGATTCGAGGTATTATTTCACTTTTCATATTCAAAGCTTTACTTAGGGCAAGAAGAACAGATTCTGAACAGAGAAACCCTTCTTCTGCAAAAGCCTTGGCTTGGTTCACCACCTCTTTTTTCGACAACATCAAACTCACCTTTCTTGTTCACCAGTAAGTATTTCTTCAATTAATTTTTGGTCGTATCAGCACTTGCTATTTCCGATTCATCTTCTGCATCGGGGGTTAAAGATGGATCTTGGCGATAACGCCACAATACCAACCCAAGGGTAATCAACCAAATGGGAAGGACAATGAGTTGCAATAAGGGTGCAAGGAAGGAAACGATTACCAGGGTGACGGCGGAGCCAGCAATGAAGCCCACTGCTATAACTTGGCCTTTTTTAGCAAACCACTCTTTTCCGAATTTTCGATTTGTATAGAGCCGCAGGAAACCTCCGATAGAAAAGGGAATAAAGTAAGAGGGTGGGAGAAACATGGCCAACGCAACACCCAGCGTGGAAATGGGAAACGCTACAGCAAGTAAGCCAACAACGACGCCAGCGAACACGAAGACAATGATATTGAATCCTGCCGCAAGAGCGTTGAGGGCAAAGATCGATACAATAGCAAATCCCTGAAGGACTCCAACTGCAGGAAATACTTCCGTTGGAAATCCAATCAGATACCACGCTGCTAACACGAAAACAACACTCGTGATTGTTCCTGGAATGATTTTTAGCAGCTGAGCAATGAGAATGGACCGGCGTGGTGTTTCAGTCATTGCTCCAATTTTGAGATTTCCAAGAGTATCTGTTGTCGTGAAGGGGTTGATAGCCGGATAGGCGAGAAAGGGGATGTAGCCTTCCAACCCGATTACTGCCAGGGGGATTTCATAGAACGCCAGCCGCTGGACACCCATACCGATACCTGCTTCGCCAACGAATTTGACGAGAACAAAGGTATCAATCAAAGCAATAGGTAACAGTAAGATCAAGGCGATGATAACAGAGGCCCATATCGGTAACGGTGAGAAGACGTTGAGAATAATAATGATGAACACGAAAATGATGATGATGGACAAGTAGGCTAACCCGAGCCGACGATTATGGGCTAATCCAAGGAAGTAGGTTTTTGCATATGTACCGAAACCGACGGTTCCACCTTCTTGCTCGTCCTCATCTTGTTGTGTTTTTGTGTTGGCTGAATTATTCCTTTTCTGTAATTTCGCAATAACGAATACGACAATCCCACTCAGAAGCATGATTCCGAGGGCGGGTGCCAGCATGTATTCGAAAAGCAGGTTGAAGTACATGTCCATGCCTGTGAATCCTGGTGTCACGACTCCGAAGTTCACTAAAATTGGGGAAATCACCAAGTACGTGATAATCCCAGCGAACAGCATCGTAATCGAAACCTTGGGGTCGATGATGTATGAGATAGCCATGAGGCTAATATTCAACATGAATCCTAACGCAAAGCCTGGAAGCATCAAGGGTGTAAAGTCCCAGCTAAGTGTAGTGAACCCAAAGGGCATGACCAAGACATTGATGAAATACTGAATAACGGTGATGAAGATCCCGATGCCCAGCCAACGGAACATGAAGCGACTTTGTTGACCCGTTTCCATACAAGTGTTAATTGTTACTCCACTTGCCTGATAGAAAGGAAACTTGGTCTGTTTGCGGGACTGTACATAATCGGTAACCGCTAAGGCTGCAATGAATCCTAGTATTGTACTAAGCCAGACGAAACCAAGATGAAACAAGATTGGTGGGATCCAGCTTGGATCGAAGGGGCTTCCGTAGAGCAGTATATCCTTGGGAGGAACCAACCACCAGGGTA
>JAEOUH010000060.1 GCA_016839365.1 Candidatus Hermodarchaeota archaeon
AGCCCAGCCGATCGGCAGCCAGCACCACCTCTTCAATGACCGGCCACTCATTCATCCAATTCGTATACAATCCAATAAAGAATCGCACGACCTTAAACCCTCCAGCTAGGCATGCGTGGACATTGAATAAAAGCCTTCCAAAACCTGGTGAAATTGAAGTAGATAGCGGGGCCAATTCATCTAGTTTCATTGATTTGGCTGGAAATATGGCTTCAGAATGAGTTAGGCCTGTCGGATTGCCGTCATAAAAAGAGCCTCGCGCCTGAAGGTGATTCCGCCAGTCTCCGTCAATCGCCCTTGTAATGATTCAAACGCGGCCGCCTTTATGGACTCAGTAATCACATCACTGTTTTCGCCGGTAACCGGCCAATTATAGTCCATCATCTCGTTCCACCAAGCATCAAGAGTATCATAAGTGAATAACGCCTGCCGGGTGTAACCTTGTATATGCTGGAATCCGGCTAGGGATAGGATTTTTGTCCATCCTGTCTCATTCTCAGCGGAATAATTGCGTTTACTCTCAATTGCCTGCGCGGAGAGAAATTTATACATCCAATCCAAATCCTCCTGCAGGAGCCACGTACTCAAGCCAAATTGCCCTTTAGGCTTTAGAAGCCGACATATTGCGCTCATCAGGTCATCGGATTTCTTGTACGCCAGCGTTTGAAAGTCAAAGTAATCGTCCCAGCCGATGAATCCCGCTGTGATGCAATCAAAGGAATGGTCCTCAAAATCCACTTCACGAGCATCCATGCAATGCACCACGGCATGGCGAATATTACATCGTTTGATTTCCGCATTGGTGTTTTTTACGCAATGATCGCACGTTTCGACGCCAATGACACGGCCCGAGGAGCCGACTTTTTTCGAAAGGGGATATAGCACCGAACCCCCACCTGTGCCAATGTCTAAAACCCGTTGTCCCTCCTGAATGTCGAGGAAGTCAACCAGCATCTCCCCAAAGATATCCCAAAACCCACCCCAGGTCCTCGGCTTCGGTTCATCTGTAGACGGAGAATTATTCAAGACAGTAAACTCCACCAGCCTTCGAATACCAATGTACAAAACCTTTGTTATCTCTAGACCAAAATGAACTCCCAAAAAGAGGACAAGGAAGTGGATTGAACAGAATTCTTGAATGAGCGATGATATGGAACATCGAAAAAGCGTTTCCAACTCATCAAAATCGAGCGTTTTGAAACATTCCGATTTTAACCCTCCTAGATGGTGAAGTTCCACTGCGTATGGATTTATTAGTGGCGGAACGAATTCTTGATTGGCGCAAGGTGGGATTTTTGATGAAGAAATTATGGCTAATTCTTGCTGGCGTAGGAATGTTAGTTTTGGGGATTACCGGTGTGATTTACGCGTCTCTGTATTGGCTTGGGCTTGGAGGGTATATTGTGGTCAATATTTGGCGTATTATGGCGACCTTGGCCGCGGTTATGTTTATCGGGGCCTTGCTTGGGGGAATAGGATTTCTAATGTATCGTCGACGCTTTGGGGCTGTCATGGGTTTGGTCAGTTTTATCGGTGTCCTCTTATTTGGTTGGTGGCTCTTAGCAGCAAACCTTCTCATGGCGTTGTGGATATTCATTCCTTCTCCTCTCCCCGGATTCAATTGGGACGTCTTATTGATGGTGTTGGGATTCTTTTTCATGGGATTATTACTCATCATTTGGGGACTGACAACCTATTCGATGCGAGGCCACACACGAATTCCGAGCCTTGCCACCATTACAGCCATTTTATTCATTGCTTCAGCGGTCGGGTATCTGGTGCAACTCGGCCCCCTGTCCTATATGATTACAATTTATGATATCACCAGCTTTGTGCTGGCAGGAGGAGCCCTTTTACTCATTGCGGGAATCTTGAACGCCCTCATCTTTTTCACCATACCCACCGAACACGTCTAAGGACACTCTAAATGGAGCGTATGCATTAGTAGCCGTCATGAAGGAAGACCGTGGTCTTGACCCTTTCCTTCAGGCAATGAACGTAATTTCGTTCCATGACGCCGGTGCCCCTTATTACACTTTCTTAGTGAGTTTGGTTAATTCCTGCCCCGCAGTTCCCACAAAATTGCTCATCTTCACCCAACATCGCACCGCATGCGTGACATTGCCTGGGTTTCTTTGGTTTGGCAGCTGTCACAACCCTCTGTTGAATCGCTTCCTGTAATAGTCGTTCACGTTTTCGGTGCTCATGAATAAGGTACAAGACTCCATAGAAAATAAAAAACCACACAACTCCCGTGAGAATCGAGAAAGCGCCAATGGCTATTGCTAACTCCGGAACCGTTGCCTGAATGAATGGGCCCACCACCCAGATCACGCCAATAAAAATGACTCCAATAAGCACCCAGCATCCCTCATGAATGCCAAACGGTCGCAGATCACGTGTACTCTCGGGTAACGGTGCTTCAACACCTGCCTCTCGCGCCCGTTTACGAATACTCCGCCCTTGACTCCAAAGAGTCAAACCGATGATGATACCCACAATTAGTCCCACCAAACAGCCCCAGGCCAGCAGATTCACGATCCAGACCGGAAAGCCCTCCATATCTGGTTGAGCTATGACAAACCGATTTACCCATAATGACAATTCCATCACTATCTTGGCAACTAAAACCATCAACAGGCCTCCCAAGGGTCTTGGTGGCAACAGCGCATATATCAATCTTCTCAAGCTAACTCTCCATCATAAATGGCGATCTTGTCTTGGGAGCTAAAGAAAAACAGGAATAACGCCCCAGAAAGCCACTTGCTGCACCCAATAACGAGCAAATCGCCTCGGATTGGAGTGAAAGGGCAACACCTATAAACTCACTCGCCCTTCTCATTTTTAGTTAGCAAATAGGATTTAGTTTCGCTTTTTTTAGAGCTTTAACTTATCGTGCTAGGACGCTATTCCCGGGAATTACATTCTGCGGAACAGCACGGTTGCGTGACACAGCCACCTATCCCTGAGAGATAACCCCATCTCAATGCAAGTGAATCGAGGTGAACAGTATGGAAAAAGGAACCGTCAAATTCTTCAACGCCGACCGAAACTTCGGCTTCATCGAACGTGAAACCGGAGCAGACGTCTTCGTGCATGGTAGTGAAGTCGTAGACGCCCGTCTACTTCGAGAAGGTGACCAGGTCAGCTTCAAAGTCGAACAAGGCGACCGTGGCCCTAAAGCCACCAACGTCACGATCGAATAAACAACCCATTCAATCCACTACCAAATCATTCTCAGTGCTCCAACTTCAATCGAATTATTCTCAAAATCCGCTGAAGAAAGGAACCTGGGATTGATTTGTTATCTATGTTACATTACAGGAGCTGAAAGAATATGAGTGAAGAATCAAATACTGAAAAACAAGAAGAAGGACGCGTGATGCGGGATCTACATCGACGCCCTCGCTCTCGCAAGAACCGTGAATATGTGCTAATCTCCGGTGAACGTGTCAAACGAACCGATATCGGCTGGTCTGAAGAGTACGAAGACGAGGACAAAAAAGAATAGATTAGGAGCAAGTTGTCGTCGTTATCTCTGCAGATACAACACTGATGCACATGCACTGGATTCGATTTAAAAAAACCACAAGATGCTCAAAGAATTAAATTTGATGATGTGAAACAAATCCTCTTTCACATTCTTAGTAAGAACTGGGATCTGCGTTTTCGTAAACTAAATTAACTGGCATTTATCGAGACCGGAAAAATTGCTTGTTAGTGTAAAATACCACCTAAAAATGCGACCTGAGTTCTCTTTTGGATCTCTTCAACCTTTCAATATAAGAGAGATCCATTGTGTGGTAATCCGTTAAACAAATTGTGTGGTTTTAACGATGATATGCAAAGTGAGAGATGTAGCAATCCACTACAAAGTCTTTGGAGAAGGGAGACCGATTATCTCGCTTCATGGATTTACTCTTGACCACCGATCAATGGTTGGGTCATTAGAACCGATCTTCAAATCCCGTACGGGATGGCAACGTATCTATCTTGATTTGCCTGGACATGGAAAAACACCTGGAATAGATTGGATACAATCCTCAGATGATGTATTGGACCTCGTGTTTGGCTTTATCGATAAAATAATTCCAAAGAAACAGTTTCTCGTAGCGGGGCTTTCCTATGGTGGGTATCTTGCCCAAGGGCTAGTCAACAAGAAACCCGACTTGGTAGATGGACTTCTCTTAATCGTACCACGCATCATTGGGAATCGCCAAGAAAGAGCCCTTCCCACAAAGACCGTGATTGCAAGGGAGGCGGATTTCTTGGCAGAATTAAGCCCGCTAGATCGTGAAGGATTTGCGGATGTCATGGTGATACAGACACGCCAACATTGGAATCGCTATTCCCAAGAAATTATTCCCGCTGTTAAAATCGCTGATAACGCGTTTCTGGAACGCTTGGACCCAAATAAAGATGAATTCAGTTTTGCGATTGATTCTCCCTCCTTTACTTTCGATAAACCAACCCTGATTCTTGTTGGTCGCCAAGATCATTGGGTGGGTTATCGCGATGTCTGGAACCTTCTTGAACATTATCCACGAGCGACCTTCGTAGTGCTAGACCGAGCAGGCCATGCCCTCCCACTGGAACAATTGAAATTGTTCAACACTCTGGTGAGTGAATGGCTCGATAGAGTGGAGAAAGAGTCACCGTCGAAAAAGAAATAACATCTTTGTCTTCGAACTCCAAGAGATTGACGCATATCACACAGAATTTCAGCTTGCTCTCCTAAAATCCAAGTTATCTTAAACCTGCAAATCAATGTCATGCTTCACTCTTAACAGAGAGAAATCGCGCGTTTACCGCAACGATGATCGTACTTATGGACATCAGTGCAGCCCCAATAGCCGGGCTCAAAAGAATTCCTAGAGGAAGAAGCAACCCTGCGGCTAATGGAATTGCTACCGCGTTATAGCCTGTTGCCCACAACAAATTCTGTACCATCTTTTTGTACGTTGCTCGGGAGAGACCAAGAATGGCAACTGCGTCTTGAGGGTCATTTCGGACCAGCACAATATCTGCGGCTTCGATAGCTACATCGGTACCCGCACCAATCGCGATTCCAACATCAGCTTGCGCAAGCGCGGGGGCATCATTAATCCCGTCCCCCACCATAGCTACGGTTAACCCTCGGGCTTGAACTTCACGAATCTTTGTCGCCTTTTCATGGGGCAAAACCTCAGCAAAATAGTCATCTAACCCCAACTCATCGGCCACCCATTGTGCTACATGTCGGTTATCTCCTGTGAGCATCATACTTTGAATACCCATGCTCTTTAATGTGGCAATTGCCTTCTTGGATTCTTTCCGAATTACGTCAGCAAGCGCTAGTGCACCTTGAAGCTGATCATCAACGAGCACATAGACGATGGTTTTCCACTGTTGAGCTAGCTCCTCTATTATGTTATTTTGGGGAAGCAATCCCTTTTCTTTCAAATACCCTGGACTTACGACTTTGATTTGCTTGCTATCAACTTGTCCTTCAGCCCCTTTACCTGGAATAGCTTGAAAATTTCGCGCCTTTGTAAGAGACATATTTCGTTCTGTAGCTCCCCGCACAATCCCTTGAGCTATAGGATGTTCAGATAACGTCTCCAATGATGCAGCAAGTTGCAGAATCATTTCATCGCTTAGGTCAGCCAAGGACACAATATCGGTAACCGAAAATTGTCCTTCGGTTAGTGTACCAGTTTTATCAAAAATAATTGCGTCTAGGGTGTGAGCACGTTCAAAAGCTGTACGATTGCGAACTAATAACCCGTTTTGTGCGGAAAGAGAGGTGGAAACCGCCACCACTAAAGGAACGGCCAATCCAAGCGCATGAGGACAAGTGATGACCATCACAGTGACGCTTCGTTCAATACCAAATGCTAATCCCTGCCCTAACACAATCCAAGCAACGAGTGTGATAGTACCAACTGAAAGTGCTATTACGGTAAGAATGAACGCCGCTCGATTCGCCAAGTCCTGAGTACGCGAGCGACTCGCTTGCGCTTCTTGCACCAACTCAATTACTTGGGACAAATATGTCTCTCTCCCCACCTTCGTGATTTCAACGGTGAGAGTGCCATCCCCATTAATTGCCCCTCCAATCACCTCATTATCTGGTTGTTTCTCAACTGGAAACGATTCACCAGTAATTAATGCCTCATTCATACTGCTCTGCCCCTCCAGGATCATACCATCTGAAGGTACCCGATCCCCGGGTTTGATAAGGACCCGATCTCCACGTTGTAATTCGGAAGTAGGCACCTCTTTAACCTCTCCATTAGGCAAAAGGAGGATAGCAGTAGCAGGTAACAGCTTAACCAATTCTTCCAATGCCCGTGACGCGCCCATTATGGATCGCATTTCCATCCAATGCCCAAAGAGCATCACATCAATCAATGTTGCTAGTTCCCAAAAGAACAACGTACCTGGTAACCCAAAAACCACAGCACTACTATAGCCAAAGGCCACGGTTATGGCAACCGCCACCAAGGTCATCATTCCCAATTGGCGTTTTCTGGTCTCTTGGACTAACCCCTTCAGGAAAGGATATCCACCAAAGAAATAAACTATTGTCGAGAGACCAAATAGAACCAGCGTGTATCCTGGAAATGAGAGAAACGCCGTTAATCCTAATAGGGTCTGAATTAAGGGAGA
Source organism: Candidatus Hermodarchaeota archaeon (assembly GCA_016839365.1). GTDB lineage: Archaea > Asgardarchaeota > Hermodarchaeia > Hermodarchaeales > Hermodarchaeaceae > Hermodarchaeum. The sequence continues at coordinate 6,652 of JAEOUH010000060.1, forward strand.
CAGCAACACTATCGGCACTGTCAATATCATTGAAACGATGAACCGTTTCCGATAGTCACGTATCATCATTTTGTGATGAGAAACCCCATCACGGGAGTCGTGTTTCATCGCCCCATGATGCTGTGAATGATTGCCTGTCATGCGTTCCATGCCTTGGTTCAAAGCATCACTCCCAATTAGTCTTCTTTAATTGTGTGTTGTTCGGAACCTGCACTCCATAGTATATATCTATTCTGATATATCAAATCCGATATATTTAAATTTGATAATCCAATCTACTGGGTTCATCAGATCGAAAGTTAAACCTCCTAATCTGCACTCCAACACAAAACCTACACAAAGACCTCAATCAAAAAGATGTGAAAAAAATGCAGCTATTAAACGTAATCGCACTCCTCATGATGACCCTAGCCGGGGACCTGGGACATATGGACCCTGACATGTGGAACCACATGTTTCCCTTCACCTACTTCTACGGAATGCCCATGATGTGGCTTGGAATCATGCTATTAGCCGTTGTAGTTAGTGCAACCCTGGGCATTGTTTTGTATATCCTCTTGAAAGAACAACAGCAA
>JAEOUH010000061.1 GCA_016839365.1 Candidatus Hermodarchaeota archaeon
CCCACGTTCTGGTTGGGCATGATGTTCATTCTCCTCTTCGGCTTCTACATCCCCATCTTCCCCATGGGCGGCACAGTCAGCGTGCCCCCACCGGCTGACCCCCTCGCCTACGCGTTGGACGTGGCCTGGCACCTGTTCCTCCCCTCCATTACCCTGGCCCTCGTCTCGTATGGAGGGTACATGCTCGTGATGCGCAATACCCTCATTGACGTGCTCACCGAAGACTACATCGTCACCGCACGGGCCAAGGGGGTAGATGAACGCTCAGTTCTCTACAAGCATGCCTTACGCAATGCTATTCTTCCACTGGTGACTATGATTGCGTTGACCTTTGGCTTCCTTATAACTGGAGCCACTTTAACAGAAACGGTGTTTAATTGGTATGGAATTGGACGACTCATCTTCGAATCAGTGATAGCCCAAAATTATCCTGTGCTGCAGGCGATTTTCTACATTATGGCGCTCACTGTGATTATCGCGAATTTCATCGCAGACATCCTTTATGGCTTCTTAGATCCTCGCGTTCGATATGATTGAAAGAGATGGTGAAAGTATGGTTCGATGGAATGAATATCGTGATCGACTTCTCGGATTTTGGAGAGAATACCGTAAAAGCAAGATGGGGCTCTCAGGCATAATTATTATCCTATTCTTTACAGGGATGGCGGTAACAGCACCCTTTATTATGCCTTGGCCGTCCCCCATTCTTCCTAACCAAGCACCACCCATCGCCGCTCCCATGTGGCTCCTACCATTAGACCCCATTGGATATACAACCGTATACCCACTAGAAAATTATAATTTTAATTCAAACGCTGATGGATGGGAGTATAATGAGTCCATAACTTCGGAAGGGTATAATGTGGTGAATAATTCAAGATTCGATAATAATGCAGACGGGTGGTCACCTCTGGTATTCAACCCAGGCGGAATAACGACCACGTCGTATAATCCCTCCGAAGGTTCTACTTTGTCGGGTGGAAGCGGGCCTGGCTGTTATGAATTCACTTACAACGATGAGGCTATAGGGCTGGCTTATGGGCAAACCGATATCTTCCTTGACTATGACTTCACTTGGTTTGCTGATAGGTTTCCACCTGGAGTAATGAGTGTCCATCCCTATAATGTTATCATTAGTTATTCGATCGAATACATACTTGACAATACACCCGACGAAGTAGCGAGTACTGAGTCAATCTTCAGTATCGAAATGATGAATTCCACAGGCATTCCTATTGAGGTCTATTCAAGACGCTATATCACAACAGGTGCTCGCCCATGGTCTCCTCGAACTGAAGCGTTGAACTCTTCAGATATTTTTATGATCTTTACTACCACAGACCTGATGGCCCTACGTTTCCATCTCCAAATCTGGAATCCCTTCGTATTAGACACACCTACGATTACTCTTCGATTGGATGACATTCAATGCCAAATTCGTGCATCCTATGCAGATCCACTCAATAATGCTTTGATGACTGGTGCCTTCAGCTCAACTGATGGTAGTAATGTGAGTGGACCCGGAAGTTATCGCTTTGCCTTTGAAGATAATGATAACACAACTGCCCACTTTGGTTCGACATCATGGATTCAGTACCAGTTTCCATGGAATGTACTGGATACCCCAGAAGAAGTCTATTTCACTTACTATTACCGAGTTCAAGCTGAGAATGGTTGGGGTGACACCTACGTCAACATCATCCAAGAATGCTATGTGGAAAATACTGGAGAACTAATTCAGATTTATTACTCTGATAACATTAGAGCAGATCGACCTTGGCAAACAGGACCAAGAGTACGCTGGAATGTCTTCGAACGAAGTGACACCTTTGGCCAACAAGGAAACTTGGATGTCCGTTTCCGTGTATTAATCACCGATCCAACCCCTGAGGATACCGCCAGGATCATCGTTGGCGTTGACGATTGTATCCTGGAGGTTTGGGGGAACTATTTCGGAAATCTCGGTGCCGGTGTCTATGGTGAGGACTTGTTCGCTCAACTACTTTGGGGCGCACGAATTGCACTAATTGTCGGTCTTTCCGCTGCTTTTATTGCAACTTTTGTTGGTCTCATCGTTGGTCTGATTTCCGGATACTTCGGTGGTTATGTTGATGAAGTTCTGATGCGAATTACCGACTTCTTCTTAGTCATCCCAGGACTCCCGCTAATGATTGTACTTGCAGCCATCCTCGAACCAAGATGGTACAATATCGTCTTAGTAATTGCACTAGTCGGGTGGACAGGGACAGCCCGGCTAGTCCGGTCACAAGTATTAGCTGAACGGCAAAAAGCCTACGTTGAGGCCGCTCATGCCATTGGTGCAAGTGATCTCTACATTATCTTTCGTCATATACTCCCCAACGTTACCCCGCTTCTCTTTGCCCAAATAACCCTAGGTGTTGCTGGAGCAATTCTTTCAGAAGCAGGTCTGAGTTTCTTAGGATTAACTCATCCATACGATGTCAGTTGGGGTCGAATGCTCCAAGCCGCAGCGTCTGGCGGAGCTTACACACAAGGTGCCTGGTGGTATCTCTTCTTCCCTGGCATGTGCATCGTGCTCCTTGCCATGTCCTTTACCTTAGTCGGCTATGCAGTCGATGAAATTCTCAACCCACGACTACGAATTCGAAGACAATGAGGAGGAAACCAAGGTGACAGTATTAGAAGTAAATCATCTCAAGGCGTACTTCTTCCTTGAAGCAGGTGAAGTCAAAGCGGTGGACGATGTATCGTTTTCCATCGAGCGAGGGGAAACCCTTGGGCTAGCAGGCGAATCTGGCTGTGGAAAATCGACGACCGCTTATGCATTACTCAATCTTCTTCCCTACCCAGGACGTATTGTCTCTGGAGAAGTACTTCTCGATGGCGAAGATTTGACCAAGAAAAGCCCCGATGAGATGCGTCAAATTCGTTGGGATGAAATCTCAATGGTCTTTCAAGGAGCAATGAATGCCCTCAACCCGGTTCTTCGAGTTGGTGACCAAATCGTAGAAGCCATTACCCTTCATGAAGACATTTCTGTCGATGAAGCCTATAAGAAAATGGAAGATATTCTTGAGGTAGTCGGTGTTGACCCAACCCGTGCATCTAATTATCCTCATGAGTTCAGCGGCGGTATGAAGCAACGTGTCATGATTGCCATGGCGCTTGTAACCGAACCAAAAGTCCTTATTGCCGATGAACCAACCACTGCCCTCGATGTTACTGTTGAAGCCCAAGTCCTCAAACTCCTAAAGAGTCTCCAAAAGAAATTCCAGCTATCAGTAATTCTGATCACCCATGATCTGGCCACGATTGCTGAAGCTTGTGACCGAGTAGCCATTATGTACGCAGGACAAATCGTCGAGCTAGCGGATGTAGTTACAATCTTCAAAGAACGACTTCACCCATATACAGAGGGTCTAATTCGATCTGTACCAAGTCTGTTGGGTACCGAACAACTTGTACATATTCCAGGAGCTCCACCGGGTCTGGTTACTCCTCCTGCTGGGTGTCGATTCCATCCCCGATGCCCAATCGCTACAGATATCTGTATTCAGCAAGAGCCGGAGTTTCGAGAAATTAAAGAGAAACACTACGTTGCCTGTCATCATGCCAATCAATTATGGGGTAAAAACGTCTGGAAGTAATCATCATGACATCAGCAGAAACTCTAATCGAAGTTCGCAACCTGAAGAAATACTTCCCTGTTCGGCGTGGGTTTGTTGCTCAACTAGTTAGCCGAGAACAAATCTGGGTCAAAGCCGTTGATGATGTGTCTTTTGATATCAGAAAAAATGAAGTCTTTGTGCTTGCAGGGGAATCCGGATGTGGGAAGACTACAACAGGACGCGTAATACTGAATCTCACTCCACCAAGTGACGGAAGCATAAGATACGGTGGCTTGGATCTTACAGAAATCACTAAGCAAGAGATGAAAGCACTTCGACCAAAATTACAGATCATATTCCAGGATCCTTACGAAAGTCTTAATCCTCGACTGAGCATCCATGATAGTATAGGAGAAGCACTTCAGGTCAACCGCTTGGTAGCGAGTCGTGAAGATCTACTACAACGAATTAAAATGGCTATGGAAGATGTACGGCTTTATCCTCCTGAGGACTTTATTTACCGATATCCACACATGCTCAGTGGTGGACAACGTCAACGAGTAGTGATCGCCCGTGCCATCGTAACACAACCTGAATTCATAGTGGCTGACGAGCCTGTTTCAATGCTTGACGCCTCTATCCGGGCAGAGATTCTGCATCTTCTTAAGGAATTGATTAAAAAATACGATTTGACCTACCTTTATATTACCCACGACCTCGCTTCTGCCCGATATATCGGTGATCGGATTGCTATTATGTACTTGGGTAAAATTGTTGAATATGGTCCTGTTGGACGAGTAATCGATAATCCCAAACATCAATACACGGCAATTCTGGTCTCCGCCGTCCCAATCCCAGACCCTACACTTATTCACACACGCAGAGCTCCAGTCGGCGAAGTTCCCTCACCAATAAATCCACCACCAGGCTGCCGATTTCATCCCCGCTGTCCTCAAGCAGATGAGCAATGTCGCCAGGAAGAACCACCCTTCAAAGAAGTGGAACCAAACCATTTTGCTGCCTGTTGGCATTGGTTTGATCCAAAGCAATGGGAAGACGAGTAGCCTTCCATAATTCAGAAGCTAAAGTGATGCAAGATCAACCTCTTAGTCAGTTTTCTTACTGAATAGTTGGTGTACAACCTTTAGGTCTTGAGGAGTTGTTCGCTTCAAGTACTTTGGTTGCGAAAACATTTTGAAAAATTCAGCCATTTCATGAAGTTTACCAGAGATATCCAATATTGTTCGCTTCTCAATTTCTTCTTGTTTGATTATCACTTCAATATTCTCAAAAGAGGTATTCGTAAAATACTCCTGGGCGTCTGCCGACTCAGGGGGTCTATCAGCAGCAAGGTTGCTAAATGTTATTGCTAGATCTGAATAGATTTCCTTTATGGATTCAAGGGTGCCAGTGTATTGTTTTCCTTGTAACAATTGGTACGTGACAGCGTGTTGTAGGTCCTCTAAGACATATCGTTTATTTTCCGGATATTCGACTGTGATTTCAGGTGGAAGGAGAATTGGATCGATTAAGCGGAGTGCATACATATCAGCTTCCATCTCAGAGAGTCCGGATGCTATCAACGCATTTCGCATTTCTCTCCTCGCATAATGCCAAATGAGATCAGTATTGATGTGTTGCCCACTGGGAATAACGATGAAATGTAAGCTGATTCCCAAGCCGTATTGGCTCTTAGGTCCACTTAGTAGGAAGGGGCTTCCCGTATCGATCGGTAATGATGAAATTGTAGAATTTTGAGATTCACGCGGCCTTCGTGGAACCGTTGTTTTGTATAATTTGAGTAGGGGAATAAAGAGTGTTGAAGAGGGTGGTTTACGTTTTCGGCGGTAAAAGAGAGGCAATGATGTTGACTCCGCACAGGATAATGTTGAAACCTACTCATGGGAATACATAATGCTAACGGTTCATTCGCCGTTCAACATGAAGCATGAAGAGTGTTTGGCGTAAGTCAGTCAGATTAGGAACGCGGGCAATCACGCCTTCGGCGACGAGTCGTTTCAACGCATAGCGGACCGTTCGGGGGGCAAGATTTGTGTTTTCGACGATATCCTTACTTGTCATTGGGCCATTATTCTCAATGACGCGGATAATCTTCGACGCGCTCGGCGGTTCCTTGTGACTTCTAAACCATTTCACATTGCCACCCATCCAGTTCTCTGTAATACTTTTTTAAAAGCGTTTCGAATCCGGAAACGACAATAGTCGAAGAAATCTTCGTAAAATCACTCTCACCTTTTAAAGGATCCACGGTTGGACGAAAAATACACATTAACCTATAAAAAGCTCATCCACCCCACTATCCGCAACCCTACTGCAAAGTAGGACAACGGATGGAAAAATGAAAATGAAACATTACGTGCTTCTTAGAACACGTTCTATGACTTCTTTGATATTTTCAGCATTACTTATCGCTTCAATGTTTGTCGGTATTACTGCTGTACCAATGGCAAATCTGATGCAATCAGTGTTCACTCCGACATTACCTGGATCTATGGAACAGTATCGCCCTTTCTTTGAAGGAGCCGATCAACCCAACCCAGGTGGAACAAGTAAACTAGCGAACTTTGAGAAGAACCTGCATAGCTATCTGCAAACTGGTGTAATCCCAGAAGGAGTCGTAAAAACACCCAGTGGTATGAGTATAATGCTCGGAGCTGGGTATGAAATCGACTTACCAGCACTCAGTGAGCATATGAAAATCAACCATGTCATGGACATGGGGATCGGATACATGATCCTCGGTGCTGTCAATTCACCGTATCACCTACGACTTATCGATGCGATGGATTACACGGGCCTTATCATGGCTGATGAAATCCTAAACGCACCTGATATGGTTAATATTGATCCTGGTCCTGGGGTCGACAATTTCATGGTCCGGGAAATCATTCAGGCTGATATGGCTAATACTGCTGGCTATGATGGCGCCGGTTCAGTTATTGGTGTTGTTGATACAGGAATTGATCATACCCTCGCCGACTTGGCAACAGCCTATCACACCAACAGTTCGGGCTACCCAACCGCCTTTGATCCAGGTGGAATGGGAATCGCCATAACCGACTGGTCTGGCTCAGCTGTCAGTGGTTATCTGCTAACAGGTGGTTATGACTTCGATATGGTCTGGTCATATTATCCATATGGAGGGCTCATCCGCCAATCCGACAGCACCTATGGTGTCGTTGCTGACAACTTCTGGGTCGGTGTTGGCATGAGTGCGATTCCAAGTCTGTCAGGCACTTACAAAGTAGGTGTCTGTTTGATGTCATCGGATCCTGGAGAACCACGTACCCGCCAGTTTGTCTTCTTCATGTTGACAGACCCGAACACAGCGGGTGTCTATGACACCATGTACATCGACTGGGAAACCTCACTTGCTGCTTCAGCAGACTACAATGGCTGGACTACCCCACCGCTCCCCGCGGATTGGGACTTCACCAACAACATCATCAACGGCAAATACGACTTTGATTCAGTCACTCCTGAACCATTCTTGATGGCATATGATTCCGATGGTGATAGCTACAACGACTTTGGTCTCGGGCTCTTAGCCACAACCTATGACCTCTTTGGCTTCATCACTGGCGAAATGGTTTCTGGAATCGATCCTGCTGGAGGTGGCTTTGCCTACTTCTACGATGATGGAGCCCACGGAACCAGCGTCGCTGGTGCAGCTGCAGGTCGAGGAATTCAACCCTTCGACGTGTATGATAACGGGACGGACTATTACTTGACTGGTGTTGCCCCCGCTGCTGAACTCATGGGTCTAAAGCTCTTCTCCTTTGGCAGCGAATTTGAGTGTTGGGCATGGGGCGCCGGATGGCGACCAATCACTACGGACTTGCCTGAGGGCACCTATGAGGATTGGGCTCACACCATCTACATGCCTGGATGGGATGACTCAAACCAAGCGCACATTCTCACCAACTCATGGGGTTACATCCTGTGGGAATTTGGTGATAACAATCAGTTCTATAGTGTTGACTGGGCTTCCTTTGCCATGGACTACTTTAGCACTGGTTGTTTGGGCTATCCCTATCATAACGCCACAGGCAGTTATTTGAGCAACCCCGACTTCCCTGATGGTGCTATTGCGGACTCACCACTCTTCGTATTCTCGAGTGGTAACGCTGGCCCTGGTTACTCAACAGCTGGCAGTCCAGTGAGTGCCTCCTGTTTGACAGTTGGTGCAAGTACGACTCACGCCTACGCTGAGCAAATCTACAACCCTGATCTCGAATTCGGTCCACAAGGCTATGACCAAATGGCCTTCTTCTCGAGTAACGGTCCGACACCTAGCGCACTGCCTAAGCCAGATGTTGTCGCGCCTGGCCTAGCTGGCTTTGAAGTGACACCGCTCTGGCGTGCGAGAACCCTAGGTACTGAAGCCTTCCGCACCTTTAGTGGAACCAGTATGGCCGCACCTATCGCAGCCGGTGTAGCTGCCCTGGTCGTTGAAGCAATGGATGATGGACCCTTTGGTCCTTGGCCAGTCGTGGGTGATTATCCTGTGTCATTGCCATATGGCTTTGATGGCGGATTGATTAAGACCATTATCAAATCTTCCACCGATGACATTGGTCATGCCGTGCTACGCCAAGGATCTGGTCGAGTGAATGCCTACAAGGCAGTAGCTATGGCTGTAGGTAATGAAACCCTTACACCAGCGGGAACAGATTATCTGCTTCAGTTATGGTGTAACAACACCTTCATGAACTACGCAATCGGCTACCAGACAAACTATGCCGTAGTAGAGAGTTGGATTCACAATTCCACCCTTGCTATCGCACGAACGGGTAACTCACCATACAATGATCCCAACACCTTCAGTGGTGCTTGGTTCTGGATCATGATGAATGGTTATGACGCCGGTTACACACCCAATGCAGCCTACATGCACCCCGGTTCTCATGGTCTTTGGGCTCCCAACGTGACCATGATGGACGCAGGCTTCATGACCTATGCCATGAATCCAGGTGACACCCAAGATGTCGGATTCATTGCAGCCACAGGTGGCTTGAGCAGTATCACTGGTGGAGTTGATGCTGAATGGTATGAACTCGTCGGTGAAGAGAGTGCCTCCTTCTTCTCGACTTCCCCAGCAACGGCCTATCCACTGTTTGGTTCCTATCCAGGGATTAACAACTTCGACGCTGCATTCGCTGCAGACTTCCTAGCTGCCGATTATGCCGTCATCACCTTAACATACGATACAGGGACCTTCAAGGATCTCTGGGACTTTACTTACGAATACTATTATGGTGGCGACACCAACTACTGCTTCCTCTTTGACTGGAACGACACCAACAGCGATGGCATCCTCGACTACGGAACGAGTGAGATTCGCCGCATTGACTCAGATCAAGTCAGCAGCCCACTCCTCCAATTACACGTCGCGAATCCTGGTGCCCAATGGATGGGTAACAAGAACGCGACCATCTATTGGCGCGACCGTGGTATCGAAACCTTCAACTACCGACAACTCGAGGTCCACGTTAACATTCGCCTCTACAACCGCGTAGACTGGGATTGGTTCAGCTTCACCCAAGGTTCTGATCCTCTAGAATGGACATCTACTATCACCGTTCCAGCCAATCAATCCCCTGGCTTCTATGTGGGTTGGATAACCCTCCAGGAAGGTTCTGCTAAAGAATACTTCCCCGTGTTAGTCCGTGTCGATGGCCGCGTCATCCCAGGTGAATCGCTAACTTGGGGTGGTTCAGATGGTCATCCATATGACAACGGCGCTATCACAGGTGGTGTTCGATGGGACGGCGATGGCAATTACATCAGTGGCGACTGGCGTCACTACTACGTTGATATCAGCGATCCCACCGATGATACAGGCTGGTACATGGTCAATGTGACTTGGATGGACCCAGATACCATTCTGGACGTCTTCATCAAGGCTGCTGACTATGCTAGCGACTATTGGGTCGGTTATTGGGGTGGTAATACTATGACCGACACCGATTACCTCCGCGATGAGGGGCTCGGCCGATGGGATTCGACGCCCACCTGGGATCGTCAAAATGTCCTCCTTGCCGACTACTCATTGGCGACATCGTGGTATCTCAACCGTGAGGCCCCGATCCTCATCTCAATCCACGTTGCTGAACGCGGTAGTATGTATGCGGTCGAGAACTTCACCGTCACCGTGACACCTACGAACTTTACAACCACTCCATACTCTGCTGCTCTTGGTGCACTTGGTGTACCCATTGATCCGCTGCCCTTCCCGACTGGTAACCTCTCGTTACTAGCTACCGGCGAGGAAATCACCGATGACTGGTCTGGAACAGGTGAGCATCTCACCATCAACGGCACTTGGGAGCCATGGGTCTTCCCAGGTATCAATGTGCCTCACCGCCAGACAGATCTCCAAGTGCTACTCGGCGCGACATACGACGTGTATGCTAGTTTCACTGAACTCAACTGTACACCTGATGCGCCACCGCCCAGAGACTTTGAATTCACCATTCCTGATATATCAACAGGCATGCTGATTGTCATTGACTTTGAGGCAGGTCCTCCCGTTGGGACTGGTGTCAGCACAGAACATGACTGTGACATCTTCCTGTACTACGGTGAAGCCCAAGTGGCGTCGAGTACGAACTCAGGTAGTGACGAATACATCGAATATACTGCAGCAGTTGCAGGGACCTATACTCTCGTGGTTGACTATTGGGGTATTGATGAGGCGCCCTATTACATCTGGGGTGGCTGGGACTATCTTCCAATCCACTTCACTGCGAAGGCTTCCCAGATTCTCAGCAATCCCACACCAGGTCGAACAGCACTGTACGATACTCACACCCTTGGACTTAATCTGGCTGGATTTGATGTGACCCTCAAACTCGTCACCGGAACCAGCCTCGACTTCGGTTCTTGGCTCACCTACCAAGTCAGTAATCTGTCAGTCACCAACTTCTTTGTACCAACGCTCAGTCTAATCAACCCAATCGCAGGAGATGTACGCGGACCTGCTCCCTTCTGGTTCAACTGGACTGCAAGTGATCAGAACTCCGATGAAACCCTCTCCTTCCAAGTCCAGGTTAGCAACGATGATGGTCTCAACTGGACCGTCGTAGTACCCGCTACCCAGGACCTGGCTGCGCTTTGGGACCCCTACGGCTTCTACGCAGTGAACGCAACCGATACAATGCGTTGGCGTGTCATCTGTACCGACGGTATGTACACAGTCACAGCAACTTCTGGCACATTCGAAATGCAAGCACTACCACCAACACCACCTCCACAACCGTTGGAGTTGTACGTCGTCATTGCAGTGATAATCATTGTGATTATCATCTTGCTTACAACGTGCTTCTTGAAACGGCGACAAGTAGCGAAACCATAAACAAGGGGGTAACCCCCCCTTCCCCCTTTCTTTTTTTTCTAATTTCAACTCGTTTTATATATCTTGAATCAAGGAGTTGTTAGCAAAATCTTGATTCAATTACGTAAAGGATAAGTATCTGAGAAAAACCCCATTGAGGAGAGGTGGCCCTAGATGACACGAAGAATTCAGCGAATTGGAGTATTCCTTGGGTCACATCTGATTTCAGGCATCTTGACGTTTTTTGCAATGTATGGGGTAGCTAATGTTGGATTGGCCTTTCAAGTGATTCTTCTCGAAGTAAGTGCTCAGTATGCCTGGTTACTCGCAGCATTGTTGCTGTACTCATGGGTTCTCACCCTGCTAATCCTTCCTATACAAGCAGGGATGCAAATTTGGAGCTTGGCTCGGCTTCAACCCACACCGTTTCTGATTGTTTACTATTTCCGATATGATGCCACTATAAATCTCCCCCATCGATTTCTTGACCCCGTCCAAAGCCGTATCGGACTCATCGCCGTTATTTTAGTAATTATTGGTGGGCTTGTCGCGCTACCGGTCTATTCTTTCTATGGGACATTTGTGCTGATTGCCCGATTTGGCTTTACCCTCTTCACCTTCGATTTCATCATCTTGTTTATCCAAGGTTTAGCTGTCGGCACCTCTGCACTCTTCGTTACCTATTTTATCCTTGCTTCATTTGGAATACTCGTTCTCCAATGGCGACGCCGGGGTCGCTAGCCCTTCCTATTAGGGCTCAGGTGAGGGATTCACTAAGTAATCCACCCAGCTTCCGAATACCCTGGTCGATAATATCAGGTGGGGAATAGGAATAACTGATTCGCATTGTGTTCAGTGACCGCTCCACGGGTGTCAGTTCACCTCGTTCAGGAATATAGCTAAGTCCCATTAAAGGATAGAACGCGACACCTGGTACATAGATGATATCATTGGGAAGTGCGACCTGTTCGAGGAATTGTTTAGCATCGAAATCTTTGTCCTCACTCTCCCACCAGATAAAGAAGCCTCCCGTTGGATCGGTTCGGTTCCCAGCCGGAAATGTCTCATCGATGGCTTTGCGCATGATATCAGCCCGTTCTTTGTATGTTTCTAAGGCTTTAGGTAACACCTTATCGATGTGGTCTCGATAATAGATATCAAGCATTCGTTGCACGATAGTGGGGCTGCAAAGGTCGAGGAATCCTTTGTCTTTGTTAATCTGTTCATGGACTTTTGGTGGAAAGACACTATATCCAATTCGCAATACGGCGGCTTCTTTACTGCTAGTTCGAAGATAGGCGACGTATTTGTTTTCGGTGTCCATGGCTTTGATAGGTTTTTCTCGTGGTTTGCGAAACTGGATTTCCCGATAGGCGCCATCCTCCACGATGATGATATGATGTTCCATTGCCAAGTTAAACAAAGCTTCTCGTCGCTTTTGAGGGACCGTCGTACCTTTAGGATTGTCAGAGTCGGGAACGACATAGATCATTTCTGGTTTTTTACCCAGCTCCTTCTTACAGAGCTTAATAGCTTCCTCAAAGTAGTCAGGGATGGCACCTTGTAAATCAGTTGGGACAGTGATAATTTGAGCCCCAAGTTTCACGGCAGGTACAAGAAATCCCAGATATGCGGGGCTGGTTGTTAGGATGATGTCACCGCGGTCGATGCAGGTGTCAATCATGGCATAAAGGGCTTGTTGGGATCCAGTTGTAATCATAACATCATCTTCTGGAGGATCCGATGGTAGGGTTACATTGTCCTTCTCTATGAGGCGGTTGGCCAATGTTTTTCGTAAAAACGGTTTTCCGCTTGTTGGTCCGTAGTTAAAATCGTCAATGACGCGTTCTTCATTTCCTGCTTGAATCTCTCTAAGCTGTTCTTTCCCCAAATCAATTAAAATCTGAGCTAAAGTTTCGATGGGTAATGCTCCCGGTTTTCCGCCTCCGAAATAATAGGGCACATTGTATTTGAGAAGGCGTCGAATTTCTGATTCAGGGATAAATGACGTCCAGGCTGCTAGGTCATAAGGCTCCTTACTCATAACGAATTCACTCTCATAATAGAATGCACTTTAGTCTATGATACATCTTAATAGAGCTTTGTACTGGGCAGTGGTTCAAAAAGATAGGTTATTGTTCAAGCTTCTCGATGATTTGCTCAGTAATCATGCTAAAGGCGTCTTCTACTTTCTCCCCACTTAAGGCACTTGTTTCAACGAAAGAACAGCCATACCTATCCACCCATTCTTGGATGTCATCTGGTTTGACGGATCGTTTCTTCTTTAAGTCCGCTTTATTCCCAATTAATAGAACTTCAACATCACCAGCGTGTTCACGGATTTCACGCATCCATGTTTCAATTGCCTCCAGGGTTTCAGGACGCGTAAGGTCGAATACCAACATTGCCCCGTCTGTTTGTTTATAAAAACTTGAACGATATGGGGCAAATCGTTCTTGACTGGCGATATCCCAAATAATTAAGCGTGCCACCTTCTCTTCTAGTTCTATGATTTTATAAGCAAAGTCTACTCCAATGGAAGCTTTATACTCACGTTCGAACCGGTTTTCCACATACTTCAAGATAAGGCTCGTTTTCCCTACAGCTGGATCGCCAACTAAAAGTATCTTAAACTCATAGTAGGGCTGTTTTGCCATATTTTTACACCTGGTAAATAATGTACCGTGTACTCTTTCTTATTAAACTAGTAGTAACAAGCCATCTTTCAGAAAGGGTATTCAAGGATTACTCTAAATGGAAGATCAACTAGGTTCCTCTAGGCAATCACTTCATCAGGTTCCTCTTGTTCACTCCAACTTTTGGTTCGGAAGAAATCATAGAAGCTGGCTTCCACCACGCTTAGTTCTGTTGGGAGTTGATTCCGTTCACGAAGTGCTTTCAGTAGATTTGGCAATTGTGCGTGTGGTTCATCTACAAAGACTTTCAGGCTACCCCGACCGGATCGAATGGTGGTTTCAACAAAGGGGATATCACTGACTTGCTGGATTGTTTCCTCGGTGAGGCGGTCGAAAGTCACTTCGATAGCTTCACCTTTCCCTGTCAGAGATCGAATCAGTTCATCCGGATGTCCTTGCAAAGATATAGTTCCCTTCTCAAGCAATACTACTCGGCTGCAGTATTCCACCACCTCGAGGTCATGAGAAATCAACACCATTGATGTGCCAAAATGGTAGTTTAACTGCTTTAGATAATTAAGCAGTTCATGACGCAGATGGGCATCAAGTCCCGTTGTTGGTTCATCGAGAAGAAGAAGAGGAGGTTGATGAATCAGTCCCACACAAATGGAAACACGTTTACGCTCACCACCACTCAGGAACTTAACGGGCTTGTGCATCAAGTCTTCATCAAAGCCTAAGATATCAAGGATTTCACTGGCACGGCGCTGGATTTCCCTACCCGTGATGGCGTACATTCGTCCAAAGAAATGAGCGTTTTCGAGTGCTGAAAATGGAAAGTAGAGGCTTTCATCTTCGTGCTGCGGCACATACCCAGTTGCATAATGGATGGCTGCAGCATCCCTTTTCACATCGTAACCGGCGATCCGTGCAACCCCTCTGTGGGGTTTGAGTTGGGCAGTCATAACACGCAAACAGGTCGTCTTCCCCGACCCAGATGCACCGATAACACCCAGGATTTCTCTTTCACGGGTATAGAAGGTGATATCACGGAGAATATTCACTCGTCCAATTCGGACGGAAGCCTGGTCAAACTCGATGATTTTCGGGGGTTTTTCTGCGGTCATTTCTGTTATACCCCCGTTTCCTTGGCCAACTCCCGTAAGCGTTTTAACATATTTTCCAAACGGTTCGCTGGCTCACCTGATGTAATGCGTAGTTTCTCAATACGGTCTGTCCGTCGATCTGTGAGTGTCCATTCCATTTCCCGAATAAGTGCTTGTGTGGTATTCAACGTATTATCGATATTCCGGATGATTTGCTCATCAAGGGTTGGTGTGCGCATCTGCCGCTTCCTCCGATACTGGTTCATGAAATAGGTTCCAATTATTAGGATGGTAATCACGGTGACCAAGAAAATTTGGATGGTCATGATCATGAGGAAATCAGGTTCTTGAGGCGGAGGAGGTTCTTCTAGCGGAGGAAGATAGTAAAAGTGCATGAACGCTGAAGTGCTGCAGTATGCGCCTGGCGTGGTAAATATGATAATGGAAAATGTTTGTATGGTATCGACCGTTTCGTCTAGCCCAGTCCAATTCGCAAAAAGAAAAGACCCATAGCGCCCCTCTTTGACTTCAAAGGCGATGAAAAAGCTCTGTGTTCGATTCGGATATACGAAGATGACAAACATGTCCAAGCCTTCGACGCCTAAGCCCGTGGCATTGGTGGCATCAATGATAAACCCTGCGTCGTTGCCGATGTAAAAGGATGAATTGACTCCCCCAGTAATCTGAATGGACAAGGTTACGGTCTTGCGAAATAGGTATTGAACCGTTTGATTAACAAATCTTAGATTGTCCAAGTCAAGTAAATAGGCATTGCCAAAAATTGCTGAACAACCCAATACGAACAATTCTTTGTTGGTGTCATTCAGATATGTGCCAAAAGCAGATCCGTTCACCCAAGCAAAGACTTGAGAAATCCCAGTTGTCGTCAATAAGGTTCCATCAATGGTGGAGATTGCTAGTATTCCTGTGGTAAAGGGAGTGGAGGGGTGTAATTCTGTCGTATTATATGAGGTGATAGTTCCGCCGACTTGGATGCCCTGATCTAAAAGCAATTGGTTCAAGACTGTATGGTTAGACGAATCGGGGTGGTCAACGAGAATTATTGTCTTGCACCCTGATTCGATGAATTCAGAAATAGCGTTTGTCTCATTTGCTGTGAAACCTTTTTCTGGATCACAGATTATGAGTCCATCAAAGAGTTGGAGGATAGATGAGTTAATTTCAGTAATGAGGGGGATGTCGACTAGATTTAACTGAGACGCCGCGAACACTTCGCGTAAGCGTGAATATCCGGTCAGGAGGGAATCACCAAGTTCTGCAAAGAGGGTCAGAAGCTCATCAAGATCTAGATTGGAGAAATCAAGATCTTCGAGGTTGGCAAAATCAATTCCTTGGTTATGGACGGAGTCAAAGAGGATTACAGCCTGTGGGTATGTCACATTTATGACGAAGGGAAGCGCTAGCTCCCATCCATCGGCCGCACGTAAAACCAGGTTCCCATAATATGACCCAGACTCAAGGAAGGTGGGGATGAAAATCGTCATCTGGAATTGAGTGCCTATAGAAACATCATAAATTAGCTCAGGAGAAATTGTGGGCGGGTTTTCCCACTGAGTGATATTTCGGTCGATGGGTGAATCGATTGAGCTATTGATAAATGGTTCAATTGTCACTGCCAAAGATTGGATATTTGTGGTTGTGTGTAGTGTAAGGTTATACAAGGCATAATCGTTGGGAAACTGAAGGGTCATCGGGCCATAAGGCAACTGTGTGGGAACCAACATTCGCATCATCGGTGGAGAACTGATGAACACATCACGGTAGACCAGATTGTCTAGCGGATACCGGTCCTGAGGGATTGAGAGGGTAATCAGGTCAAAATCGATGCTGGGTGAGACTACCCATCCGGCAAAATAAATTTCTGTAACTTCAGGATTCCATTCAACCGAGAGTCGTTGATACCGGAAAGGTTCGAAAATCCCTAATTGGAAGTATCGTGCAAACACAGCGCCACCAAGAGGTTGAGATCGGTTGGTGAAGAACGCTGCAATCGAATCAACACCTACATCTCCGATATTCAGAATGATTACTGACGTCAGATAGGTCGAATTGGTAACTCCAGTTCTAGCCATGTCCACTTGAATCATGCAAAGGTCTGTTAGAGGAACAGCAACAGTTGCTAATTCGGTTTGATTGATACCGTGGGCTAACGCAGTGTAGTTGCGACCAAATCCCAGCGTCATAGACACGTTCAATGAAGATGCCCCAGCGGAAAGGTTCCCTAAGCGCCATTGTGACCCAAATCCGATGCCTTCGTCATCTGCATAACTTGTTGCACCGGTCAGCGTTTCATTTTGTAACTGATCACTGACTTCATTGTAAGGTCCCACTTGAAAATCGGTAAACGGTATTGAAGCATTGACCCCAATGAACTGCTCCACTCGAGTAGTTTCGTTGACGGGTAACACATCACCGTGGACATGGAAAAGCTGAGATGTACTGTTAAAATAGCCTTGCTGGATGGATGTATCATTTGCACCGCTGAACAAATTAAAATTCCACAGGCTATACACACGAACATCAGTTACCGTCTCTAAACCAATATTTACAAAGAAAAACGATATCCGAAAGGCATTGGCTGATGGACCCGTGGCTACCTGCCAAGATTCAACTCGTTGAATGATAAGCAATTCCTCAAACGCCAAAATACCTGTCGCGCGTACATATTCACCGTAGGGCAACCCAGTCCAATGCAATTCCTGCTCCACGTTTAGAAATGAAAACGGAATAGGACTGCTATTTCCAACCGCTAGATAAAACATGCCAAAGAGCAGGTGGAACAGTGTCATATTCGTCACCGAACTTGTAACAAGGGCACCTATGGCTGTAGAATACCCACTCATTAGCAGCGTAACATTCTCAAAGCTGGATTCACTAACCAATATTCCATAATAGGGGAAACCGAGACCAACACTCCGAGTACGAAAACCTGTCGGAAACGGGTCATGAAGATTGTTGAGTTCCTGGTATGCTGCCATTGCATTGAGAAGACCAGCCCCTTCAGTATTAGGTTCACCCGTGATAGGTAAGGCACCGCGCCGCATACCGATGGAAAGGGCTTGTGGCGTGGCGAATTTCATTGCTTCAAGGAGAAGGCAAGCAGCTCCTGTAGCGATTGCTGCTGAGGCAGCAGTGGTACTAGCCTGTGTGTAGTTCTCATTAATCGGAGAACCAAAAATCCCGCCTCCTATGAACTCGATATCTTCCAAGTCAATGTCAATCGATATATTACCAATATCGGTTGGGAAGATCTTATACAAAGAAGAGGAGATGATGTCAACTCCAGGAGCAATGAGGTCCGGTTTAGTACGAAAGTCAAAGGTAGGGCCTCGGCTGCTGAAATCAGGGACTAGACCTTTCAGCGTATCATAAGCACCGACGGCAAGTGCCGCTAAGGATTCTCCTGGCGACATGATAGTCAGGTGGTTGGGTCCTTGATCACCAGCTGCTGTAATGACGAGAACTCCTTCCTCTGAGGCTCTCCACACTGCCTCTGAGAGCGGGTCACCTGGCATTCCTAAGATTGAGAAGGGCATTAGGATGATATCTGCGCCATTGGTCACACTCCATTCAATTCCTCGGATGATCCAAGAGGAAAACCCGCTACCATCGCCAAGAAGGACCTTTGCACTGATGAGTTGGGCTCCGGGTGCGATGCCAACATAGGTACCGTTTGAAGCCGCTCCAGTTCCTGCCACTAACCCAGCACAATAAGTACCATGGCCGTTTAAGTCAAAAGGGAAAGGATCTCCTTCGGTAAATGAGACTTGGGCAACTACTTTGGGATCATCGGTAGTTTCATTATCATCCATATCATCAAGATCTGGGTGAGTGATATCAATGCCCGTATCCAAGATTGAAACAACAGTGTGTGATCCATTAAGTCCCAAATCGTATAGGGGGTTTGCGCCAATGGTTTCTTTGGGATGAAGGTAACCATTCGGAGAAAGTGGATTAGATGAGAAATTAGTCGCTGATGTATCTAGATGAAACCCATGGTCTGTCCAAAGTTTTTTAATCTGTATTATGCCTGCGAGTGCTTCGAGCTCACCTATTCTTGTTCGTAGGGAAATCGCATGGATTAACCGATGGTAGGTCAGAATTTGGGTTAAAGTCGTTTTTTGTAAGATAGCCCGTTTAGCCGATCTCCAATCAGTTCCTTCTGCTAAGCTAGCAATCACATTTACAGGAAGATTAGGATCTTCATCGGACGACATGAGTTCAATGAGTCCTTGTGACAGCTTGGAGTCTGAGTTCGGAGTATCAGAAGAAGGAATTAGAGAACCAACTGAAAGCTGATACGCAGAAAACGGCATAGCCATGACGAAGATGGAAAGTAGAAGGAGACATAGTAATGAAGTGCCATTGACTCTATTTTGCCGTTTCATGCGTTGCACTCTAGATTACACCTCTAATTGTCGTCCTGTGATTAGTATGAAGTAATCGGTCATATCTACGCCGATTTTGGGTTTAACACTCTTAATTTGGATATCTTGGTCCTGAAGGGCTCGGACGACTCGTTCTGACATTTCAATTAAGGGTACTTCACTGAAGATTTTGATGAGTTCACCTCGCTCCAGAACATGGATGATACCCCTGACATCTTGCAAGAGTGAGGCTATCCCTGGACGTGGCTGTTGGAGAATAATCCCAACAGCATATCCTTTTCCTGGAAGTGAAGCTTTCAACTCATTGGGACTTCCATAAGCAACAAGACTGCGTTCACGCATGAACACTCCGACTGTATCACAGTATTCAGCTTCGCCAGGATAATGGGTGACAACAATCATGCTGGTCCCATATTCTCGATTCAAGTAATCGAGGTAGTCCCAAAGTTCACTCCGCATGTCTGGGTCCAGTCCTGAGGTAGGCTCATCAAGTATGAGGAGCTGAGGTCGGTGAACCATAGCAATCGAAATTGATGCACGTCGTTTCTCGCCTCCTGATAGGGTTATTACACTTTGATTTCCTTTTTCAAAAA
>JAEOUH010000062.1 GCA_016839365.1 Candidatus Hermodarchaeota archaeon
AGCTAGAAGGAATAACAGAAGGACTGGAAGGATTAGTTTTGGTTTCAATGCTCACCCTCGATTTAAGGAAATCCCGCGCCTTTTAGAATTCGATTGCCCCTATAAATTGCTTTGGACTCATTACTTGAATTTGTCTGCGGCTTAAGAACTTCATAACGGCTTAAATTAGGTGAGGGTGTTGATTTCAGAGGTTTGGATGAATGATTAAATATTATCAGCACTCTGGTAAACTGGGTGTTTGTTATTTTGGGTGAAGAAGCCTACATTCTCGAGTTCTGTCGCCGGTGGCTCCCAGCGTGGACAGGCAATCAACCTGAATTGTTGTTACAGTTCTACACGAAAAATGCGTTTTACGCTGATCCAGCACACCCTGAGGGCTTACAGGGTCACGACCAATTAAGAGAGTATTTCACGAAGCTGCTGAAATCCAACCCCAACTGGGTATGGGAACCAGTTGAGGTATTTCCCACGCGTTATGGGTTTACTCTAAAATGGCGAGCGGTGATCCCGGTGGGAAAGAAAAAGGTAGTTGAGTATGGTATGGATATTGTGGAACTCGATGACGGGAAGATTCGGCGAAATGAAGTGTATTTTGACCGGACTCGATGGCTTGAAGCGCGCCCTAGTATGGAAAAGAAATAGTATGGTTTTAGGTATGCAATGGGTTTTGATTTCCTTATACTAGTTGAACTTAGTATAATTGAAAAGCAAAGATTCTTAACGTTTTCAACAAGGGTTAGTTTGCCTAAAGGAGTTTGGGGTCAACTACGAGAAGGTCCTGAACATCCTGGAGGGCAAAGCGATTTAAAAAAGAGGTCACGACTTGTGACGGAAAAATCCTCACCGAAACGTTGGATCTTCAAGATTATTCTTATGGGAGACTATGCAGTCGGAAAAACCTGTATCATCCGAAGGTACGTTTCAGATAGCTTCATTGAGGATTACAAAGCGAGCATCGGTGTGGATATCACATCCCAAGAACTCAACTATGAGGACGACATCGTCCAATTGCAGTTATGGGATATGAGTGGGCAAACGGATTTCAAACTGGTCCGGAAACAATTCATGAGTGGAACTGATATAGGTATTATCGTCTTCGATTTAACCCGGCTTAGCAGCTTACAGAATGTAGGCCGGTGGATAAACGAAATCCACGCGATGATCCCCGAATTGCCACTTGCACTCGTAGGCAATAAGTCTGATCTTGATAGAGAACGCCAAATCTCCCGTGAAGCCGCAGAAAAGACGATGAAGGAACATGGTATGCTCTTCTATGCAGAAACCTCCGCGAAATCTGGCGATAATATCACCCAGTTGTTCGCAGATGTTACCCAACAACTTATGGAAGATAACAAATAGAATACTCATCTCTATTTACTAGTTTTAAATACCAGAAAGGAACAAATTTTGCATCATACTTCCTTAAAGACTGTAAGGTGTTAAGTATGGTTAACTTACTCATCGGGTTGGGTCTACCCAACTGGGCTTGGGACATCATAGCTTTAATACTAACATTTCTCGCCATCCTTATCCTGATTCGTGTCAACGACATACTTAGGAAACGAGAGATTATTCCAATCTATATCTCACGAAAAGTCATTCATATCTTCGCAGCGCCTATCTTTCTTGTGTGCTGGTTACTTTTCTCTGGAGACTACTATAGCCGCTATTTTGCAATGGTGGTTCCCCTACTCTTTGTTCTATTATTTATTGCCATTGGAACTGGCATGATCAAGAATGAAGAGTTCGTTAATACAATGTCTCGCGAAGGGAAACCCAGTGAGCTACTCAGGGGGACACTATTCTATGCAGTCGTAATGGTTCTCTCTAGCATCTTCTTCTGGTATGTTCCTGTCAATAATACGTTGCAACCGGTTTGGACAATATTCGTTCCCACAGCCATTCTCATCTTTGGACCTCTAGCGGGTGGAGACGGATTTGCTGATTTAATTGGTCGTCGATTTGGCAAACGAAAATTTCATATCTTTGCTGAAAAAAGCTTACTTGGCACCCTAGCCATGTTTGTGTTCAGCCTCCTTGGAACCTTAGGCCTTCTCTTTGTATTCTGGTTAGTTCTTGATCCCATTTATGCATCAGTCAATGTTACAGCACTAATTATTCCGATTCTTGCTGTATGTCTTGTATGTACAATCGTCGAAGTTTTCAGTCCACGGAATTTAGACAACCTATTAATTCCCTTGTTTGCAGTGATTACTCTATTTGCTCTCACCTGGTTTGGATATCCCTATTTCCTTTGGCATATAGGGCCTATCCTTTGAGCCCATTCAGAAGCCCTTTTCAGGAAGGTAAACCAATAACTATCTGTTCTGCCCAGCGGGTAGGATGTGGGAGCCTATATCATAAATTGAGAAAGGAGCTGTGAGATTCATTGCCAGAACGCCTAACCATTATCAAACTCGGTGGATCCCTCATCACCGATAAGAGTAAACCCTATACTCTGCGAGAGGAGCAACTAAAACTGATCACCCAAGAAATCGCGGAAGTGATAGGCCCCTGTATTATAGTTCATGGTGTGGGGAGCTTTGGCCATGTTCCAGTGATTGAGAGGAAATTGTACGAAGGATATAAGGGCCCCGAACAGCTTCCAGGTTTGTCTCAGACTATGGTTGAAGTATTCGAGCTTAGAATGGCTGTGTCCAAGGCTGTCGCCGAAGCTGGACTAGCCCCAGTTGTGTTCTTACCCAGCAATATCTTCTTCATGACTGAAGGCGAAATCACTGGCCATTTCAGTGGTGGACTCCGCCAGTACTTGGACTTAGGAATGACCCTTCTTGTAGGTGGTGATATGTGTGCAGACTCCCAACGTGGTTTTAGCGTTTGCTCCGGGGATAAGGTCGTCCAACTTCTCTCTCGGCTACTTGGCCCTCGAGATGTGATTTTTGCCACTGATGTTGCAGGAATTTATACTGCAGATCCTAAACTAGATCCAAAGGCGGAACTCATCCCTCATATCTCGCTTGCTAAGATTGATGAATATGAAAAGCTTGCTGATGAAGCGGCGACACCTGACATCACGAAAGGGATGCGGGGCAAGCTGGAAGAAATCAAACGGTTCGAATCAATCCTAAAAAGTGGGGCCGAAGTAGCTATCTTGGGCATGACAGAGTCGGGAATATTACGTCGGTATATGAATGGAGATCCAGATGTCCCTTGTACGAGAATCACACTCTGAATTGAACCTAACCTCCTTCAAGGCGTGCTTGAACTTTTAGTCTAGCTTGCACCAAATCACAACACTAACAAAAGCACATTGATGTAACCAAATGGTATCACAGGAAAGGAAGCAGAGTGGATATGGAAAGCCTTTGAATTAGATGGTCGAACACAAAGTTGTAGGCAATTACTGTTATTCGAATTTTCACATCATATGGTCCTTTTAGTGCGTGACAATGGAATATGGTATCAGTTGGTTAACCTTTCTGAGAGGTACTAATTCTTTTTACGGCACGAGTGCATACTGTTAGGATATCTCAAGCACTCAAAACAAAAAGGATGGAGCATTTTGCCAGTCAATATCATAGCCTTTTTTTCCACCTCCTCTATGAAACGCCGAGTTTCAGGGATCTTGGATAAACTCAAAACTGCAGAGGCCCAACTGTTTACCCCTGATACTTATGTGAGCGAGGGGATGAAGCGAGATAAAACCATCCGTGATCAGCATAATTACATCTTTGTTGGATCAGGGGGAACTGAAGCCGAGATTGTGAAATTCATAAGCAAAGTCAAACTACCTCCACCGATTCTCCTCCTTTCGTTCGATGGAGATAATTCCTTGCCTGCAGCGATGGAGGTTCGAAAGTACTTGGATCAAGAAGACATTGAGTCAAGGATTGTGCACGATTCATTAGATCAGCTGATTGAACGAATTTCTGAATGGGGGCACTTTGATACAGTTCTCTCACGGATACGAAACAGTCGAATTGGCATCTTTGGGAAACCATCCGCTTGGTTAATTGCCTCAAGTATTGATAGACAGTCAGTGCATTCAAAGTGGGGAGTTGAATTCAAAGAATATCCTATGAAAACATTAGTAGAGCGGACGGATGATGAACTTTGGGCCGAGTTTGCCCCAAATCTTGAGAAATTCCTTAACGAGGCAACAGCAATTGAATGTAACAACGAGGACCTACAAAAAGTTGCAATTGTCGCCCAAGCTCTGGTAGCTTCAGCAAAAAATCATGATCTCAATGCAGTTACCCTTGAATGCTTCAAACTCCTTGAGGAGAATAATACATCAGGTTGCTATGCTGTGTCACACATCAACTCATTAGACAATCTTGTGGCTGGTTGTGAAGGGGACCTACCCACGGTCTTTAGTATGCTCCTTGCGAAATACCTCACTAAGCAATCTGCCTTCATGGCCAATGTGGTGGATGTGAATTTAGATAATAACTCGGTAGTATTTGCCCACTGCACAGTTCCCACGAATATCCTCGAATCCTATGATATAACTACACATTTTGAATCGAATAAAAGTGTCGCCATTCGTGGTCGTTTCCCATTCCGTGATATTACAGTATTCAAATTATTCGGGAAGGATCTCACCGACTTCTGGGTATCAGAGGGCGTTATTACCAAAAACCTATCGAGCGAACATGCCTGTCGCACACAAATCCGGACGACACTTACTGAATCAGTGGCCTATTTCCTCGAGAATTCCCTAGCAAACCACCATGTCATTATACCCGGGAAACATAAACGGCGAATTGTCGACTTTTTTAACTTCATTCAGCGCCATTAATCGCCTTTCCTTTCGCTAAAATGGGTACTAAGGCCTTTTGTGATAACCCATCCGATCACAAACAGTGGGAGAATGATACATTGAATGCAGCTTAAAGGATTTTGACATAAGCTATGGGCGCATTTCATAGAGATCTTTGTATTTGAGTATGGTTTCCCATGATCGTTGATAGCGATCAGGATTATGTTCTGGTTTTCGAATCATTTGCAGGCAGTATTCCGCTTGTTTAGAGGTGGTAGTGGATTTCCCATACAATTGCAAAGCATACGTTGAGAAATCACGGACCATGAAGTCAAAGATTTGGTCTTGGGTATCCGGACTCAGTTCATAGATCTGAGCGTTTTCTAAGATAAGTTGTGCATAGACAATGAGGGCGAATAATTCGGTTATGGCCATGGAAAAGTCGGTATCCTTCTGCTGGTCTGCATTTGGTGTAGCGTTTGAAAGGAGCTCCTTGAAGATACCAATTTGGTCATGGAATATTTTCACGTTAGGGAGTTTTACTTGGTTGAAAACCATGTTATAATCATGGAATTGAATCTTACCTAGCCCACGAGTGGGACCTTGGTCAAAGAGGAAAGAGTCATGAGCGGGTTGGTCTTGACGTGAAACATGTGGGTAATCTTTGTGGTTGAAGAAATAGTTGAAGATGAATTTAGCGACTAGGGCAAGGTTGACATGGACCGTGCCTTCGAGTTTAGGTAAGGCTCGGATGTCACGTGCAGCCATTTCAAAATATGTATCTTTCTCAAAGCCTTTAGCGGCTATGATATCCCAAAGTAGGTTGATGACTTCTTCCCCTTGGAGAGTCACCTTCATCTTTACCATAGTATTGTAAAGAAGATACCGGCGATCGTCAAACGAAGCAATTCGCATGTAATCCACAGCGCGTAATGCAAAAAGCTTCATAGCAACTAGCCTGGCGTAAGCATCGACGAACATTTGTTTCACATGGGGGAAATCAGTGACCAGCATTCCGTAGAGTTGCCGATTAGCTGCATGGTTGATGGCTTCATAGAAAGCGTGAGTGCAGATACCGATAGATGCGACGCCCAAGTTGTATTTGCCTATATTGACTGTGTTGAGAGCAGAATCCCATGCTTCCTGACCCTGTGAAAGAATTTCATCTTTTGTGATTTTGTAGTTGTGAAGGCTGAATTCAGCAACAAAGTTTTGGCTGTTACACACATTCTTTACTAAATCGTAGTTTTTGTTGCGATAATCGGCGACGAAGAACACATAGTCCCTAGTATCTGCCATTTTGCCAAAGGTTGAGACCATGGGCGCTGTGTTAGCATTGCCAATGTAGTATTTGGATCCATTTGCAAGAAAGCGGCCATCTGATTGTGGGGTGAGAGACATTTCGGTGCTATAGATATCTGCACCGTGGAGTTTCTCTGATAACCCAAATGCGAAGACCGCTCCTTCTTTGAGATATTGGGCGGCTTGTTGTTTGAGCTTCTCGTTTTTGCTCATCCATATAGGTCCTAACCCCAGAATGCTGACTTGCCATGTATACCAATACGCCAGTCCATAGAAGGCCAGGATCTCGTTAAAAGCAAAATTGCGCCACATATCCCATCGAGTGTCTTTGTCACCATACTCTGTGGGAGTTAAGAGCGTTGAGAAGATACCCTCCTTCTTTTGGAAGGCAATGAAGTCTTCATAAAAGGTGCGGTTATGGTCATCTTCTTTCAGTTTTGCTTTACCACGTTGCTCAAAGTATTGGATTGTTCTCAGCATAATCTCTTTGGATCGTTTATCCGGGAACTGATGCTTGTAATCTTGGGGGTTTAACAGTAACATCTGAGATACACTCTCAAGCGGTTTTTTCATTATCGTGTATAAACGAGGTTAGGTATCATATAGGTTCTTCAGGTTCAATATCGGTAGAGAAAGTGGAAACACACACAGGGGATGTCGTTAAGATAAACAATGCCTTTGGAAGGGGAGGGGGTCAGGAACTGCTTTTGAGTTCCTGACTTTAGACTTGGAACTGAGTTGGGAAGGAATGATAGGGGGAGTAATGAAACCAATGCCCTTCCAAGGAGTCTAGCACTGTGCTTTCTGCGTGTCTCTCCTCATCTCCTCTTAGTGTTCAGGCCGTAAGAGTGCGCGAGTCCCTTTTACCAGGGTTATTCCACCCATGGTGAATAGGGCGACAAGGCCAATGAGGGCGAATGCAAAAGGTAAGCCAGTTCTTCCGACAGTTGAGATGATGAGATCCCAAAAAGGTAATCCAAAGATATCACCGATCATTGAAATCAGGATGGGAGCATAGAGGATTATTTGTACACCCATCATTGTGATAATAACGTTCATCTGGTGTTCCGGGGATTTGGTATTTTCATAGTTAGGATTCCATGCGGTGACGCCGGTGGCAAAGATGATTGAGCCACAGATTATAGCATACCCATACAATAGTAGGAAGAGAAACAGTTCAATACCTGCTGCTGCTAGGATGGCGAGAACCACCGTAGGGATAATGCAGAGGGGGATAGCAATGATGAAGGCTGAAACTAGTCGTGCCTTGACGAAGCGTGATGCTCCGGATGGGGTGGTTTGGATAACCCAGAGTTGATCTTTGCTTTCCATAAAGGATGTGCCACTGAAGGTGAAGGAGCCGATGACGGCTAATCCGATTCCACCTACCATTAGAAGCGTCATTAGATCAAAGCCTCCAGTTTCTCCTAGACTTGTCATCAAATGAGCCATTACGATAGGGAGAAGAACCGCGAGAATAATTCCGTAAGCGATTTTGGAAAGATTTGAAGCCTTCCGAAAGAAGTCTTTCATACTGGTTACAACCAGTGCGCCAAAGGAACCAGGCGCGAGTTTTCGAATGCCTCGATAGAAAGCACTGTTACCTTTCACTGTTGTGATTTGTTCTGTGCGTGCACCTATGTTGAAAGTGAAGATTCGGTCAGCTGAGAGTAAGCCTAGGCCCACACAGGCTAGCACGAAGACTATGAATAGCATTGTATTCACGAGGAGATTGAAGTGTAGGACCTGTTGAAAGAGGAGTATTTGGTCAAGCGAGAAGTTCAATGAACTGAAGAGGATAGCTAGCCAACTGATGATGTCGGCCAACCATGTGAATGGGAACAGGAGGAAGATGTTCATTCCTAACAGATGGCTCATTTGTTGGCTGTAGAACATTATCCCATAAATCGGGATGATAGTTATGATAGCAAGGAGGATGGCTAGGCCGTTGGCGATATCTTTTCCTCGCGCTGATTCACCTAGCTTGGCTTGAATCGCTGCAGTGATTAGGTTGGAAAGCCAGATGGTGACCAGAATAATAACGATGAGAAGGAAATAGATTAGGAGCTGACCCACCAAAACGACTTCAAATGCAAGGAACAGGACCGCTAAAAATGGTGGCGCAATATAGATGACAAGGAGAGTGTAGAAGGGAACCTTTCCAAGGAAAGATCCTATCAGGATCTCTCTGGTTTTTACATTGTGTGAGAGGAAGATTTCCCACTGACCGATTTTAAGTTCTTGTAGGGCTCGTGAAAGTGGGATGATTAAAAGGATGACCCAGATGAAGAACATCACTGAACGCATCAGCCCGGGTAAGAGGCTAGCGAGTAAGAATTGGAGTATTCCGATGGGTATCATCAATCCCACTAGAGTTCCCCCAAGGTAGGGCGCAATCAGTATCGCCCAAAGGAATCCAAAAACGAATAGAATTCCCATGTTTCTTGTTCGGTGCTCTCGGAGAGAGACTGTGCTGATTAGGAATTCGGCTTTGGCGATGCTGAACCACTTTCGTGACATCATTTCACCTCCATTTCAGAAGTGCTTCGCGGTCGACTTTACTCCCGACAATTCGGAGATAAGCTTCCTCGAGATTCCTTGCGTTTGTGGCTGTGGTGATGCCTTCTAGTGTCCCTTGGATGACAAGAGATCCATCAATGATGATGCCAATGCCATCGCATACATCTTCAGCAAAGGAAGTTTGGTGTGTGCAGATGAAGAAGGTGGTCGCGGTTTCATCAGCAAGAACCTGAATGAGTTCTTTGACGACCATACTTGCACTGGGGTCCAATCGGGATGTGGGTTCATCCAGAAACACAAGTTTTGGATTATGTAAGAGGGTTGATGCGATAAGGACCTTCTGTTTCATCCCCGACGAGTATGATTCAATCAGATCATCTTGTCGCGATTCTAAACCTAGTAGTTCAAGGAGACTATCGATGCGGTGCATCAACTGTGAACCATTCTTGCCATTCAGGGCTCCGATGAATTCGAGGAATTCAACTGCTGAGAGTTTGGAGTACAATCCGGGAGTTTCAGGAAGTAATCCCGTGATTTCTTTTATTTTGTTTCGTTTCTGATCAAGTGGTAACCCGCACACGGTTGCAGTACCACTCGATTGTTTCATGAGACCCGATAGAATCCGCACGGTTGTGGTTTTCCCTGCGCCGTTTGGACCCAAGAACCCGAAGCGGCTCCCTTCCTTGACTTCCAAGTCAAGTTCACGAACGGCGTGGACGGGCCCAAAGTGTTTGTTGAGTTTGTGTGTTTTGATGGTAACGCTGTTGTTCATGCGTTTCACCTCATGGGGGGATTATGAGTTCTAACTTATTAACTTTGCCATGCAAAGTACTTTCTTTGCGCAAAGTATTTAAGTGTGGCAAAGTAATACTATACAGAGGCAAAACACAATGGCAGACCGTATAGATCTCAAAACCTTGGAAAGAAAAGCATACACATCCTACCATCAAGATGGCATCTTCGACATAATTCTTGGTGTAGCGATCATATTCTTTGGGTTAACACTACTCCCCCTGTTGGAAGAGAGCATATTCTACCTGTGGGGAGGTACCTTCATTGTTTGGTTCATCAGCTATGGCGCTGCGAAGAGATCGATCACTGTACCACGAATGGGCTATGTTGAGTTTAGCCCAAGTCGACGTTATCGACTCGTGTTTCTGTTCTCCCTACTAGTGATCGTGAACGTTGTCATTTTTGCTATTATGGCGTTTGGATTATCGTCTGCGGCTGTAGCCTTTTTGAACCAGTACGGCCTGTTGGTTGTGGCAACAGTGGGTGGAGGATTGTTTGCATTGTTTGGGTGGGCCACACAAATATACCGCCTCCTTGGTTATGGCGTTATAACG
>JAEOUH010000063.1 GCA_016839365.1 Candidatus Hermodarchaeota archaeon
AACAGATCCCCTGGAACCTCCGCTTCATTCAGGAACCTCACGGACTAGCTAAAGGAAAAATGAATCTCGGAGTTATCGTCCGAGCTGATGAATTCACCTTCGGTCATGTTGGTGATGCGGTGCGACTCGGTGGCTTCGCAGGTGCGAAACTGGATGTTTTAGCGGTCCCCATCTTTGGAGGCTTCACCGCATCCCCTAAACGAGTCATTGAAGAGTTGAAGAAATTCGATCCGCCCCTACCAACCATTGTTCCCATGCATTGGGTCTACCGAAATCCCACAAAATTCTGTGAACAATTGAAACGTGAAATCCCTGATGTGGCCTGTCTTGTCCCAACAAAAAATGAAACACTGCCAATCTAGCCATCTGATTTCTTGACCACCCTTATCCCTCCCTATGCTGCCATCTTAATGTCGTTTCTAATCAAGCTCTAGTGAAACTCTAAAATCATTATTTGATGTAACAAGTTGGTTTATAGTAATGTGATTATCATTCCCCATTGGCCGATACTTAGCTGGAGTTCATCTCTGAATTCTTTGACATACCCTTCTTCGATTCGAATAGAGGTGTTCTCTTTCACTTGCCTAATCTGCTCATTCCAGAGCACAAGTTTGATTGAACCAGTGTCATCTGAAAGTGTTGCATTGGCTACCTTGAGTTCTTCACCGGTCTTTTTCGAAGTCACTGTGCGTGGACTCGAGATATGCTCCACCTTTCCCTCGACAAGAACTCTCTGCTGACCGTTCTGAATATCTGTAATTCGTGACATAGATTGTGGAAATTCATCTGAGATCCTTTTTTCATAATAGATGCCAGTCCACGTGGGGTTATCCTGGGTTGTACCAATCTGAACAAATCCAAGACTCTTATAGAAAGGATTCGTTCGAACATTCCACTCAGGAGTGCCTACCACCCACAGTTCTGCGGATGGATATTGTTCCCAGGTGAGTTCGAAGGACCTTGTCGCAATCCCCTTTCTCATATAATTCGGGTCGACCCAGATTCGCTCACAGACCTGATACTCTGGACCTCGATTCCCAACAATGAATCCGCCAACAACTTCTGAACCAAACACAATCTTTCGATACTGCAGCCACTTATTCTGAATTGCCATGGTATTCCATTCAATCGAATCATACCCAGGTGGTCCACCCGAACCTGGAGCACCAAAATCCAAGTCTGAATCAAATGACCTCCGACATGTTGCTGTTAGAATCTCCGCATCTTCAACCACTGCCTTCTGCAGCGACACTTCACAAGATTGATTCATACTAAACACCAAAAAATACAGGATATCTCCCTGCTGTCTCTTCCACTCTGAAGATTAACAAGTAAAAGCTCCGACCAGTATAAATCGTTTACTTGCCCAATCTCACCTATTCAACACTATTACAGCATCATCCCAAGCCGCATCCTCGACCCCGCGCCATCCCGGCGCCTCGACGCCGCCCCAAAGGGAAGCACACTCGCCTGGGAGAAAGGTGTGGCTACAGATTTCCAGCGGGGATATCGAGGTTTTTTAAAATTCTAGGCTTGCATTGCGGCTTTTCCTCGTTGAAGCCAAGTATGCTTGTTCCCGGGGTTAACCTCTGGAGACAGGGCTTTTGTCCTGCCACCTTTCTCGCTGCTTTACTGTGCGTTGTGGCGCCTTATAACGGTTACGTTTGTGCTCTGTGTGGAAGGTGAAAGGGTGCGGAAAAATGATTTAAGTCGGTGCTATTTTGGTCTTGATGGTGTTAGAGGGACGATTAGCGGATTTTTGAGGTTCTGCCCGGTTTTCGTGGGAAATGGCACCAAAATGCGCTAGTATCCCTTATGAATCGAAGCTAAAGCTATAAATGTAAGATATATAGAACAGGGAGCGCCAAAAACACCTACGGGTGGGTAAAAACAAAATGCAAATAGTTATGACAATTGTTAACTTCATTGTTCAATGGTTCATCATGGCGTTCATCATTATGCTTTCTGCCAAGATGGTTGCTGGCATGGAAGCCACCTTCATGAAAGCACTAATCGCCTCATTGATTGGAAGCCTCATCGCCGCAATTCTTGCGTGGGCGTTTCAAACATTTCTAGCAATCTTCTGGTGGGCTGCCGGTATCGTTATCTTCATTGTCTGGCTGCTCATCATCAGGTACTACTTCCAAACGGGCTGTATCGGCGCCTTGATAGTGGCAATACTAGCATTTATCATCTATCTGATCTTTGCTTGGCTCTTCTATGTCTTTCTAGTTCCATTCTTGCCGCCACTGCCTTAGTAAGCTGCTCTTCTTCCCTGGGGGGCCTTTGGGGCTCCCTTTTCCTTTCTTTTTTTAAGAAAATTATCTTAGGAAACTTAGGCACGAAACGAACCTTTATTATGAAGCCTACGTGCTGAGAGAGCTTGGTGAGTCTACGCTGGCACGCGCATTATTGGCTATGTTACGGCATGATGTGCATGATCATACTGAATGGCCATTAGAGTTAGAAGAGTTTCTCAGCCTCGTTGAAGCTGCAGGGTTTGAAGTAGTTGAAACGATACTGCAAACTCGAATGCGCCCTCATGGGGGCTTTCTCTTTGGGCGCGGAAAAGTCGAGGAGATTGCACAGATAGTAGCCATGGAAGACATCGAAAGTGTGGCGGTCTATAACGTATTGACCTCGATGCAAAAGTTCAATCTGCAACGGGCTTTGGGGGTTCCAGTACTGGACCGGTATGAGATTGTGTTACAGGTGTTTGGAAAGGAGGCTCGTGATAACGTATCGCAGCTGCAGTTGGAATTGGCTGCTTTGAAGAAGAGCTATCCATACATCAAAGTCACCGAGAGTGAGCGGTTAATACGCGAACGGCCTGCCAGATTGGGTGGTAGGGGTCCGGGTGAATATGCTTATCATGCCCAGCTCCGTCAGCTGCGAAAGCGAATCGCTAAGGTGAGTGCGGAGTTAGCTCAGTATCGGGAGGAACATCGTCGGCGAATGCACAAACGCCGGGAACTAGACGTTCCAATGGTGTGTTTAGTCGGTTGTTACAATGCTGGTAAGACCAGTCTATTCAATGCATTGACCGGTGCTGACAAAGAGGTCAGTGATCGCCCGTTCACCACTTTGGCCTCGAAGTGGGCCATGACGGGAAATCCCGAGATATTCTTCATCGACACCATTGGGTTTGCCTTAGATTTAGATCCTGAGCTCATCTCTGCATTCCAACTTAACCTCGATGATATGCGGGGTGCCGATATTCTCCTCCTGGTCGTTGATGTGTCCGATTCCTTCCAATTAATGCAGATGAAAATGCGAAGTGCCTTGGAAATCCTCCATGGAACTGGAATCGATGAATCAAGGATCCTTATCGTGTTGAACAAAACGGACCTGGTGGATCCTGAGCAAGCCGCAGAAGTTGCTGACTTCATCGATGCCACATATGGGTTTTCGTCCGTATTGGTTTCCGCCGCAAAGGAATGGAATCTTACCCATCTTACAGATTGTATTCGTCATCTGTTTGAGGTTGTAGGAGTCAATTTGGTAAATTAAGAGAACGAGAAAAAATCGAATCGTTGATATAGCCTCATTCAATACCAGAGATGTAGTTTAGGTGTCCATAGTGACCGAAGAACGTGATTACCAGCATTGGATTGATGCCCTAGTTGAGGAGGCCATTAACTATTGGGGGAAGCGTGTTTCAAAGATTGATTGCAGTTGTGGATTATCGGTCTCCGGGTTACAACACGTAGGCCGGTTGCGGGGAGAAATCACATTAGCCAATACAGTGATGCAACAACTCCGGCAGAAAGGATTAGATTCAAAGCATTACGTTGTGCGATACACTAGTGATGAATGGAAAGGCAAGGAATCCCAACTTGCACAATTCCCAGATCCAACCAAGGCTAAGAAGTATGTTGGTCGTCGGTTAGTGGATATTCCTGATCCGCAATGTGAATTAGGTAGCTGGGTTGATCGATACTGGCTCGATTTCGGACCATATCTGGATTATTTCAGCCGTGACACCACAGTGGTCAGCACCAATGAAATCTATACTTGGCCACAAATGCATGAGCTGATTCGTTTCACTATTCAGCACCGTGAGCGAGCCCGAAAGATTATCAACAAATATCGAGTCCGTAATCCATATCCCAAAGACTGGTTTCCAATCAACGTTATCTGTGACGCATGCAAACGAATCAATACAACCACGGTGGTGAGTGTTGATTTAAACGCCTACACTGCAAGTTACCGATGCGATGAGTGTAGTCATGAAGGGACAACCAGTATAGAAAATGGAAAGCTGTCGTGGCGGCTGGAATGGGCGGCTCTCTGGAAAATCCTTGATGTGGGGTTTGAACCCTTTGGGAAAGACCACGCCACTCCTGGAGGATCACGGGATAGTGCCAAAGAAATCGCTGAAACATTCTATAACTTCAAGCCACCGGTTCCGTATGCCAACGAATGGGTAGGCCTGATTGAAAACGGAGTCGACAAAGGAGACATGGGGAGCTCGGATTTCAATGGTTTTACACCAAAAACCTGGGTTTCTGTCGCTCCTGGCGAAGCCTTACGTTACATCTATTTAAAGAATAAATCTATGAAACGCATCACCTTGGGCCTCGAGTACATTCCCAATTATATCGGTCAATATGAGCGAGCTGAAAGAGTCTACTACCAAATCGATTTGCCTCGGGCCCCGCCATTGGAAATCGCGGATATTCGACGGAGTTATGAACTCGCCAATCTTGATCCTTTACCCGAAATGGCGCCTCTGCAGGTTCCCTATCTTCATGCAGTGCTTCTCACCCAGATCATCCCCGAAGAAAATCTTCCTGATGCTGCCCTCGAAAAGCTCACGGAAACGGGGATCATTCCCAAAACCCTTACCGATAATCAAAGGACTTCAATTACTACTCGGTTAGACCGAGCTCGAACCTGGGTCACTTCATTAGCGCCTGCTTCGTATCGCATAATCACTCTTTCTGCTCCTCCTGATGGACTCCGTGATACCGTACCAGATGAGCTCCGACCCGTTTTTCAACAGCTCCATGACTCCCTAAACCCTGACGAGTGGACAGAAGAGGCTATCACCACTACCATGCGAAAACTCACCGAATCCATGTCTAAAGACACACAACGTGGGTTCTTCGAATTCCTCTATCAAGCCTTTTTTGGAACGGATAAGGGCCCCCGGATCTCGACCTATTTTGCCTTCACCGATTCTTTACTCATCCGCGATCGCGTCAAATATCTTGCCACTTTGCCTAAATGAGAGCTGTTTAAACTAAACCTCTCTTCCAGATTCAAGACGCAACCTATATATGCTCAAATCCCTTAAGTCAATTCTATCCCGTACTTGGATAACGGAGAGAAGAAACAATGTCAAAACCCGCAGTCAGTGCATTCCGCCAAGCTGTTTACAATGAAGCCAAGGCACTTAAGATTCCCATCGTGGATGAGCGAGCGATTGACAAACTCGGTATCAATAAAGGCTCAGTCGGTGGAACGGTTGAAATGAGGTACCGTGATGGCGAGGAAACGAAGATCAAAACCTTTCTCGCGGTGGCTAAATACCATCATGCGCTCGTGATCTACAAGGATGAGATGTTCTACATCTTAGCCAATAATACGATTTGGCGCTTATCGACTTAGGGTACATGTCCTAATTACCATGTAACCCTTTTCCTCTCATTTTCTTCCTTTACTCGCACTCAATGCAGTGCAGAATAGAGTTTTTTTCGCACTGGAAAATGGAGTTTCCACTATTACCTGCAATTTGGTGAGAGCATCTATAAAAAACGCTGGTAGTTCAGCTTTCAAAGATCTCTTTGATTCGCTTGATTTCTGCCATCATTTCGTTTCGCAATCCAGCGATCCCAGGAGTGGCAGCAGCGGCGGCTGGTGCGGCAACGGGAGGAGGAGGACTTGTTGTACCCGCAGGTGGTGCGCTGGGTGGTGTAACTGTGAGCTGAGCCGCAGGTGGTGCGCTCGGAGGACCTGCAGGCGGAGCACTTGGAGGGGCAGAAGGTGGTGTACTAGGTGGTCCACTTGGGGGCGCACTCGGTGGGCCCTTGGGCGGTACCGCAGCTGGAGGACCAGCAGGAGTTGCAGCAGGGGGTGGAGTTGTTACAGCAGCAGCCATAGTGACCTCTCCGAGGAGAATAGATTCAGCATCGTCACCTGGGCCAACAGTTGTTATGGCGGCTTCATCTCCTTCAAGGAAATCAAATAGTTCGTCGGTTGAGGGGCCTCCAGTAATGGGTTCTGCTGCCATTAGTGGTGTGCTGGCGGCGGTCATTGGTGTGATTTGGGCACTCTTCAAATCGCTACGAACTTTACTAAGGCTGTTCTGAAACTCGGTTACCTCTTTAGCTACGTTATTTAATGCATCAGCTAAGTCGTTTACAGCTTTCGATAAGAACTCGGATACACGAATTAGAATGGCTTCCTTGTCTGAGCCTGACATTCTTGCTACACCCCGTCATCTGCAGCATGGGGTACTGCAAATTAGGTTGTAATAGGCTTACATATAAACTTTGTTGAGTCCTATTCACCAACTAAACGAGTTTTGCGGTCCGCTCCACCTTAGAGGGCTTTAGACGCTTTGATGATTTCTCGATGATCGAAGGCAACTTGCTTCGGGATTTTCATAAACACTTTGACTTCTAGGGCATCACTACTTGGTTCCATTGAACCACCCACCACCCGAGCATTGAAGGCAATACTCACAACATGCCCCCGGGGATCACGGGATGGATCGGAAAACACGCCAATTAAACTACTGGGCACTACCACAAGCCCAGTTTCCTCCCTGACCTCACGAACTAGGGCTTCCTCAATAGTTTCACCAATTTCCAGTTTTCCTCCTGGCAACGCCCAATTTTGTTGAAACGGCGGAAATCGCCGACGAACTAACACAACACCTTTTTCGGCCAGCTGAATGACTGCATCCACGGCAACAACAGGTGATTTTTGCTGTGCAGCGTTCCAATCCGATGGTGACATGAAATATACCTCCTTTCTAATGAGGTGCAGCTTCAAAAGCCTTAAAAGCCATTGGTACTACGCCACACCGACGACAATGACTATAGAACCCTGGCGTGAGCCGAAACCCACCATTGCGCAGCTTCGCAGACTGGTAGAGCGAATAAAATCCTATGCTCGGACTAGCCGGCTTATGGGGTATCTTTCAACAGCCATTCTCACGATTCTGATGATCCAATTGGGCATACTGGTATATAGCTACTTTATCCCCATTTTCTGGGGCACCCCGTTCCCTCCTCTACCTGAATGGTATTACTATGTGATGTTCATAACCTTTGCTTTATCCATGGTCGTTTACGGTGTTGCAGGATCTATTAATGCTCGTTTGAACCGCTATATCATTGAATACAAGAAGATTGGTATCGTTGTCCAACTACGGTGTGAGGAATGCAACCGGACTAGCGAACGGATTTGGGAAAAGGATGATTATATTTTCAAAACTGAAGGTACATGTTCTTGTGGTGGAAAGCAGTTCATCTCCCAGATGTATCTCATGCCACTCCCTTTGAAAAAGGGTCAAGAGGACCTCTAATTCTCGTTAACTCGCTTCTTGGTGCTTTGAATGGTCGTCTTTGTCATCAGACTCTAAGACGCCCCGTAATCGCAAAGTGTCTGCTCCAATGCGTTTTTGTCTCACAATTCGGAACTTGCTAAGAATTCCAGTCTGACTAACATGGGGTCCGCTGCAGATCTCTTTAGACACGTCTCCAACCGAATAGACTTTGAC
Organism: Candidatus Hermodarchaeota archaeon; assembly: GCA_016839365.1. Lineage (GTDB taxonomy): Archaea > Asgardarchaeota > Hermodarchaeia > Hermodarchaeales > Hermodarchaeaceae > Hermodarchaeum. The sequence goes on from JAEOUH010000063.1 coordinate 7,733, forward strand.
TTGATCCCCATATTTTTCACCAAAGAACCCTAAAGCCCCCTGTTTCTTGGCCTCTTGCGGAGACATCGTTTCAAAGGTGATTGGTAAATCACGTTGGATGATATCATTAACCCATTTTTCAACTTGTGTAAGCTCTTTGGCTGTAAGTTTCCGGTTTAGTTGGACATCCAAGCGCAGGCGTTGTTTGGTGATATTACTTCCCTTTTGATAAACATCGGGTCCAATTAAATTGTGAAGTGCAGCGTGGAGTAAATGGGTCGCAGTATGCAGGCGGATCACTTCTTCCGAATGGTCCGCTAACCCGCTGGTGAATTTTTGCTGAGTGGCATCACGAGAGATTTGCCGATGCCGTTCAAACTCCTTTCGAAACTCAGCTAGATCAATCTTTTGGCCATTTTCTTCTGCAATTTGCACAGTCATCTCGATGGGAAAACCATAGGTGGCAAAGAGCATGAACGCATCATTTCCGGTTAACTCGCCTTTCTCATCGAGTGTTTTTTCTGCTATTCGGAGCCCACGGCGAACTGTATTACGAAATCTTTTCTCTTCTTTTTCAATCTCGGACAACATATGGTCTTTGTTTCGAACAAGTTCGTCATATTCCTCACCAAGAGCTGCAAGAACTCGGGGAACTAATTCACCCAAGAAGAATCTGTCAATTCCAAGTTGAAGTCCGTGCCGAATTGCGACGCGTAACAACCGTCGTATCACGTAACCCCGCTCTAAATTAGAAGGTACTAAGCCCTGATCATCTGCAAGAGCCATCGCAGCAGATCGAATGTGATCCGCGATAATTCGAATTGACCGGAGCTGGCCTTTGGATGGGTCTGTGATTCGGGCAATCTCATAGATTTTCTCCACAATGGGCTTAAATACATCAGTCTCGTAGACACTCGGTTGCTTATTCAGGACTTGGAGAGCTCGTTCTAATCCCATTCCCGTATCGATATTCTTTTTCTTCAGTGGTGTCAGCGATCCATCCTCGCCACGATTATAGGACATAAAAACGAGATTCCAGATTTCAACAAACTTCCCACATCCACAACCTGGACGGCAATCTGCTGAACACTTTGGGGTATTAATATCGACGAAAATCTCTGTATCCGGGCCCTGAGGGCCGGTGTCACCGAGAGCCCACCAGTTATCCTTGTAAGGCAGATAATGGATTTGGTCAGAGGAAATTCCCTGTGCTTCCCAGGCACTTGCTGCTTCCTTATCTGGTGGCACCTGTTCATCTCCTTCGAACACTGTGAAATGTAAAACTTGTTTTTCTAGCCCTAAGCCAATTTTGGGGTCAAGGAGAAACTCCATTGCCATTTCGATAGCTTCTTTTTTCCAATAATCACCTAGGGACCAGTTACCTAGCATCTCAAAGAAGGTAAGATGGAATGTATCACCTACTTCATTTATGTCATCGGTTCTAATGCACTTTTGGACGTTTACTAGCCGTTTGCCATCTGGATGGGGTTGGCCAAGTAAATATGGGACCAAAGGCTGCATGCCTGCACTTTGAAAGAGGACGGTGGGGTCTAATTGCGGAATGAGCGACGCTGAGGGGATGACAGCATGACCCCTTTCTTGAAAGAACTTCAAGTAGCGCCTTCGAAGTTCTGTTGCTGTCATTTGCATGGCTAGCGTCCTCACTGGGTATGCTCAGAACAAAATAAAGCTCTTTAATCATTCGGCTCTTATCGGCGGGTGTATTTCACAGCTTCATCATAACCTTTCCATCGGATTCGCTGACCTGAAATCCAAAAAATCAAAAGAATAACCACGATTGCTGGGAGTACAAGCCAGACGAACTCAACTGCTGCATCAAGTGGCGAGACGATTGTTTCAGATGAAAGGATTTGTGGATCTGTAAGCCCCTGGATGAACGGGGATGCTGGTCCCATCATATGATGGACTACGAACGGAAGAATCATCACCGTTATTCCAATTGCAATACCCGCTACCGAATACAGAATTTGTCGCCGATATCGCTTCTTTGCTGCTCCTTTCGACACCATAATTCACCTTTCCTATTGATTGGATTCAATATTAGACTACGGTTTAGAACACCTCTCATGGTAGATTCTTGTACGCTCGCCAGGTCTCAAACCAAAACAGAGCCGATGCAGTACCGCCAAAAAGCCAGGCGGCAACATTCGCAAAGGTGAGATGCTGTGGATATACGAGAAGGTAGATGATTAGTGCCGTCGTGAAGAAAGCTGCATAGAGTAAGTGTCGTGGTAATGCCCGATGTCCAACCCAAATGAACTGTTTTAGCACTCCGACTTGGACCACCTCTTCCACTTCATACTCTCCTCGCTCTCGGCGAACTAGTCCCAATTCTACTAGCTTGTCTAGATGATAGGCAGCTAAACTGGGAGATGATAAGTCCAGTTTCCGTTGTAGTTCTCGTGGTCCCATCGGCTCTTTGGTAGATAATAGCTCGAAGTACACACGGAGGGTGCGACCGCGGAGTTCCGACTCTAAATCAAACGCATGGCGCCGTTCTTGATTGGGTTTTTGATTCAATGAAATTAACCCTCCTATTCCAGATGGTTTAAGGTCTACAACTCTTTTTTTGGTAACTTATTCATTAATAGGGTGGTTGGGGCTCCTCCTCTCACTTTTTTGGTTTAACAACTGTTCTAAAATGTAGTTTTTTGAATCTGTCATTCGCTAATTCCTGTGAAGGGTAACAAAAGGAGATTACAAAATGACCATACTTCAAAAATTCAAGGAAACTTTACTCCGGATAAGTGGGTACCTAATACCCCTTGTTCAGCAGATTCCAACACTGGGTATCTATACTGGGTTGATGACACTACCTCTGTTAGCTGTTCTTGCCATTCTTTTTATGCAGTTTCCAATCAACATTGTTGGAATGGTTGCAGAACTCATTACTATGAGTCTCATGTCGATTAGCGTCCTTATTGCCAATCTAATAACATTCGTTGGACTTTTTCTCACAGTCTATTCAGTCATCTACTTGCAACGCCATAAAAAGGAGGGATTGGTCACCACAGGACCCTACCGGTTCATTCGTCATCCCCAATACACCGGATTTCTTCTCATCACATTGGGGCTGACTGTATTTAGTTACTGGTGGCTATCCAACACCTTTGGCATTGGTTGGCTCTCTAAGGAAGCAACTGTGGCAGTTTGGTTCATTCAACTTGGTATCTATCTAGCTCTTGCTCTGGTTGAAGAATCTTATCTACTGAAGACGGTTGGTGAACACTATACCGCTTACAAGAAGACCACATCTTTCTTCATTCCAATCGGAAGGGTAAACCGTTTTGATATCCCAATCTCAATTGGAATTCTAAGCATTGTCATGTTCTTGCTAATTCTCGTCCAAGCAATCGGGAATCCGTTCATATTCTCCTAAAGAGAAAAAACGAACACCCTCAACCCTACAGACTTAAGAGCAGAATCTACCATCCCTTTCCTTGAATGTCCCCAATTCACTTATGAGAAGTGCCCCAAATGCTTGTAAAACCTCCTGAAAAAGTAGCAATCGGCATGATAGGCGGAACGGGTGTGTATGATCCCGAAGTATTCACAGATATGAACGAATACAAGATTTACACGCCGTTTGGTTCTCCTTCCGATAAGATCATGGTCGGGTCTTTGGGAACGCAACGTGTGGCTTTCATCCCTCGGCATGGTCGAGGTCATAATTATCCCCCCCATCTGGTGAATTATCGAGCCAACATATGGGCTCTCAAATCATTGGGTGTAACACGACTCATCACCGTTTCAGCTGTAGGAAGCCTCAAAGACGAAATCAAACCCGGTGATCTCTTCATCCCTGATCAAGCCTTTGACTGGACGCGCAGTCGTCCACGCACCTTCTTCGAAGAGGGGCTTGTCGCCCACGTTTCCATGGCTCATCCTTTCTGCCCTGATTTGTCCAGATTCATTGCAGACAAAGCCAAAGCACTGAAACTCCCCCACCATTATAAAGGCACTATTATTACCATTGAGGGACCCCAATTTTCTACTATCGCGGAATCCCACTTTTACCGTGCACAAGGTTTTGACATCATCGGCATGACCCTCCATCCGGAAGTGTATCTGGCCAGGGAAGCCCAGTTATGCTTCACAAATGTTTCAATGATTACCGACTATGATGTGTATGCCGAGAAACCCGTCAGCCATGAAGAAGTCCAGAAAACCATGGCTGAAAACCTTGGTAAAGTCAAGAAGCTGCTCATTGACGTAATTCCCAGTATGTCCACAAAACAGGACAAATGTGAGTGTGGGAAAGCCCTCAAAGGCGCGGTTTAATCCGCTAGAATGCCAAGACTTCAATTGCTGATAGTCGGCTCTTTAAACTTTTTATGGTACGCCTTCTACTCTAATTTATGAATTATCAAACCCTAGCGCGTCCCGAGGTATTGGCATGGCTATTCGAGCCTGCCAATCCTAGCATTCGATACTGGGCGCTTCAACTTCTTGAAGGAAAACCACCAACTAATCCCGACGTGCAAGAGGTCCGAGAGGCTATCCAGGAATCACCCATAGTGAAGACCTATCTAGATGCCCAAACCTCAAAAGGGTATTGGGGGAAGGAGAACCATATTTATGCCAAAAAATACACGGCCACAACCCATGTTCTTCTAATCCTGGCTGAGTTAGGTCTTTCGCGAATCCCCGAAATCGAGAAAGCAATTGAGCATTTGTTCAAATTTCAACTCAATTCAGGCCATTTCACTACTGTCCTTCCCAAAACTGCACGTGGATATGAGAGCACAATCTCCGATACTTGCTGCCTTGACGCGAACATCCTTTACTATCTTGCTCGCTTTGATTTCCTTGATGATCCACGCACCCAGAAAACCATCCAATTCTTGGTTGACCATTATAATGCGGAGGAAGGTGGATGGAAATGCCGTGCTTACCCCATCAATCCCGATGGAGTCTTCCCCCAAGCCTGCTTCATGGGGCTCTGCAAAGTGCTCAAAGCATTCTCAGTCTTCCCCTCAAAACATCGGTCAAAGAACATTAATCGCATCATCGATGATGTAGTGGAAGTCATCTTAGAAAATCAAATCTACAAGTATCTTCGCAATCCGGATGGCAGTCGAAAAGAAAAAGCTGGATGGAAACGCTTCGGCTTCCCCCTCTTCTATAACTCAGACATCTTGGATGTCCTTGTCACCCTGACTCGACTAAAGGTTAAGGACTCTCGAATAACAGATTCAATCAAGGTTGTCGTTGACGCTCAACAGGCTGATGGCAGATGGTTACTGAAGCACACCTTTAATGGCAAATTCTGGCACGATATCGAACAAAAAGGGAAGCCTTCAAAATGGATCACTCTCCGTGCTCTATATGCACTCAAACATTTCGCTGGGAAATGAGGGGGCTAGACACTTTTATGGAAGTGCCACCTTGTGGGCAGGTGCCAACAATCTAGGAGCTGTCTTGGTATGGTTGAGCCAATCAAATGTCAGTTCGTTGACTTTTACGAAATCTACGATATGTCAAAACAGTTAGCCTTCAAGGTCACTGAATCTGGATATGAGCCCGACCTTCTCTTAGCCATTGCGAGGAGCGGCTTTGTGCCCGGACGCCTGCTGTCCGACTTCATGGGGAACTCAAACCTTTATGCCCTTAAAGTTGAACACTGGCTCGACACTACTGCTGAACATCAAGAAGATGCCACCATTCCCGTTCGATCTCCTCTACCGGTCAAAGGAAAACGTGTCTTAATTGTTGATGACATTGTAGACACTGGACGTTCTGCAATCCAAACTCTCAAGTACGTCAACGAACTTGGCGCGAAGGAAGTAAAAACAGCAGTAATGCTCTACTTGACGGTTTCAGAATATGAGCCAGATTACTACACGGTGAAAGAATCAGAATGGATCTGGTTTATCTGGTTCTGGAATCGATTCGAAGATCTCCGCAACCTCACTATCAAACTCTTTGATAATGATGGAGATCGGGTACTTAGTCTAAGAGATATCCTTGTTGGTCTAAAGAAATATTTCACCTTGGATGTTGACCAAAAGGAACTTGAACAGGTTCTTTACACCGCAGGGCGTGTCGGAAAACTTCAAGTTGATGACCTGGACCAAATCCGCCTTCCTTAGTCATCCTTTCCCTCGATACAAAAGGCTCCACTTCTAGCAGACCTCCTATTTCTTAGCATCTCGATAGGTCTTTCAGGCTTAAGCAAAGCCCATACTCAGTAGGAATAAAAAAAGGCCAATAGCCACAAAGGCGCCGATAAGACACGACACCATGTTAACCATGTGATTGTCCAAGAACGGGTTACCACGAAGATAAGTGGCTTTTTCTCCACAATGGGCTTTCTTTTCGGTTTGCTTGCCGCACACATCGCAGGTCCAATGACCCTGGATTGTAGCTCCCAAAACACTGTCAACCGTACAGCCAACGATTCCGCCTGCCATTGCCACCAAAACAAACGTCACCGGAGCAATTCCTGCTAGTTCAGGCATCAACGTCGTTCCTAGCCAATTGATCCAGAAAGGTGCGGCGAGGAGCGCCGCAATTCCCCCAATGAGTAAGGTGCCAAGAAGTGTGGCAAGCTCGCCGGCCATTGAGACGCCACCAGAGGTTCCCGGCGGAACCACCTTCCGGGGATTGGTAATCAGACGTGGAGGTTGTGGATTGAGTAATCCTATTTCTGTGGCTAGGGTATCTGCTGTTGCAGTAGCTACCGCACCTAGAAAAGCTGCAAAGGCCACCGCAATCACCAACGATGCGGGGATCACCATATAACCAACACCGACATCAATTCGACCATACGCATTGACTTGTCCAAAGAAGAAAATCAGCGAAATCGCAAAAAGCACAATGCTTAGTGGCAACCCCCCATTTGCCAAAACGTGGGACCAATCCCTGGCCCCACCTTTTTCTTGTGCAGCACCATGTTGTCGTTTTATCTTGTATTTGTAATGAGTAAACTGGGCGGTTATCACGAAGAAGATTAGCAGAATCAAAAACCAGGTCCACGAGGTGAGTAACCACACCGTGATGCCCAAGAAAAAGGCTGCAACAAGTCCTGATTTGGTCACGATTCGCCCCCTGTAAGCGACTACTGCCAAGATTCCCATAACGAGGATGGCAACCAGCACACTCAAGGGGTCAAATAGCAACATGGGGAATCATCTCTGAATTTAAAGTCGCACAAATATTATCGATTAGGTTTCCGGGGAAGAGGCCGCGTTGGGAAGCGTCTGATTGCTGTGTGCCTACATATTCGATATAAACCTTGCCGTTGAAGAAATAGGAAAGTCGGTGATTGTCGAAAGAAAATGGGGTATCGACTCGAAGCTCCTATACTAGTTATTGCATTAGATGTTTCTTGAAAAAGGCAACAATTGCCCTATAAGCCTTCATCAAGTTTTCCACTTTCCCAAAACCATGCCCTTCATCAGAGAACACAATGTATTCCACTTCGATTCCCTGTTTACGGAGTTGCTCAGCAACATCGGCGGATTCTGCTTCGACAACTCGGGGGTCGTTATGTCCTTGAATGATTAGCATTGGTGCTTTGACATTGCTGAAGTGGGTTGCAGGTGATCGCTCTGTTAGAAATTCTTTATTGGTGTCTGGATGTCCTACGGCATGATGGGCCCAAGTTTGCCAAGTTTCGGGTAAGCGCTCAATGAAGGTTAAGAGGTTATAGGGTCCGAACATATCACAGGACGCTTTCCAATATTCTGGATAGTTTGCAGACAGCCACAGGGTCATATAACCGCCATAACTACGGCCCACGACAGCTCGACGGCTCGAATCGATACGATGATCTTTCTCAAGGAACTTCAATCCTTCAATATGATCCTTTGCGTCACCGCCTCCCCAATCCTTGTCAACTAGTTTCATATAGGATTGTCCGTATCCTGTACTCCCACGGACGTTGGGCACAAATACTGCAAAGCCATTTAATGTGAAATACTGGATTAGGGGCATGGAAAACCATGTGAAATCTGGGCGCTCTTGACTTTGGGGGCCTCCATGGACATAGAGAATCAAGGGATACGGTTTCTTGTGACCCAGTTCTGTGGAGGGTAGGTATAAACGTGCAGAGATCTGTAATCCATCAAAGCTTTTGAAACTGGCATCTTCTCCAGGGGTGAGGTATTTTCGGTCAATACCAAGAATACGTTCCTTTGAAAGCCGTGTAAACCGCTCCTTCTTTGAGGATGGGGTTATGAGAAAAATCTGGGAGGGGGATGTTGCAGTTGTAAATGCAACAACATACTCTACTTCAGGTTTACCTTTTTCGTCAAATACTGCTTCATCAATGCCCAGATCAACACCACCTTCCAAGGGTGGCTTCCCGATGAGAACTTCTTTGAGGTGGAATCGTGGTGGTGTGGGTGTTTCATCTATTTCCGCTTGATATACCCAGCTGCAACCGTCAATGTTGAATCCTATTATGTACTGGCTGCCATGGATTTGCCTCATCCAATCCAGTTGGCCCAAGCCTTTATGCTGTATCCCGGTGACTTTCACCGGATGAACTTTCTTAGGATCAGACAAATCGAGGAATCCAATACCGCCTTTATCATCGTGAAGAGTCGTCTTGAAGATTAGTGCTGAATCGTCTCGAATGAAATAACAACGGCCTACCCCTAATAGAGGGTACTCCTTTCCCTTCTCTCGATCCCCTATGGGAGTTCCGAGTAAAAGGGATCGTTCTATGTTACCCTTCTTGAAGATGTATAACACATCATCATTAGCAGAATAGGTGTCAACGAGGATGACTTGGTCGTGATTCTGATTATAACCCGCGCAATAGTTTCCATAAATGCTTGTTCCTAATGATGTAATATGCAGTGTCTCAAGATTAACCCTGATTGTTTCCATGTCAGGGGTTTTTCGATCATCAATTGTAAAATAAGCCGTGGCTGTTTTACTATCAAATTCGAATAACATCAATTGCTGACCAGTATATCGGTCACCGAATATGGGTTCAGGGACACCTCCAGAGACCGGGATGAAACAGGGCTGATAGTTCTCATCACCATCTTTGTCCACCATCACTAAGATTTTCTTGAGAGATGAGATCACCCGGTAATTGTAACCCGCCATTAGGTGGGGATTTTGAAGGGCTAGACCCCGTGGAAGGAGTGGTTCCGGGATGCTACCTTGTTTATCCATAACGGATAGGCTGTACATTCCGCTCATATCGCTGATGAAATAGATTCTCTCATCAACGAGTTGTGGTGACAATATCCGGCGTGCTGATAACAGCGATTCAAGGGGAAAGGATTTGGGTTTATCAGCCAATAGAGTAACCTCGGTCAGACCATTCAAGCTGTCGTCTTTATAGATTTGATTGTCTAGGATGTATTCACATATTGAACTCAGGCTAACGGGGTTCTGGCGTGTCTGGGCCTCGCATAAGGCTTACCTCTCGAGATAATAATATTGTTGCAACAATGACAATAGCGGCACCAACAAGTTGCCAAGGGGTGGGAGGAATCTGGAAAACAATCGCATAAAGAACAAATGTAACCAGCGGTGCTGGAGCGATTAGTGCTGTAGCTTTCCCTAAGTTTATTCGACTGATACCTTCGTACCATAGACTATGGGCAAGGAGAATCACGATTGCTTCAATTATGATAATCATTACTACAAGCCCAAAGTTGGACGTATAAAGAATGGGGCCTCCTAACAATATTCCACTCACTGCAAGGAGGAGAAGCAATGCTCCTCCGACAAGGTTGCGATAAGCTACTGCCGTCCACGAAGATACCCGTTGCAGTGCTGGTTTGGCAAAAGTATGTCCTGCAGCCCATGCCATTGGTGTAATCAGGAGGAGTATATCACCGATCCCCAGTACCGTCAATTGGCTTGTCACTACGACGAGTAAGACACCACAGACCATGAGAGTCATCCAGACTAGTTGCCGCTTCGAGATTGTTTCATTCAAAAAGAAGTATCCAAGGGTTAAGGCGAATACCAATTCAGATCGTAAGATAATAGCCGCGTTATTCGAACTGGAAAGCTGTAATCCGATAAACAGACAGGTGAAGGCTAAGAAAGTCCCCAAAACTCCTGCCATTACAAGACGACGATTATCTGACGCGGAGATGCCCTGATTAATCTTAGGCGTGACTCTTCGCCTGAAGATGAATGCCACAAAGCCAGCGCCAAGTGCTGCTATGGAGGCAAATACAAGCGGAGCCACCACTATTCCGCCAAATTCGATGACCACCGGATGAATACCATAGACAAAGAGACCGATGAGGATGAAAAGGGTGCCAAGGTTTTCCTTTTCCATCTTAAGTCACTTTCTTAAAGACGCATCTCTGGCATTACTGATAGATATAAATGGTATGTTACCAGTGAATACAATTACCCAACACCTTCTCCTCTGCTTGGAGTTCCTCTACATGGCTGAATCCCTACTCGAAATTGAAGTATTAAACCGTATCAAAGCTGAAGCTAAAAAGAACGGCTGTTCTGAGAAAGAAGTTATCCAAGCATATATTCAGAAGATGAATCAAGACAACCACGATGAATTTCAGAGAACCCCTATTAAGGAGCGGATCGTGCTTGTCCCACAATGTCTCCGTGAATCTGACTGCAAAGCACCCTTGGGCGAAAATGGCTACGTGTGCCAACACTGCAACCCTGAATGCCAAGTAAATCAGATTTCCAAAGCCGCAGACAGACTTGGGTATAAAGGCGTCTATATACTCCCAGGTGGCAGTATGGCCCAAAAAATCATCGACTTCAGTAAACCCCACGCCATTCTCGGTATAGCCTGTGAAAAAGAAGCCTTGCTGGGTGGACTCCTTCTTAAGAAACTTGGAATCATTGGCCGTGGGATTTTACTTTTCCGTGATGGCTGTGTCAACACATTGGTTAAAGTCGCTGATGTCCTCAAAATCCTCGGCGTTAAGCTAGACCGCCGTCAAGATACCAAAGGCTGATGAATGATTCATTCTTTCCAGGCTTTCGCAGGTACCCAATCGTGCATCTCATCTGCTGCATTCAGCACCTGACGAATGTACCGGGATAACTCCTCTGCCGTAAGGTCAGTATCAGCAGTCTCTACAACAACGGCTAAGTCCCCATCAGGATCCAAACAGAATTTAATGCCATTCCAAGACCATGCCTCTTGGAGCAATTTCACATAGAATGCAGTCGTGTCCTTAGCAGAGAGCTTGGGAAATTTCTGCCAGCCTACAATGGTGAGCCACACATCATTTGGCGAGAATATGAAGTTAATAACGAGGTTTTCCCATTTGTCGGTTTTCCAGAGGGCGACGACGGTTTCGTCTTTGAGTTCGTATCTCACTTCAAGTTCATCAAGTAGGCTGGTGATTTCTTCTATTCGTTTTCCCATTGCTATAGCCTCAAATTGGTTATAGTGGTTTCGTCACTGTTCGTGTGACGGTAGAAAAACCTTTTCGCGTTAAGGCTTTGGAGGTGCATGGAGGCTGTGTTTTCGTAATGGAGGGGTTCTTTAAAAGACAGGACTCCGGTTAGTATCGTGGGCTCTCTATAGACGACCAGTTTCATCTAGCGTCTAATGAGCCGGCCTACCTAGAGATTATAGCTATCAAAGGTGTTGAAAGTGGCCCAAGATGGCTCCATTTACAAACGAACACGCTACGACATCTACGCCATGCTCATTCGCATCATCGTAATTCATGGCTATTGCCCCCTTACCCGGGCGGCTCGCTCAACGAATCTGCCCGTGGATCGTGCAAAGACCACCCTTGGGTTTCTTGAAGAGCGGGGCCTTGTCGAAGTAGTAGAAGAAGACAATCGGCGGTTGTTCCGGGTCACAGTCCGGGGGCGTCAGTATCTGGAAATGTATAAGCGCATGATTGGCTTTGTCGGTATGCCCATACCCGAACCCGTCACACCGTTCTAGTGCTATCATATCCTATTCAATGTGAAGAGAATTTAAAAATAAAATGAGGTATAGCGATGAAAATCAATTCAAGCGTATATGACACCGTAGTTATTGGTGGCGGACCCGCAGGCATCGCTGCAGCAATGCATTTGGGGTTTCATCAGCGGAGAGTCTTAGTTATTGACCGAAAGACATCACCGATGCAATTCGCTAATACTCCAATCCATAATTATCCTGGTGTGAAACCCCTTGTTGCTCCCACAGAAATCCTTCAGAAGATGAGGAAAGAATTACGCGAATATGATGTTGAAACGCTTTTTGGTAATGTAATCAGAATTACTGGGCAGGCGCCAAATTTTCATGTAGCAATCAAATCGGCTCAAGAGGCGCTTACTACGGTCACCGCGAAAACTTTGGTCTTAGCAACGGGGATTGCTCGTAAACATCCTAAGGTTGATGGTGACTGGAAAAAGTGGCTTCCGTTTGCAGGGAAAAATCGTATGAGCTATTACTGTCCGGATTGTGATAGTCCACAAGCGGCCGGGAAAGACGTCATCATCGTCAATGCTGGGACGGCTAATAGTGCGCTCCATGTGGCTCGGTGCATCAAACCCTTTGCAACGCGCATTCGCATCTTCATGACGGAGGATGCCTACGCCCCTTACACCAAAAACTCTGAAACAATCCTGAACAAGTCGGAGTTCGAATGGACCCATGGTCTTGTAAAAAAAATAAACATCTTAGAACCTGGAAAACGACAACAGCTTATCACCGCTGATGGTCAAACCCTTGAATGCAACATATTCTTTGTTGCATGGATTGCTGTTCCACGTAATGAACTTGCAATTGAATTAGGCGTTGAATTAGATGGACATGGCAATATTATCACGGATTTCAAGGGAGCTACAAATATTAAAGGGGTCTGGGCTGCTGGGGATGTTCGCCCAATTACCCAAACGGTTGCTACCGCTGTGGGGACAGGCGTCTATACTGGAATTATGATTGCCCATTACTTGATATCCTTAGCTTGAACTCGTGTTAATGAATGTCGAGTGGAGCCACGTTTGTTTTTTACCATCTATCAAAATGCATCTTCTGTTGTAATGACACCGATTTTTGTTTTATAACATGTTTCTGTGGATATCCAATTGGGATTATAGCCGCAACTTCATAATCCTCAGGAATATTCAGCGCTTTTTTGAGGGCCATAGTATCGTAGGGTATTTTGGTCACGCCATACAGACCTTCTGCTGCCAATGCTAACAAAATATTTTCAATGCAACACCACACCGAAGCGAAACTATTCAAGTCGAAAAGTGTTTTGCAATTCCCGAGAGCTTTTCGCATTTTAAAACAGATGACAAGCACTTCAGGTGCGCTCAATAACATTCTTTTCTGGACGGGTAACGCCTTTAGATACATCTCTTTCTCTAATTGGTCCGTCATCCCCTCCGTCCAATCGTTGATCTCTTCGCTTGAAAAATCGTGCGAACTCGGCTCCACCTCGAGAACTTCTTTCCTTCGTTCAATATTCTTCAGTAGAATAAATTCCCATTCTCTTTGATGATTATGGCTTGGCGCCTTCAGTCCAGCATCCAAGACTCTTAGGAGTTTCTCCTCTTCCACCGGTCTAGACTGAAACTCCCGGATACTCCGCCTTTTCTTAACAATTTCGTAAAAATCCATAATCTATCATTCTGAAGTTGAGATTTATAAATTCCCATTCAGAATTCGAGTCTCAGTCTAGAATGTAGCTTGGTTTTCTTCGGATTTATTTTACTTAACAAAATATGAGTAAAGTATCAATATGTGATCCCCCAAAACTACTCGGTCACAAGATGTGAAAAACCTTAAAGAATGACAGGATTATAATCCCATTTTCCAGATTGTGAGACGAATGATTTTATTACAGATTCTAGCAATTTGTGGAATGCTGAGTCCAATTATTTACACTGTAATGTGGATTCTTGGTGGTATCTTAGTACCGGACTATGATCACATTCGAGATGACATAAGTTCATTAATGGCAGTTGGAGCGCCGAGAAAACGAGTATTTGGTTCGTTCCTAATAACGTCGAGTGTCCTATTATTTGTGTTCTACCTTGGAATGGTATTAGGAGTATACAACATACCGGTTTCAATTATAGGACATATTCTATTCTTTATTAGTGGATTATTGGGGGTGCTTGTTGCTCTTCTTTTCCCACTTGATGAAGGCGGGGAAATCAGTACATACCGAGGAAAAGCGCATTTAGCTCTTGTGTTTGGGTCGGGCTTCTTGTTAATTGTAGGAATGGTTGTCGTCTGGTTTGATTTGGTTGGAGTAGCCTTTTGGAATGTCTTTGCGATGTATTCTCTCATCTCGGCTATTGTTGCACTAATATTAATGATAATTTCAGGGATATTCATTAAAAGTCGCTATAGGGGACTTCTCGAAAGATTAGGAGTAAGCACCTTCATGCTGTATTACTTCGTACTTGCCTTGATGGTGTTTCTAACAAATTAATTCAACAACCCATCAAATTTTGAATATGTTTCTGGGATTTGTCAAAATTAACAACAAGTGAGTATAGTTACATTTTGTGACCCCAACATGGAGAGTTACTCACATATTGTGAGTCCCAAATTACCGATTTTTAGATGGTAATATGATAGGATTAAGACCGTAAGTCCCCGATAACCGATTTTTAGGTCGTTTAGTTAAAGCAAACATACCTAGGGGGATGAGATATGAAGGAATTAGTTGTGAATTACTGAACCATTCATGGTGGTACGAGGGGGCATTCCCACCAACCAATCGCTGGCCACCCACGTTTCAATACCAGAATATGACCTTCAAGGTGATTAACGGTGTAGGGATTTCCCGTTGTATGAATTGTGATATTATAGTGGCCTTGAGCGCAATACCAGCCAGTCGTGAAAATACCCGTTGGGGGGGAGAAAATGATGTGTTCAATAATATCTCCCGTTGAATTCCGAATATCCATGTAACCTGCAATTAGAAACGAAGGGTTCTCAGCTATCTCAACTTCAACAATCATTTGTATGAAGGGATGAATAATGTCCACTTCATATTCTAGGGTTATATATCCATAATCATATGCGTCAATCTCTTCATTTATTGCATAATTTTGCCACGCAGGGGCTACGGGTCCATAGAGGAGGTAGTACGGGGTGATAAAGGTCGCCATTAAGATGAAGAAAATCGCGATTAATAGATAACCAGTGGTTCGTATTCGACTTCTACTCAATATTGAACCCCCAGGAATTCTCAATTTTTATTTGGTGCTTCTCCTTTATAGGCGTTTAAAAATACTACTCCCGTGGCTTTTCAGCTCGTGATGATAGTTACATAATGTGACCCCAAAATGTGAGTCCCCCTTTTAAAGCAGGAATGCCTTGCTTCTATCAGCGAAATGTTTGGAGTCAATCAAAATGGGAGAAAAACTCCGATACGAAAATGAACACGCCCTCAAATTGGGACACGTTAAAGGCGATTTGGAACTCAAAAACTGCCGACAGGTCCTTCCCGAGAAAGGTGATACTATAGTCGTTGATGGGCGCATCTCTATACGCGGTGATGTGATATTCGAGGGCTCCTTACAAGCCGAGTATCTAGAAATTCATGGTGATAACACCTCAGAAATTCATGGCGACCTCCTTGTAGCCCGGGCAGTGAATGTACGACGAGGTCAATTAGCAATTACAGGATCTGCAACAGCAAATCGCTTCGAAATAAACGCTGCCTTAAGCGTCGGTAAAGACTTACAGGCCACAAAAGTTTCGATTGGTGGTGCCCTCAAAGTTGGAGGAAACGCCACTGTTGAAGAGATCAAAGTGGGAGGGGCGGTCAAAATTGAAGGGAAAATCGATTCGAAGTCGTTGGAAGTTGGTGGCGCAGCCAAATGCAATACAGGGATAATCGGCAAGGTTGATGTTGGTGGTTCTTTCAAAGCAGATGGTGCTATTGAAATTGGTTCGATTGATGTTGGGGGCGCTGTCGTTGTTGGACCTAGCTCTAAGGTGATTCGAATCGATGTTGGCGGCAGCTTCAAGAGTGAAGGAGAAGTGACCTTTGAGGATTTGGATGTCGGTGGAGCTGCGACATTTGGTGGGGATGCAATCGGAAAATCCATTGATGTTGGGGGCGCTGTCACTGGCCAAGGCTCCATCACCTTAGCAGAAAAGCTGGATGTTGGAGGTTCAGTGGTCGTTACAAAGAATCTAACCGTTGCTGAAGAAATTGATGTTGGCGGGTCCTTGCGAGCAGGTGGCAAGATTGAATCTCCGCGAATCGATATTGGTGGGTCTATTCATGGAACTCACATCATCGCTCAGGAATTCCGGATTGGTCGACGGGGTGAAGTCTCTGGCTTTGTTGAGGCAACTGACATCACGGTCGAAGAAAATGCTCGGGGTGCTTCCTTCTATGGTGATTCCATCCGTGTGGAAGAGCGGGCTCGAGTAAAGAACCTCTATGGGCGTCAAATCTACATTGAACGCGATGTCAGAGTTGAAGGTGAAGTCCTCTTCACAGAGGGATTGGAAACTGAACCTGGGATCCATTTCAGCAACGAGCCAGAGCAGGTTCAGAAGCTTCCCCGACCAGAAGACTTAATCAAATAGCTATAGCCTACAGCAGTCGGGTTCGAGAGCACGTTTGTGCCTCTCGAACCCATTATTTCTTGTTTTTCGTTTCAAAGGAGCATATAAGCACCAGAAAGGGATAGTTAATATTCAATCGACCTGTGCTTCGATGGTGCTCCATATCATGGCTGACGGGAACCCTTTGACTAGGGGTAAGATACAACTGAGTGGCGAATTCGAAATTATACCACTTGCAGCCGAAAGTCTTGGGGTTCGGAGCCTTGCCACCCAAGTGCAGACTGCAGATGTATCCATTCTCATCGACCCCAATGTTGCCTTAGGGTTCCGAGATAACTATCATCCACACCCCACCGAATATCTTGTTCTTGAAAAGCTACGCACGCAAATCCTTCAGGTAGCAAAGGTTGTAGATCTGATTGTAGTGTCCCATTTCCATCACGACCATTTCATGCCTTTTTTCCGAAATTATGCCTACTTTTGGTCAAACTCCGATGACGCTGAAACGTTGTATGGTCACAAGAAGGTCTGGTGTAAAGATATCCGGTCCCAGATTAACTACTCCCAACAAGGACGAGGGTACAATTTCATTCGACGTGCTCGCAAAGTAACTGAAGAAGTTGTGTACGCCGATGGCAAGGCGATGAAACTTGGCAACACGCTCGTTCGCTTCTCCCCCTCTGTACCCCACGGTGAAAGAGGAACTCACCTTGGATGGGTCATCATGACCTCCATTCGGTGTGGCGGGTTTTCCATGGTGCACGCCTCTGATGTACAAGGACCAATGCTCAAAGAGACAGCCGATTGGATTTTACATCAAAAACCTGATGTTGTGATTCTGGGTGGGCCACCCACCTATCTTTCTCCAGACCGCGTAAATCCAGAAGTTATTGCATCAGCCGCAACGAATCTTCGCAGCCTTTCTGAACAAATTCCCCTGATAATTGTGGACCATCATCTCTTACGGGATAAGGAATGGGATAGGTGGTTAGGACCTATCCAACAGCATGCCCGCAAACACGGAAATCAGGCGATGACTGTTGCCGAAGTGTTGGGGCAGCCCTATAATCAACTCGAAGCGAAACGAGAATCACTATACGAACGCCATCCTCCCAGTGACACCTATGAGGTATGGGTCAAAGACATCAAGAAATCTCGAACCCGGCTTCGCCCCCCACTCGATGTCTAGCGATCTTCGAAGATTGTTTTTACCGTGGGGGAGGGCTTGTAAAAGGGACCATGCACGGGCAAAAGCACTTCCTGAAATGCTTCTGCATATTCACATCCGCCTTGTAGTCCACGCAGCTTGGCTTTTTGGAGATTAAACGATTGGTAGTAATCATTCGTCTTCTCCATCTGACTCTGGTACTCCGCGATTGCCTGGCGTTTCTTGTCAATACTCTCAGAAATATCAACCAAAACTGTGGGTTTGGCTAGAAGGTTGTTAATCTCCATTATATACAAACGCTGGGGTCGCCAGGCTTTCTCCTGATATTGGGTTGAGTGGCCAGCCCATTCAGCTGCCCGAAGAAATGCCTTATGGACAACTTGGTGGTCCGGGTGGTAGTCTATATCACCGTGAGAGATTATCACCTGTGGTTGGATCTTTTGAATGATCGGAATGAGGGTATTCGTCACCTCAAAAACTCGAAGGTTCAAATCTTCCTCCTTCATGGCAATACTTTTCGCCCCAAGTACTTTACAGGCTGCAGTCAATTCCTTTTGACGGCTAGTTGATCCTGTTAGGCAGCATACCGTCACCTCAGAACCGCGGGCGATTTCAAGGGCTATAGTTCCACCACACCCAAATGTTTCATCATCAGGATGCGCCCCAATAACCAATAGCCGCCTGGGCAATGATTTCGGCATACATACTTGTACACCAGTTTTCCACCAAAAGGTTTACGAAAATCAATAATTCAAACGTTCTTTTCTGGCAAGGCAACACATATGAGCACGAAAGAGAGCATGCCACAGGAAAGACAATGCGAATCGGTATGACAGTCTATCCTGGGGTCGGAGGCAGTGGATTGCTTGGGACTCGCCTCGGCGTTGAACTCGCTAAACATGGTCACGAGGTTCGATTCATAACCTACGAAGTACCCTTTGAGTTACAAGAGGGACGTTATAAGAATGTGAAAGTTGATCTTGTCGATGTGTTAGAATATCCATTATTTCGTTACCCTCCTTACACGGTAGCCCTTGCTTCACGCATGGCACAAGTTGTTCGGAAACACCATCTTGACCTAATACACGTTCATTACGCAATTCCTCATGCAGTATCAGCTTTTATTGCTCAGCAAATGACTGGCGTTCCTTATGTAGTGACTTTGCATGGGAGTGATGTGCACACTTTGGGTGCTGATCCAGCCTATCAGCCCTCTACGCGGTTTGCTGTTGAAGCCGCGAATGCAGTCACGTGTGTGACAAAACACATCTGTCAAACTGCCGAAGAAAGCCTAGGAATTCGATGCTCCATCGAACCCATCACGAACTTTACAGATCCCACCCTCTTTAAGCCTGATGCCTGCGAATTCGCGTTCGGCGAAGGGAAACGGCAGTTGCTGCATGTATCGAACTTCCGCCCAGTGAAACGGGTTGGTGATTTAGTTACTGCTTTTGCACAGATTGCGGAGAAGGTCCCTGATGTGGATCTGCTGCTTATAGGTGATGGGCCCACACGCCCTGAGGTAGACCGGCTTATCCGAAAATATGAACTTAATAGTCGCATTAAATGCCCTGGCTTCAAACGCGATGTGTATCAATATCTTCGTTGCGCTCACGCTTTTGGCTTGAGTTCAGAATTGGAAGGTGCTCCACTTTCCCTGCTTGAAGCAATGAGTTGTGGGCTTCCCGTGGTTGCGACATCGGTCGGAGGAATTCCTGAGATTGTTCAGGATGGAATAAATGGTCTCTTAGTGCCTTTTGGTGATATTGATGCTCTTGCCGATAAACTCTATGCGGTTCTTACCGATTCCAAGCTAGCAGGAGACTTAGGTCGATCAGCTCGTCAAACGATTCTCAAAAATCATACTGCTGAAAAAGTTATACCCCAGTATGAAGCCATCTACGAGAAAGTACTCCAAGGCTGATGGGTTAAAATTATTCCGTTTTTCCAAACTGTTCCCAGGAAACGATCTCTTTAAGAGAAAGCCGCGTACTTCGCCTTTTTTGGTCCGGGTATCCGAGGGAAATGGAACAGATAACAGTATAAGATTCTGGTATGCCTAGAATCTCTTTGAAGTCGTCCTCAAAGGAAGCACCGCGAACTCCCATCCAACACGTCCCTAATCCTAACCAATGAGAGGTGAGAAGGATGTTTTGTACAGCCTGATGGGGATCACATAAATAATATTTAGGATGAGCTTCTGGGTTTCCCAGAACAACGATAACCACAGGTGATTGTTTCATGAATCGTCCGTGGGGATGTAGTTGCCCTAATCGAGTTCGCGTCACCGGATCTTGAACTACGATAAAGTGCCATGGTTGTTTGTTTGAAGCCGATGGTGCCCATTGTGCGGCTTCGAGAATTGTATCGATTTTTTCCCTTTCGACCTTTCGAGGTAGATATTGACGAATGCTTCGTCGGTTTTTAATAATATCAACAAGATCCATGGTTGTTCTCCTAAAGCAGCAGCTGAGACCCCTGAAATAGTCTTACCATGCACTATAATGGTCGATTCTCCTCTTCTAGAAAGAATGTTGCGGATGATGGTGTAAATGGCTGATAATGAGAAACAAGTCGCGTGAAATGGTGCTCAGGACCTATTGACATGGCTGCATCAATCCAGATATAGCTGACTTCTTGACCGAAGCGTTCAGTAGAGAAGCGACCGAACATTTGAGATAAGTAGGTTTGGAGCACTTGTCGGCGTCGGGTAAGGATTCCAATCTGTGTTTGGATCTTCTTCCGATTCAAAGTTTTTGTTTCTTCGCGTTGACGGGTAATGAGGGTATTTCTTTCCTTTTCGATTTGAGATTCAGCTTTCACAAGGTTCTCAAAAGTTTCGGTAATATGCTCTTCACTCGCAGCGAAAAGCGACTGAATAACACCCATGTTCTCTTCCCGGTACCCGGTCTGGATGGCGGACTTGAAGCATTGAAGTTCCTCATGGCTAAGAGGATTCAGTCCTTCACGTACAAGGCGTTTAGCAGTTCGGGATACCCAGGGGTTTTCATAGTATAAGCGGGTGTAACGATAGAAAATCGGCACGATGCTGTTGGCTGCTCTAAGGGCTGGAGCAACTTGAGCATGGTAGCTGGTCTCACCTGCTCCACCAACATGGAGGATGACAGGCGTGTAGCTTTGAACAAGAAATGCTCGTGAGTCGACTCGTGGTGAAAGAAATTGTTCCCATTCGGTAAGATCGGGAGCATTCGCCTTCGTTTCAATCGTGTGCTTCGTTTTACATTTCGGACAAGTCGCAGAGAGGGTCGTGTGACCTAATGATGGCTCTGCGGTTATTATCGGATCAAGGCGTGTTCGATGACAATCTTTTGTGGGGCATTCAAGATGGAAAGGAACATAATCATCCGCTCGTCGACCTATACCCGGTTCATATCCTAGTTGTTCTAAATTGGTCGCACTTTCATTAAGTGCATGGATTAGGGTTTGTCGATTTGGTTCCGCAAGCAGAAATTCGAATGCAGGCAACATTAATTCTCGAATCGCTGGATTAGAAAAAACTTGGAAAAGAATCCCAGCATCACGGGCCATATTCACAATCCGTAGCCAAAGATATGTGGTCCAATCTGAGATTGTAGTTGCTTGGGCATGAGTTGTTTCCAAGATTTTTCGAAGATCATCGGCACGTTGTTCATAGAGGTTCTGATTCTTCTTCGCGGACCCAGCTACTAATTCATGATATGTTGCTGATATTTTTTCATTGACCTGTTTCAACCAATCCCTCGATGGCTTTGGTATAACGTGCATTGGCGACATCCGATATGCTGCAGGAACTGGCAACGAAAAAGTCAAGCCACGGGGTCCCGGACTTGGTAGATGAACGACGGTTAATTCTTTCTGTTCATGATCATGATCACCAACAAACATTACAGGCGTCGCTCGTTGAAGTGCAGCAATTTTTGTAATAGCCGCCATTTTGTTTATCACAAACCCCGGTCCTCCTAGGAGGGCAGGCTGGTGTCCCGCTTCAATGACGGCTCCCTGCTCCTCAAGCTTTGCTAGATTCTCCTTTGTCTGTGGCGTGACCATCCCGAATTGTTGGTGGATGGCCTTTATACTCTGGCATAATTTCTTCAGACGCTCCTGGGAGTACAAGGGTTGGTATTTAGAGTACTTGCCAATTATGGGCGTACTCAGGCTCATGGCTTCCTTGATATGGTGTGGAATAGGTCCCCAAAATTGAACCGCTGCATCGTTTCCATCAAATATGTAATCGGCGAAGAATTTACTGGATGAGGGCTTTGGAGTCACGGTTTGGCTCCTCCTTGGTCGCCTGTCGAACGGCGAGTCCAACGAGAAAGGTTAGGAAGCCTAGTGTAAGAATGAGGGCAATTAGTGTTGCCATATTGGTCGCTAGGTAATCGGCATCGATTATTGGGATGGAGCCAAGGGATGTCCATTCTTCCAATTCAATTCGATGAATTTCGTAGGTGAATAGGTTGGTTTCTTCAGCCCGTCTTTTTGCAATGTAATCACTGGATTCAATTTGCCACAAAGTGACAAATGGTAAAGTTGATGCAAATAGAGACTCTGTGTAGGCCTCGATGGGATTTGCTCCCTGTTCTAGAGAATACAAATCAAATGGTAACCACCCCCACGGTGGGATATACGCCATGACCCATCCATGACCCACTGAATTATGATAATCAACATACCGGTAAGCATTGTCTTCCAATGATCCCCAAATGAAACCACTGGTTCGTGCTCCCTCTTGGAACCAATGCCCTGTCGTCAGATAGCTGGGAATGCCATAGATGCGTAGAAAGGTTATGAGGAGATTGGATTGGTCATCACAATCGCCAATCATACTAACAATAGTTTCTTCAGGGTATTGGGGCTCAGTAACTCCAGTTGATCTGCTGATATTATCTTGAATCCATTGAATTGCCAAAAGAACTAGCGATAGAGCATCTTGGCGGGGATACGGTTGTTGGCTTGGAATCTGGTCAGCAATAAGCTGTGCAATTTCGATGAGGGTGGCATTTCCTGTTTTCCATAAGGATGTTCCCCGTGTATAAAGTGAGTAGTCCTCAGGTTCCATAAGCAATTGGATATCGTCGAGAGTGCCAGCCTGGGCAATACTGATGTGCGGAAGCGTTGGGCGCCGATTAACAACGGCAAAAAGCCATTCTTCATCCCAGCTCAAAATTTCTCCAGGTTGCACCCGCGAAGAAAGGTTCAAGGTCAGGCGTGGGTTCCCATCCGCATCGATATCAATATCTGTGATTTCAACTGGTGACTCATTTAGTGTCATTCTAAAAGAGATCTGCTCGCAGGTCTGCCAGGTAGTATTGCCAATGTAATTCCAATAAGGGCCGATCGGCATTGATACTTCTCCATTTACTTCGAGGGATCCTGAGAAATGTGTCCGCCAATAATGAATATAATTGAATGCTGATACGGGGGGTGGAAGAGACGCCATAGCTAATAATAACAAGAGGATTACCGGTATTAGCCATAAACGAAACTTGTGCATAGTGACCAGCCGTGCCCCTAGTCCTATTAGCTGAAATCAAATGATATAAGCTCTCTCTTTTTGCTATGTTCAAAAAAGGCATTGCAAAGGCTCACCATTCGTGGGTTTTTTCTTTTGGTGCAGGGGGTATTACCACCTCTTTTAGGCAAGAAAGATGAAAGGAATAGAAATACGATTATCATTTTGAGGGAAGCCAATCTGGATCCAAAGGTTTGCCCACTATTCCAGCGACGCCTTTCAATGAGAGGAGCCATATGGTGACCCTTGAAATGAAACGGACTGGGCGAGGATATCAAAATGAAGTTAGGCGAGGTAGCTCGACACGTTATTACATTTCTAAATGAACACTCTGACCAGGAATTCACCGCTAATACCCTCCTGATGCACCTAGGCTTGCCACTCCAAGAAAAACGACGGCTTTACGATGTTATTGAGGTTCTCAGTTGTGCTGGGCTTGTCTCTATTCGAAAAGAGGCCCGAAAACGGTACTTCAATTGGAAGCCATTACCGTCCCTAACGACCACCGAGACGATGGACATGGATATGACGCCAGATCCTCTATTTCAAGAGGCTGGTACAATTCTGCACCTTCTACTGCACTTGAATCCTGGTGCATTCCAAGAACTCAGTAATGACTCTGCAGTTAAAATGCTGGAGCGAGATGTTAAACGAACCATCTGGGGCGCTAATGCAGTCAGTGTTGTTAAAGTATCACTCCAAGATAAGGTGGGTCGGATTTTAAAAGAGACCTCAACTGGAGAGGCGCACGTAGCGGCATATTAGATGCCTAATCCAGTTATCCCTAGTGGGAAAAAACGCCATCTAGATTGGAGTGGATAGACTCAGTAACTAGTCATCCTTAGCAAGATCCTTCTTGACGGCTTCATAAAAACTGACTTCATCTTCGCCACGACGTTTCACAGTAATCTTTGATTCAACGCCTTCGAGTTTTCGTTGCACTAGTATCACACCAGTTTTCGGAATGCGATTAATCAGTTGTCCACGGAGGTATAAGGCAATGGCCAGGTCTTCAATCCGTTCAGCTACTACTGGTTTGATTTGTTTCAACTCATTAAGGTAGATGACTGCATCAGGAAGAAAGAGCGCTTCTATGATTTTTTCTCGTTCGGTCTCTCGTTGCTTTATCCGTTCCTCGGTTTCGAGTCTTAGGGCCTCCTGTTGCGCTTGCTCTTTCAGTAGCGCTTGCATTTTGCGTTCTCGTATGCGTTTGAGCTCATCAGCATCTTGGGGCATTGAAGTCACCCTACGCCGAAAGGGTGGCACCAGTCCAGTACTTTTATAGGTTTCGGGTTTTCTGAATTACGTCCCAAGTGACGTAATCCTCAAAAGGTATGATCCATGAACTTTTTACGGCTTACTCAGTCTACGCGTTTTATCATCCCTAGTTTCATCCTGGCTTTGTCCCTCCTCCTCGGTTTTGGGGGTGTTTCATTTCAGGTCCAATCTTCCTCTGACAATAGAGCCGTTGCACCTGTGCAATATTCCCTGGAATTCAATGGCACTCGTGCGTTCACTTACCTTGAAGGTCAATGCGCCTTTGGTCCACGACCACCAGGATCTAATAATCTGACCGAATGTGGAGATTACATCATTAGCGTCTTGGAAGGCAAAGAATGGCCAGTACAGACACAAACCTGGATTTATCAAGAAACCCAGTTAAGGAATATCATGGCTGGAGCAATTGCAGCTCCACAATATGTGTTATTAGCACACTATGATACCCGTCCAATCGCTGACAGTGATCCCGACCCCCTTAACCACTCTCAACCGATTCTAGGCGCCAATGATGGTGCGAGTGGTGTTGCTACACTTATGGAACTAGCTGGTGTACTTCCTGAAGAAGCCAAAGCTGTCACCATGCTCCTTTTCGTCGATGCAGAGGACTCAGGGAACTACAATGGCTGGAGTTGGATTGTAGGTTCAACCTACTTCGTTGACCACCTGAGTCAAGCTCAGAAATCCAATATTCGGGCGGTCATCCTCCTCGACATGATGGGTGATGCTGATCTCCAGCTTCCCCGCGAACAATCGTCCACACCGGCGCTGGTAGATGCCATCTGGCAGACGGCATCCGAACTTGAGTATAGTAATATCTTCTTATCTTCATCTGGACCCTATGTTATTGATGACCATCGGCCTTTCCTTTTAGCTGGGATTCCCGCAGTTGATATCATTGATTTTAATTACCCATACTGGCATACGCTCGAGGATACACCTGACAAGTGTTCTGCCGCCTCTTTGGAAGCTGTAGGGTGCGTTGTTGAAGCCTTTATGGAAACCCAGTTTGTTACACCAACGTTTTTCATCCCTACAGGGCATCCTTTCACACCCGATCAGCTAATTTTACTCTCAATGGTTCCGGTGGTGATTGGCGGATGTATCATTCTACTTGTCTACAAGCTAAAATTTCAAAAAAATACTGAGTAAATAAAACTCTTCATCTACGCAATGAGATTCTGGGATGAAACCAAACACTTTAAAGTTCGTATTAGAGTAATCGACTCTCCTCACCATGTTGCAGGAGGATTCTAATCATTCTGCAACACGTCAAAGGACAACTGGTGAAACCAGTATACAACCAAACTAGAGATGGAGGAAACTCCCAAAATGTCTAAAGAAACAGAATCTGCTGAGACCGTCGAACCTGAAGAAGCTAAAGCTAAAGAACCTTCAGCTGAAGAAGAAAAAGACAAAAAAGTTGCAAAGAAAAAAGAAGCCAAACCTGAAGCAAAAACAGAAGCAAAGGCGGAAGCTCCCAAATCACGCCGTGATGAGAGCGTCGTCTTTGTTGGCAGCAAACCGCTAATGAGCTATATCACTGCTTGTGTCACCCAGCTGAACCGAAATCCTGAGGAACTCGTGATCAAGGCCCGGGGGCGAGCCATCAGTCGCGCTGTAGACGTGGCCGAAGTGCTTCGAAACCGTTTCATGCCTGATCTCATAGTGCGTCAAATCGATATTTCCACTGAACAAGTCAAGACAGCCGAAGGCAACGTAGCGAACGTCTCAGCGATGGAGATAACGCTGGCTCGTAAGTAATTGCGAAACGACAAAATACCGTATTCTACCATGGAACTACGGATCTATCAAGCGATCACAGATCGTTTGGCAAGCCATTCCGGCAGGTGAGAATGCCGAGCTACGTATAGCACGTGCGTTCACCTTTCCTTCTTTTTGCCGGACTTGAAGAGAGGATATGCTTATCATCGAATAAGAACAAGGACACAGAGTAATTTCTGTTCGGAAGGAAAACAAATGGAACCTCGTATGGGAAAACTTGTGCCAACCGTCCAACTCTTATCAATTGGTGATGCGAACGTGGAATTGGCTTTCTCATCAATTCCGAGGATGCCACAGTTTGGTCAAAAAATTCTTGTCCCTGAGTTGACACTACGGGCGGCAGGTTCTGCCACGAATTTTGCACTCTGTGGGGCAAGTCTCGGTGCAAAAACTGGATTCGCTGGTCGTTTAGCCGTTGACTCATTTGGAGAAGTTGTGTTGAAAGCCTTTCGCGAGGTAGGTGTTGATACGAAATTCTTACAACTAGTTGAAGACGCTTCAACCAGTGTAACGGCGGCGATAATAAGTGAAAATGGAGAAGGGGCACTTTTTGTGTATCAGGGGACCATCGCACAACTCGAGTATGAAGCGCTGAAGAAATGTCTAGAAACGAACCCGGCACCTCGATGGGTGCATTTCGCCGGATATTTTCTTCTTGAATCTCTGCAGGGGAAACCAGTCACTGACCTTTTACAATTAGCCCAATCTCGAGGGGCAACAACTTCTTTAGATTTTGGATGGGATCCTACTGGCTGGTCTGATGAGGTTATCGAACAAGTATTTGATGCAATTCAATTTATTGATGTCTTTTTCCCCAATGCCAATGAAGTCAAAGCGCTAACGGGGGAAAGCAGTGCAAAGAAGGGGGCAAAGCAATTGCTAGAAGCGGGGGCTCCTACACTTGTTGTGAAACTAGGAACAAAGGGGTGTTTGTTGGCAACAAAGAAGGACGAGGTTATGATTCCAGGCTTTGATGTCAATGTAGTCGATACCACGGCCGCTGGTGATGTTTTTGACGCTGGCTTCGCTGTTAGCATGCTAACAGGTGCGACAATGGGACGGGCTGCAGTTTTCGCCAATGCGGTGGCCGCCCTGCATGTATCCCGACCCCGGTCACAATCGTTGTTCCCCAGTTTGGAAGAAACATCTGCCTTCCTGATGCGCCATCGTCCCCTAGATGTGTGAAAAGACGCATCTACCACCCACATATGTAGCTAACACCTTCACATTCTTCAGCTCTTCAGGAGCTATCTCAAACGGATTCGCTGAAAGCACCACAAAATCCGCTAATTTCCCTAGCGCTAGAGACCCTTTCTTCTTCTCATCAAAACTCGCAAAAGCCGCATCGATAGTATAGAGACAAATCGCTTCTTCAACACTGATTCGAGTTGCAGGATTTGGATGTGTCGCTGCTGAAAAAATCCCGTACAGTGGGTCCATGGGCATACAATCAGATCCAAAGGCAACTTTTATTCCTGCATTGAGGATACGTCGGAAATTATTCAACTGCGCTGCCCGTTCTGGTCCAAGGCGGACATCATACATACCATCAGGAAGCCCCCAACGACGAACGAAATTTGGTTGCTGTAGTAGAAGCAAATCTAATTTCTTGACCCGTTCAATGAGGGGAGGCGTTAGAAACTCAGCATGAATTATGTTATGACGCAGCTTCTTCACAAAATCGGGGCGACTCGCTTTTTCATGAACTTGAATCACAAGCTCAACGGCCCGATCCCCGATTGCATGAGTGCTTACCTGTAGACCCAGTTCATTTGCTGTGGCAATTAGGAACCGATAATCCTCTTCGTCAAGAAGTATCAACCCATTGCTTTCGGGTTTATCATGATACGGTCGAGAAATCGCTGC
The DNA here is from genome assembly GCA_016839365.1 of Candidatus Hermodarchaeota archaeon. Taxonomy (GTDB): domain Archaea; phylum Asgardarchaeota; class Hermodarchaeia; order Hermodarchaeales; family Hermodarchaeaceae; genus Hermodarchaeum. The sequence goes on from JAEOUH010000063.1 coordinate 35,792, forward strand.
GGTTTGAGCTCCCAAAGACCCATCAATAAAGGCTTTCACTCCTCCCAATCGTAGATAATCGTCTCCAAGACCAGTTGGTAGTCCAAACCCAGCCAGTAAATCAATCAGTTTGGCTTCGAGATTCACGTAAATACGTACCGTCAGTTGATCTTTTTGCCGGAGTTTTAGGTATTCGTTGAGGTAGGGAAGTTGTAACTTGTATAGATTCTCATGTACCGATGTGATGCCAACGCTATTGGCATATCGGCAGCCTTCCTGGAGTGCTTTCGCCAAGTCTTCGTCACTAGATTGGAAATTACGAGTATCAACCGGAATATCACGAAGGATTCCTGTGAGTTCCCCACTTTTTTCATCTCGGTCGATACCAGGGGTACTAGAATCTAATACCAACTGCTTCAGGGTCACTGAGTTTACACTAATCAGATGACCACATACTCGAATTAAAATCACCGGGTTCTTCGGTGCAATGGGGTCAAGGTCTTTCTTGGTGATGTACCGGGGCTTTTTCCACTGGCTTTCATCCCAATTATACCCGAGAATTAATTTGCCCGAAGGCGACTCGTTAACTCGTTTTTGGACTAATTGAAGCGCTTCTTCCAATGAGGTAGTATTCCCGAGGTCGAGATGGAGCTTTTTTCGACCTAAACTCGCAAGATGTGCATGGGTGTCAATAAATCCTGGCAAGATTGTCCGACCTCCCATATCAATAGTTTCCGTTGCATAGGTCTGAAATAGTGCAACCTCGGCATTGGAGCCCATGGCAATGATGCGTTCGTTACTAATTACCATCGCCTCTGCCCGTGGAACCTGTGAATCCATAGTTCGAATATTCGCATTCAGGATAGCAAGGTCAACCTGGAACGGCATAATATGGAAGACTCCTCATTTACGGACAAGCCAGGGATAAGTCACTATTTCAATTAGCTTCTCTCTTCATTTTAATTTCGTCTATGTTCAGCTCATCATTAAGACTAAATATAACATAGACATGAAAGGACAAATCTGAGGTGGCTTCTAACTATGGGAAAGCACACAAAACGAAACATCGCAATTGCCATTATTCTCATTGTCGTCATTAGTACAGGTGTGTACTTTGGACTTGCCTATCCATTCCCTGTCCAGTCTACACCCATAAGTCTCACGGGTATCCTCACCCAAGAGGATATCCCCGTAACGATTATGTGGCCTAATGCGCAAATGCAGGTCTCCATTCATCTAAGCTCTGTGACGGCTGTATGGGCGTGGGAGATTCGAGACGCATCGAATAATTTTGTTGATGGGGAGGTCAATATTGATACCTCGACAACAACTATCACAACACCTTGGCATGACGCATCCGGCTCCTATACTATTATCATCACCTGTATTGGTGATCTTGAAGGCACAGTGACCGTCTTTGCTCGTGGATGGCCATTTATAACAGCCTAAACAAGGAATAGGTTGTTTCTACAAAGCAGGTAACTATGTCCTCATTGGCTTCGTAGCTCACTTAAAAAAGAATGCAAAATGGTGTTGAAATTCGAAGGTTCTTCAAGCATGCAATTATGCCCTGCTCCTTTCACCAATTGGATTTGAGCTTGCGGTAGAAGCTGTTGCATCTGAGTAGCGCTATTTGGTGTAGTGGCTGAATCAAATTCTCCGCTGATGAGAAGGGTGGGTATCTTGATGTCTGAAAGACGAGAGGTTACGTTGAATTTCTTGACATCCTGAAGGATTTCCAGAATAACATGGGTGGGAGTTCGGAGGGATTCATCATTCACCCATTCAACTAGTTCTGGGTCAACATCGGGACCGAACAATTCTTTTTCCGTAAATTTTGAGGCTCTATTTCTTGATAGTCTAATCATGAAGCGAAGAAAACTAAATTGAATACTTCGCTTCCTCGAGTCGATCGGGCGTGGACTTGTACCCACCAATACAAGAGCTCGAGGGCTAGTTGGCTGTTCCAATGCATATTGCAGCGCTATCATCCCACCTAGTGAATGACCAACTAATACTGGGCTCGATATCTGATATTTGGTAAGTAGAGTTTTCAGATCATCTACATGGGCTTCCACATGATACCCTCTTTCTGGTTTAGCAGAGTCTCCATGCCCTCGTAAATCGTAGGCAAAAACGTAGTTGCGTGAAGTGAAGTATGAAATCTGGTGTTTCCAAAACCGGTGTGAAGCTGCCCAACCATGAATGAAGACAAGAGGCTGCCCCTGTCCTTGTTCAACTACATATAACCTGACAGGTTCAGTTTGGTCTAATGTGATTTCTATCACTCTCCATAGGAACAGCTAGATTTCAGTATGTGTACGCCTTTCCCTTGTTCTGTCCAAAGAGTTTTCCCCTGCCACACCTACCTGCTAGCACGCTGGTGTCTCTGTGGAAACAACTGATGCCTGGATCGTGGTCATCCGCGGTGAAGCAGAAGGAAAAGATGTTCGGGTTGCTTTAGATTTTCAAAACGCGGAATCACTGTTTAGTCCCAGCTTCTTCATAGTGGGAGACGCCTTTATTAACCAATTATTGGAACTGATTCAATCCCGAGAAAAATGGGTTGTAAAAACCGTTATCGAAGAAGTGCGAACTCCTCAAGAAATCAAGCTTCTTTCTGACACCCCACTGTTTGCACTGCTAACAAAAAGCTATCCTCGAGGTCTCTCGGCTGGGGCATTGTTCATACTTGAAGAGGTCGCGCTCCAACCAGAAGCAGTTCCCACCACTCCATTTGAAACCACGAATTCAATTCTCGCTCCCTCTAAACGCTTCATGCTGACGGGTTTATCACCTGTGGGATTTACAGCCGCTTGTGCTGAGGACATCCGCCTTTTTGCTAGGTTCATTTCCCGGCTCCTCAAACGCCCTGACGCATTCGAAGAAGTCTCCCTGCTTCTACCACGAAAGAACCAAACAGCAGAATGAGTCAAACAACTATGTTTTTTCCGCTTTAATCACGAGGAAGAAGGGAATTCGGTGTTCACGATCAAAAAACGGGTTATTACTCGTGGGACGTGGTTCCTTAAAAGCTGCAATTTGAAAACCAGTTTGAAGTAGCAATGTCACGTAAGTACTAATGGCACGGTGAAAGAAGCTAAACTCTTGTGGAAACCCCTGACCGGACCGCGTTTTCCATCGAACTTTGTACTCCTTTTCTTCGAAGTAATTATCCATCCTAAAGAATTTCCCCACTCGCCTTTTCGAACGGCTGCCCCTATCGCCCAACTCCCACCTCCCTGGTCCATACACGTTGAATGCAGGATGAACAACCGAAAACACTAGAAAGCCGTTGGGTCGAAGCACGCGGTGGAATTCTTGCAGGCTTGCTTCTAAACACTCAAGGTTAAGGAGGACGAGATTACATAACACGATATCAAACTCCTCAGCATCAAACTCGGTCAAATCGCACAGATTTCCGACACGGAACTCAATCGGTACTTCTTCAGAGGTTTCCTTACTAAATTCTATTAGATTTGGAGAGAAGTCAACACCCACAACCTCTCCCCCCTTCTTGGCATAGAACCGTGAAAGGTAACCCTCTCCACACCCTGCATCGAGGATTCGACGATCCCTTACATTCCCCATGAGTTCTTCAATGCAGGGATTCAAAATCTCACGGTGATGTGGGGTTCCTCTTCCATCAATTAAATGAGCAAAGGCTTCCGCATTAGCCTGCCATTGGCGAACGAATCGGTCGGTCATAACCAAGCTAGTGTAAAGGGGCTATTAGACTGTGACGACGACTGTCCAAATTATGTGTCATCTGTAATTTCGTCAATTGAAGCCACTAATCGTCCGGTGTACCGGTTGATAGCCAAAGTTAGCATCTGCATAATCAATGTGATAATGATCACTCCGAGAACAATGAAGACGACAAAAAGTCCGATCTCGTAGAGTAAGGTACCAGTTAATCCCATTGTAGCAAGCCAAGCGGTTCCCCACGGTTGAAGGAAATACTTCCACAGCAGGTAGTATCCATAGATACCCGCAACGAGAACAAATAGTGTCGAAATAGCAAAAAGCGTAAGAACTGTTTTAGTCGCTGAATCGTCAGCATCAATGTGCCCAACACCTGGACCGACAATGAATTTTCTGACTCTTCGGTGAAACCGTAAAAACACTCCGAGTAGCCAAACGAATAGCAGAAAGACGAATCCGCCACCAAGTAAGAGCACAAAGATGAAGATGTCATCATTAGCTACCAAGATTTGCCAGATACCAGTTAACATCAACAAGAACACCACTCCCGCTCCTAATAGGACAATGAAGGAGAGGAGTTGTAAAGCAAAGGTTACCGAGCCGATTCCACCAAAGATGCGGTCCCAATTAATTACGCGTTTTTCATGAGAATCAGGTGACATGAATACCACTTCGATAAAGTGCTATTTCAATACTAACCGTGGCTACGTCGAAAAAGATTTGTGTTTCTTGCTTTGTGACTGGTTGTAGAGGCTCTTTCAAGGCTTTTTAGAATTCTTTCTCTAATTCCTCGACGATTGTTGTATAGCGTTTGTGAACGTCTTTGCCACCTAGAATTTTATCAAAGCGGTCGAAATCCGCTTTCATCTTCCTCTTCTCTTCATCGCTGAGCATCTTCACCATGGCAGGAAAGACTTCGTCTTCTTCCATTTTGAAGTGGGGCTGCATGATTTTCAGATAATCCGTTACAGCTTTGAGAATCTTCTTTCGTCCTTCAGATGCCCCTCGGTGGTAGGCACGAATGTGTTTGTGCATTTCGTTGGCGATATCTAAAGCTTCAATGTGCTCTTCGATGAGTACAGCAATATTTCGGTCAACTTCAGTAGGTAAATCAGTATCGTGTTCGCGCAGTGTTTCAAAGAGGATATCCTCTTCCTTCGAATGATGGATCACATCAGCATAACCACGAATGAACTCCACGAGTTTCCAAAAAACTGGGGCAGGTATTTCTTCCTCATCCTGTAGTTTATCACGTACTTTCTCAATGATGGCAAAATCTCTATCAACCAATTTGTGTTCATTAAGCAGAATATCAATAGGATACATTGGAGGTTACCTCCGCGTCCAAAGTGTACCCCACTTGTTCATATCCTCTTCAAAAAACTTCCCTCTCTGCAAGGTTTTTAGACTCCAATCACATAATGCAGCCCCTCCTGTGTGAAATAGGCGATTCATCATGGTTGTTCCTCCTGAACTCTTTCTCACCGGTGTCTTCATGGGGCTCTTCGGTGCCGCCCTGTTTGGATTTTCCAACGTAGTCTACAAGTCACAGAGTAACGAGATTCAACCCATAGCTATCAACACTTACAAGATGTGGATTGCCCTCCCTGTGATGGCGGGTATTGTGCTTCTTCTGCTCTATCCTACAGGATTTAACGTTCCTCTCAGTGCTGTTCCCTTTCTCGCAGCCTCAATCATTATAGGTGCTGGAGTCGGCGATCTTCTCTATTTAACAAGTCAGTCTCGCATTGGAGTATCTCGGGCGTTTCCTATTGCAATGACGTTCCCAATAATTACCTATTTCTTTTCCATTCTCTTTCTTGGTGAAGCCCTACTACTCACGCGGTTTGCAGGGGTCATCCTTGCTATTGTCGGAATCAGCATCATTACTCGCGAGCAAGCCAGACAACATAAAAAGGTCCCCGAACACACCGAAGGCCTTTCGCAAAGACGGGTACATCTTATAGGAGTGCTGTTCGCTATATTAGCTGCTCTCAGTTGGGCTAGTGCAACCGTGATATTACAAGTCGGATTAGTGGGAACCGACCCGATTGATTCGAACCTCATTCGTATCCTTATCGGATCGCTCTTTCTCCTGCCCCTCTTTCTTATCGCTCGACGCCAGGGAATGCCTATGCCCACCAAGCGGGCAACGAAATACGTTGTCATTGCCGGCTTCTTTGGTATGGGTATCGGATCAATCCTCTATGTCAATGCCGTCTTCTTCACGGGCGCTGCTGTAACCTCTGTCATCGCTTCGACGGCTCCCCTCTTTGCGCTTCCCCTCACCATTGTCTTCCTCAAAGAAAGGGTCACTCTACTCATCCTTCTGGGGACGATTCTCACCATTAGTGGAGTGTGGTTGGTTGTCTTAGGATTCTAAAAAGAAAAGAAGCTGCGAACCGATAGGTAACTCCCTCAGCTCGCAATTTTCAGTTCATTAATCTGTTTTAATCGTAGAATTTCTTTGCTGCCTCAATATCGACCATGATAGCTTCGAGGTCTTCTTCGTGTTCCACTTCATCAGCCAAGATTTTGTAGATGATGTGGGTGGTTATTGGATCCTTGCCTTTAATTTTCTCAATGATTGCAGTATAGGTCTTGATGGCACACTGTTCGCCTTTGATGTTCTGTTTCAGAATTGGAACAACGAATGGATCGGTTGGCGCTTCATAGCCACAATTCGTCTTTGACATCCACTCAGATGGAGTCAGAATGGGAGTGCCTCCCAACTGAATGATGCGCTCTACGAGCATTCCAGCGTGTTCCAGCTCTTCACCAGCGTGTTCCTCAAGTTCACCAGCAACTACAGTACGCATTGGGCCAACCACAACTTTTGCCCCATTCCAATACTGGACATATGCTAGCCATTCATCCGCCAACGCTTTGTTAAGTAGTTCTATTAGTTGCTTAAGGTCATATTGGACAATTTCACGACCAATTTTTCCCATTTGTATACCTCCCATTGAATAAGGTGGGACTTTGGTGTTGTTTGATGTGTTTGCCCACCTTATAATTGCCTACTATCGTCCAACTCGAACCATCGGTTGGTCGCAACAGACCATCTTTCCACCGCCTGCGGCAGTCACTTCAACCTCATTTCCACAGGTAATGCAACGATACTTTTCTCCTGTGTTTTTAACTTGTGCCATAAACGATCTGCCTTCCAATTGCTAAACCTACTAGTAATCGGTTTGAAGATACTGAAATACGTTTCGTCTTCTCTCAGGCATCATGAGGAAAGAAAAAGAGGAGTGCAGATGGGTGGTATCAACCGACCCTCTGCGGTTCAAAAGTGGCGTCCTTGAAAGGATTGTATTAATCCGTTACTATTTTTCGCGCTGTCCGAGTTTGGTATCGAGCATGAATAATGCGCTTTTTTGATCACCAATCTCTTTCAGCAATAGTGCGATACGCTTGGTCTGTTCTTCCTCCTCAATCTGTTCATTGTAGAACCAGTTGAGCATTGGAATAGCAGACTTGTCTTCTAGTTTTTCAGCTAACTTGCCGATTTTGAAAATACGGTCAGTTACGAGTTTTTCATGCTTGTAGGCGGTTTTGAATGCCTCCAAGGGGGATTCCCATTCCTTGTCAGGCGCTTTGATTTCCTTCAGAATGACCCGTCCACCTCGATCGGCGATATGGTCCCAAAACCGCATAGCGTGTTGGTATTCTTCGCCAGCTTGGATTTTCATCCAATGGGCCATGCCGCTGAGATTCTTGTCTTCAAAATAAGCCGCCATAGACAGGTAGATATAACCCGAATAGAGTTCGAAGTTTAGCTGGTCGTTCATTGCGTCTTGAAGTTCATCGTTAATTTCCATGTATCATCACTTCTGTAAGTGTAATGTTACTCGTGCGTTGACTGTTCCTCTTTATATTTGTACTGAACTTCTTAACATGGTTAAGAAATAAAGACTTGCTGCTCCTATCGGCAGTTCAATACGCTTTTATCTTGAAATCATCTTTACACCGTTGAGTACAATGAAGGCATTAATCATCGTTGATATGTTAAATGATTTTGTAACCGGCTCCCTGAAATGTGAACGAGCCCAAAGAATCATCCCTCACATTCGCGATCTCATGAGCTCCTTTCACAAGCACAAGCTTCCAGTAATCTTCGTAAATGACAGCCATCTCGATACAGATTTTGAGATGGAAAGGTGGGGGGCTCATGCCATTGAAGGCACAGAAGGCGCCGAGGTCATCCCGGAATTAACGCCCGAAAAAGACGATATCATCATTGGTAAACACGTGTATAGCAGCTTCTTCGAAACCCCCCTGGATTCTATCCTTCGAAGTCGCAAAGTCGACACAGTGATTCTCACTGGCCTTCATACCCATCTATGTGTTCGTCATACCGCTGCTGATGCATTCTTCCGAGGATACAAAATTCAGATTCCTGAAGATTGCGTCGATTCGTTTACAAAAGAGGATCACCAATCGGGGCTAGAGTATCTAAAAGAATATTATGCTGCTAACATTACAAAGGCTGATGCAATCATCAAAGATCTCAAAAAGTAGACACGACTAATTCGACGAAGCTGCTTTTTCCAGTTGTGGACTGAGTTTAACGGGAAAGACTGGTGCTTCGATTAGCAACCGGTAGGACTTGGGTAATTGCCTTAATTGATCTCTACAATATTGCTGACTGTCTTGAAGTGATGGAAACTTATAACTCAGCACTCCTTTCTGGATTATCGGCACCAATAGGGGTTCTGCGTCGGGAATCACTTCATCCCATCGGGAGATTGTATCGCGATAGAACATTCTGTTTTCATCAGTTTGACGATGGACCTGTTTTCGATACGGCAATAATACCTTCCCAACGCTGAGCTTAGTTTTTGGAATAGGATGTCCATCTTTCCCGATCCGTTCAACGAGTTTATATACACCTTGCAGTGCGGATACTCCCCCCTCTCGACTAATTGGATTATAATTGGCACCGGTGACTAGCCTGGTGCCTACGCCAAAGCCATCAATAGGTGCTCCTTCTCGAATTAATTCCTCGATTTGATATTCGTCAAGATCACTACTGACAAAGATTTTCGTTTTTTCGAATCCTGCCTCGTCAAGTAGCTTTCGGGTTTTACTGCTGAGGTCTGCAAGGTCGCCGCTATCTAAACGCACTCCGATGAGACGATATCCTTGTTCGTTTAATTCCTTTCCAACCGTTATGGCATTTCGCACTCCTTCAAGGGTGTCATAGGTATCAACCAAGAGAATGGTGTTGTGGGGAAAAGAAGCTGAATATTCACGGAATGCCTGTAACTCATTTGGGCGGTTTTGAATAAAAGAATGGGGCATGGTTCCGATAAAGGGAATATCCCATGTTTTTCCGGCTAATACAAGGGATGTTCCAGTGGCACCTGCAAGATATGCGGCTCGGGCCGCTAACAGTGCAGCGTCTCGACCATGGGCTCGGCGAGCCCCAAAATCTACAACAGTTCGCTCTCCTGCTATATCCACCATCCGTGCTGTTTTTGTCGCGACCAAGGTTTGGTAGTTCATTACGTTGAGCAGATAGGTTTCAAGCAGTTGCACTTCAATGGTTGGGCCTGTAACATTGATGATGGGTTCATTAGGGAATACTACTGTTCCTTCGGGCACCGCATAGATATCACCGCTGAATTTGAAGTTCATGAGGAAATCTAAGAAGCCATTTCGAAAGTCTGGACCTGATGTAGCTTCTAACCATCCTAAATCCTTCTCTTCGAACCGTAATTTCATTGCAAAGGCAATTACCTGCTCTAGCCCTGCTGCAATTAGGTAGCTACCAAAGGGTACGGAACGCACAAAATATTCCTGGGTAACCACAGCGTCGTTTTCGTGATCGAAATCAGCTTTGGTGCTCGTGAGTTCATAATAGTCCATGAAGAGGGCAAGTTCGCTAGATGTGATGAGACCAAGTTTCGGTTGTGGCATACCAGTAACCTCCAAATTCCCTCTAAACGCGGGATTGAATGACTATAAGGCTTTAGGAAATCGATGATTAACTCTAGAGCAAAGGCTTTTGACAAAAAACACGCCGTTATTGTGACTAGGAGAATCTTAACATGTCCTCACGACTTCAAATCGGTCAATCCGCTCCACCCATCAAACTCTATGACACTGACCTGAAACAACGCGAACTCAAAGAGTTCAAGGGGCAGACTGTCGTTGTAGCCTTCTTCCCAGGTGCGTTCACAGCTGTTTGTACTAAAGAGCTGTGTAACTTTCGAGATAGCCTTGCTAACTTTGAATCTATGAATGCTCAAATTTTAGCAATCAGTGTGAATGATCCATTTACTAACAAAGCCTTCGCTGAACAAAACCGCCTGTCATTCCCAATTCTCAGTGATTACAACCGAGTTGTTATCAGTGCCTACGATGTGGCCGGAGAGGGGTTGGGGAAACTTAATGATTACACCTATGCGAAACGCGCAGTCTTCATCATAAGTCCAGAAGGATTCATCCGATGGAAGTGGGTCTCAGACAATCCTACCATCGAGCCTCCATATGGAGAAATCCAACATACTGTCGATGACATTGGACGTGTACAGCCATCAAGCTAGAACCTTATTCTGGGTGCTTTGCCTTCTTGGTTCCACGTAACGCGATGGTGATGTTTTCCACTGGAATCTTCTTCTCCGATTGGTTCAAAGCGATTTCAACAATCCGTTGGAGCCCTGAACAACACGGAACTTCCATCTTCACCATGGTTACACTTTTGATAGAATTGTTTCGAAAAATCTCGGTGAGTTTCTCTACGTAATACTGTGCATTATCGAACTTTGGGCACCCATACACTAGTACTCGGTCTTGCAAGAATTCCTGCAAAAACTGGGGATAGGAGAAGGGTACGCAATCGGCTACAACCAACAGGTCGGCATCTTTGAAAAACGGAGCGTTGACTGAAACCAGTCGCAACGCGATCGGCCATTGCCGCTGCCCAATGGGGACGACCTCTCCACTGAGCTGGGTTGAAGCCGCTACGGTGGATCCATCAACCTTGACATCACAGGACACGCATTCTACTGGTACGTTTCTAGCGAGGTGTTTTTCCACGGCTTCTTCATCAAAGTCGGGGGCTTCTCTGTGAATGATTTTTAACGCACCTTCAGGGCAGTGGCCTAGACAGGCACCGAGCCCGTCGCAAAGGTCATCGCGAATCAACTTCGCTTTCCCATCGATGATTTGTAATGCGCCTTCTGCGCAATTTGGAATACACTCGCCACAGCCAGTGCACTTCTCTTCGTCTATTTCGATGATTTCCCGGTTAGGCATGTTAACACTGTTAACTTTCTGGGTTTTTAACCAATTCTCTCTTCTTAATACACTCGATTAACGGCGTATCCACAGCCGTGGTTGAAAAAAAGGAGGGAGGATCCGCCCAACCACAGGGATGAGCGGATGGAGTTGGATCGTTTCTTCCATACAGTGGTTACGCTTTCTTGCGACGGCGGACGAGGAAGACAGCGACCAAGCAGACGACGACGCCAATCAGGATGGCTTCCCATGGGAATCCGGGGATTCCAGGCGGTGCGGCTTGTCCAATGTTGGAGTAAGCCGTATAGACGGGATCGTGTACAACACGGTATCCGCCAAACTTCGGGAAGGTTATCGCGTACCAGAACGCAATGTTGTTGAATGCAGTGTCTGCATGATTATAGAGGTCGAGTGGACCATCATACAGACCTTGCAAGGTAGGACTTGCTACAGCGTATGACCAGAGGGCTAGGAAATCAGCAGAGAACGGAAATTGCCAGGCCACCAGGAATAAATCAGTTAGTACTGGCGTCATAATCCAGCTGTAAGCAGGATTATCTGAACTTAGTACAGCGTTGCCATCGGATTCGTTGAGTAGGTCATAGGTGCCACGGACGCCAACCGCGAAGGCACGTTCACGTCCAAGGGCATCAGTAGTGATATTTGCATACCGCCAATCTGCTGCAGGAGCAGGTGTAGTAGAGCCAGTATCAGTATAATAGGTCGAACCCCATGCACTGATGAAATGGGCTGCACCTACTGTTACGTTTTCAAGAGCTTCATGAACATCTTGAATTGGCATTGAAGCACCTAAAGCGTATAAGGCTTGAACTTGGCCAATGGTGTAGAAGGTTTCTGCAGTAATTTCACCTGATGTGCTGTTAACTTTAACCACATATTCAAAGGTGAGCTCACTAATTTGAACCTCGAAGAAAGGAATCAACAACGTAGCAATGAATCCAACAAGGGAACCTCGATCCACAATTCGTGCATAGAGATTTTCGTAAGTAACACCAAACCGGTATTCACCGGGTGTAGTATCGTCCATCGTTATAGCTGAGACGCTTGGAGTTGCCGTACGATTTCCTCCATCATATCCATATGGGACAATAAACCAGAAGTCTTCATCGGCATCACGCACGTTGTTACCGTGGTGATCACCTGCCCCAGTATCGTTGAAAGCGAACATGAAGGCGAACACAGCACCTGTGAAGATTTCATGACCTTCAGGGGTCGTGAAGTGCATTCCAAAAAGCTGGTATGGAAAAGTGGAGTGTGTATCGTTTTCAGCAATGTACACATCACCAAGTGCCAGCAAAGCTGCCTGAAATGCGCCTGTCCCTTCATAGTTAACATGGTGCATGATTAGTTCTACTGAATTTCCTGTGTCCGTGTCGGTCACATTGAGTTCTTTGGTCCAGCCCCCCGCTTCAGCGAAGGTGTGATCGAAAAGCAACGCTTCGCTTCCTGGAATGTAAGTTTCAGGAGGCAGAGCCATAGTTGTCAACGGGACAAAAAGGACCGCAAAAGCAAGCGCTAGAGTCACTATTGGAAGGATTTTCATTTTCTTTATCAATTTAAAGCACACCTTTACCGTTTTCGGCAAGTGTTTGCTCGTTATTTCCCCCTCTCAAATGACGAATTTAAAGAAGCTGATAAGTTTAGTTTTCAATCTAGATAACTGCGGTTAACTAACGTATCTGCCATCAAAATACATTAAACACTAGGACAGTTAGTTCCGAACGACCCAGCTACGTGTGTACTGCCCGAAGAATCGGAGAAAACCCGCTTTACGGGACTTAATTAATCCCACAAGAATGTCAAAGGGTAAAATGAGAACTTTTGTGAGAGCACGAACAGCTGCAGGTTGCTGACCAATACGGGCACCACTGACATCAACGATTCGAATTTTTAGAATCATTTTGCCTAGAGATTGTCCGCGGTAGCCCTCTAAGAGCGTGAAATACATCCATAAAATCGCTAAAACGAAGGCACGTATAAGGACTACGGTCAAATCTGGATATATTATGAACATGTCAATTATCCGAGTTAAAAACAATGGAACAGGAAATCCGCCTAACCACCAAGCGGGAACTAGTGTGAATGCAGAGGTAAAATCAGCCGCAATAAAAAGGAAAGACAATATCAACAAGACATCAATTAAAAATGCCAAGGTCCTACGACCAAAAAACAGTCCCGGAATATCTGTTCCGGTGACCTGTGTTCCACTGAGCCGCCCTTCTAGCATTTTCCAAGTCCGATAAAGTTTCAACCCTTCGTTTGAAATTCGGTATTCTCCATTGACCTGAGTCAGAAAGGGTTCAAGTTTTTGTAAATGGAAATTCAGTTTCCCGCTAGAAATGTTAACGCGGGCTAGAATCTGGGAATAGGAAATGCCAGGGGTTTGATAGACGGTTTCAAGGATTTGACGACGTAACGGGTGGCCAATGGCCGTTAGAAATTCATCCAAGTCCGTCATTGGTCGCTTTCATCTCTAGCCGGTCATTTCATGGTCATAGTCCTTATACTGCTCTCCTGTAGTGTTGGAGTAGCCACGTTCTTTATTCTCTGAGGAAATTGTGCCTTTATACATATCGTCCAAATCTTATGCTCCCTCTTCTAAGGCTCGAGTTTTATGGTCATTAGCTTGAATAACACGTAACACCACAATGATTAGCGCGATTAACACAACTGCTCCGATAAGAACCAAACCCAAAGTCCCTGCAGCTTGCCCAATATTTGAAAACGCAATGTAAATGGGATCGTGTTCTACCCTATACCCATTCGATTCAGGAAATGTAACTCCATACCAAAAAGCAGCGGTATTGAACACATTTTCTGCATGGTTATACACATCAAGCGGGCTGTCAAAAATTTGCTGAAGATGCGAGCTCATGGCATATGCAAAGATGCTGAAGATATTAGCTGAAATGGGCAACTGCCACAGGAGAAGTATAAGGTCGATGGGTTGTGGTGTGAGAATCCAATTGTAGGCCGGAAGACCGGACTGGATCATCGAAAAGGGTTCCGTACTTTCATTGAGTACATCGTAGGAACCTCGCGTGCTCAATGCGAATACCCGATTGCGTCCTGCGGCATCTGTCGAAATATTGGCAATGGTTTGATCCACTCCGCTGACTGGTGAGGATCCAGTTGTTCGGGTATAATATCTCGTTGTCAAAATAATGCCCAGGTGAGCCACTCCAATCCCCACATCATCCAAAGCCTCATGAAAGTTGGGTACTGGTATTCCGAGAAACCGAAAGTCGGTTGCTTGACCAATCGTGTAGTAGGTCTCGGTTGTAATTTCGCCAGTCTCTGAATCTACTTTGATGTCATAAATGACTGTTAGTTCACTAAAGGTGATCTCAAATAGAGGGAGAAGGAGTGTCAAGAAAAACTCATTTTCGCTATTTGCTGAAACAAGTCGGCCATATAGATTCCGATATCGAACCCCAAATTGATAATGAGCATCCCCTAACTGTGTAACAGGAATTGCTTCAACTGTCACTGGGTGTGAAGTGTTTCCTTCATTATAGCCATATGGGATTATGAAAAACCGATTTTCCCCGATGCTGGGAATCCCATTGTGATCAGTGTCATTGAATCCAAACAAAAAGGCCAGCAGGGAACCTGCAAAGATATCACGTCCCTCTTTTGTGGTGAAATGCAATCCGAACAATTGGTAGGGTAGTGTCGACTGAGTGCCATTTTCATTCTCAATCACACCTAACGCTAAGAGCATCGCCTGAAACGATCCCTCACCCTCATCGTAATTTAAATAACTCGCGATGAACTGTACCGACTCGTTGTTCTCCGATTCAAAGGTGATCGAATCGTTGGTCCAAGCATGTTCCGCAAAGGTATGGCCAAAGAAATAACGTTCAACCCCCGGCACCCACTGATCTGGTGGTTGAGCTCCAACCTGAGCGGGAGATATGAAAAACAATAAGCAAAACCCGAATAGGGCCAATGTTAGCCATTTAGCATACCCTTTCAACCCAGGACCTCACAACACACAGTTTGCTAGCCTCAATATCTACTCAATGAGTGTATATAAGCAAAATGAAAAGAACAACTGTCCTCCTAGACAATCACGATTGACAATCCCGTACAAAAACTAGAACAGGTTCCCTAGGACACCACCAAGAAAAGAAGGAAAAAGAGGGCTATCTGCCCTCTTGTCTACTTAGATCTCAGAACCACATTCAGCACAGAACTTACCCTTAGCGGGAGCCCCGCATTCTGGGCAAAACTTCTTGGCTTTCACTCGTGCATCGACTTCCTGGCGAAGTTGTTTTCCACATTCGCTACAGAACTTGGGGGACTTACCGCCTTTAAGCGGCATTGCAGCGCCGCAGAAGGGGCAGGCGACATGGGTGACACCTTGTTCTTCTGGTTTCTGGGATTGGCGCATCATTTCAGCGAGTTGTGGGATGAGGACGATGCCAGCACCAGCTGCAGCTCCTCCGCCACCGCCTTGACCGAGGGCTTCAGCGCTTCGGCGCATGGTTTCGGCGGTGAGGACTTGGTTGCCGGAGACGCCTTGGACGGCGAAGAAGAGGCGTTCGCGGTATTCGGGTGAGGTGTCCATTCCGGCGAAGGCCATGTCGAGGAGTTTGAGGCCGTATTCTTCGAACTTGTCGGAGAGGATGGTTTTAGTTTTCATGCTGGTTTCGTCAAGACGGGTCATAGCGTTTTGAAGGGTGTAGCCAGCGAGTTCATCCATGGCGAGTTCGACGAATTTGGACCGAATGAAGTCGGTGACGTCTTGAGTGGTGTAGTTTTCTCCGGCGACAACTTCGTTGACAAAGATTTGAGGGTCCTCCACCTCGAACCAAAATTCTCCATGGAATTGGAGAGGAGCTAGGTCGCGTGTTTGGCCTTTACCGCCGAATTTACCTTGGAATTTGGTCATATTCAAGAAGATGACTTCGGCGTTGAAGGGGGATTTGTCGAAGCCTGCGATGCGGCGTAGGATTCCTGTGAGAATCGGAACATTGGCGGTGGTGAGGGTGTGGCGCCCAACGCCCATAACGTCGAGGGATTTACCGTCACGGTAGAAGACGGCGGCTTGGTTTTCGCGTACTAGGCATTGGCTGCCCCATTTCACTAGGTCATTGGGCCATCGGTAGACGATGTCGTTCTTTCGCATGCTTTTCCATTCGATTATTTCGGGCATGTTGCTTTCTCCCTCTGGAAATCCAGTTTGGAAGGTACAGAAGGTCTGCGTTGCCATTAGTGCCCAGCCTTTTCAACTTTACGACTTAACTTCTAATTATCAGATTTCTACTGAAAATATCAAGGATAATGTAACTAGTTAGAAGGTGTAGTTGATACTTTAGCCTTGAGTGGTGGCAATTCGTCTTCGAGGTAAGCGTCGAGGTTGTTTTGGCAGCTAATTCGGGAGTTTTGTTGAATGACTTGAATAAGGTGGTTGCGTAGGAGGCTTAGTGGTGTTTCTCCCATTCTGTCTGCAAAAACAATTTCTACTTTGGCATCAATTAGGAGATGTGCTGTGTTTTTGCCACGTTGTTTGCTCTCCTTTGCGGCTGGATTGGGCATGACTTCCCAAAGAGCAATCTCCCGTTTGTCGATGTCCATGACCAAGAAGTAAGGTGTAGTTCCAAAATGTGTGCTGGGTTTTGATCCCGGAGTTGCTTCTGCCTGATCAACTGGAAATGCAACTCGGAATGTGACTGGTTGCACGGGTTCAACGTGAACCAAGAAGCTAAGTATATCTGGGTAAGCCTGCTTTACGCGTGTGGAGATTTCTTCAGCGAGGAGGTGCGATTGCAGAACTGTTGTTTTTCCAGCAACTTCAAGGTGCATTTCTCCGAAGCAAATTGGTCCTGCTCTTCGTAGCTTAATAGCATGAACACCGAGGACACCAAGAATAGGTAAAGCGAGCTGTTTGATAGCGTTTATCTTTTCGAGATCTTGTCCGGCATCCATTAGGATGAGTATTGAATCATATGCCAATTGAAAACTGCTTCTAAGAATCAACAGGCCAATTGTAAATCCCACAATGGATTCAACCCAAGGTAATCCAACTAATGCAAAGACCAATCCTAGGATGACAGCTACGGAGGCTAGAATATCCATTTGGAATTCTTGACCCTTATTATATACTGCATTACTACCAGTTTCTCGACCAATTTTTTTCAGATACCAGGACATGACAAAGATGACTGGAATTGTTGCAATTGAAACCACTAATGCTAAATCGATGAAGTTTAGTTCTATTGGAAAGAAGATTCGTTGGATTGCCTGCCAAAGCACACCTATGCCCGTTACAAAGATAAAGACTGCAACAATCAGGGCTGCTAATGATTCTGCCTTGAAATACCCGTAAGGATATTTTTGATCTGGATCTCGTTGAGCGAGCCATAATCCAAGAAATACTGTGATAATGGCAATCAGATCTGAGATGGAGTCTATTCCCTTAGCTAAAAGGCCAAGGCTTCCTGAAAGGTATGCTATGAGAAACCATGTAATGACTAAGATTAGAACAACAATTGATGCCCTTTTGATGGTTCTACGTCCACGAGCTAAGTTTTCATCAATTGTTGTAGTATTGGGCATCCTGTTTTACCTATGTAACTTTGTTGGTAAAGTCAAGTCTTCTTCCTTTTAAACACGCATTAAGATTCAAATCTGTCAAGGAAAATAAAATTCATTGATGTTGATTATAAAAAGTTCAACTAAGAACCCCTTCAAAGCGGTTCTACCAGTTGCTCGAAAAGGGGATTTAAAGCTAAGGTGGTCGATCACTCTGAATCCTTCAAAATCCTCGACGCCTTCAATTGACTTAGTAACAATAAAAAGAGAAAAAGAGGGAAGGAAATTTTTCAAGGGCAAAAGTCACAACCAGTTGGTTAAACGACTTCAATGCCCATGATGACTTGTTCTCGTTCCTTCCACTGGCGGTTCATTTTCGAAACCATTTTTCGAAGATCCTTGATGTGGCCTATGGCTTCATCGGGATCATCTTCAATCAACATCAGGACATCGTCACAGCGTTGATCAAAGGCTTGGATATTCTCTACAAACCAACTGTCGTAGCGGAGCATATTCTCTAAATCGTCTTCTTTGATTTTGATGGCGTCAAAGAAGGGACGGTATCCATAATCCGCATGTTCGATTTGGCTGATGAGCTTCTCCGTTCGACTCATAACTGAGTCAACCATTCGGTAGGCCTCTTCAATTTCGTTTTCCACGATGGCAGAACGGATATCTTGGATTTTGTCTGCGGATTCGCGTAGACGGTTGATGATTTGATCACGAAGAATTCGATCGGCGTTTCGCCGTTCTTCCTTGATCCGGTATCCCCGCCATCCGGGAATTAATTTCATGATTTTTTGTGTTAGAGTGCGTTCATCATCGACTTTTTCCATAATGGATGGTTTATCATCATCTCCCAAGGAGATCACCTCGATGGTCGCTATCTAGGCATTGGGTTGAGACCTTATAAAATCTCGCCAGGTTAGTTGAATTTCATTCGAAGCTTAACTGATGCCCAAGCTTTGATGGTCTTCACTATATTGACAACTTAACTAGTTGTACATTTATGTGGTGGGATTTTATTGTGCACGTTCTGCTGCGGTTTTCCGTGATGCATAGAATATCGTCATCAAGGCTAATAGTAATGGAATGATTGTCAATCCAAGACCTGCATAGAAGAGATATGCAGGAGTGAGTCCCAGGAGTGGTAATTCAGAATAGCCCAAGTATGTCAGGACAGCACCTGCAATAGTAAGAAGGAACCAAATAAGGGACATGCCTATGGTCTTCATTTTGAATCCCGTGGTAGTGGGAATCTGAGTGTAAATTACTCGGCCGTTCGATGCATCAAGGGCTGCCTCGTAGCTTTTGTTTCCACCAACTGAGAATTTGACATGATAGATGGGCACATGTATGTAGGCTTGGTCGGTGACCTGGAAATTTTCCCGGGTATCATCGATTTTTTCCGTTTCTCGCTGTATTCTTGCAAAGATCATGTTACGTGTAGCAGTAATTGCCTGTTGTCGTGCATCTTCTTCTGAAATCTTTGAAAATAGCACGTTCCCGGTGTATTGTTGGACTTCTTCGAAATTAAAGTAGCGTCGTGAACGGGTGGCAATCGGGTAATTGACTATTTCAGGACGCGCTTTGGGTCCAGCATATAGTCGGATTTGCCGTGTCTGTTCTTGGTGTCCGGATTCAGCGACCCATTCCCAATGGATGCTTGAATAACGTCCGCCAGATTGACCTCGGAATGAGGCTTTTCGGTCAATTCCCTTGTAGGAAACATCCCCTTGAACGGTCACAGTCCAATAGGGGTAATAGGTCATTGAGAGATCCTGCAATTGGATTTGCAGAGCCAAATCGTCTGTGACACCAGGGACTTTCACCAAGTATGCTTTGAGAGTATCGAGTGCCTCACTTTGAGTGTAATTCACTCCAAGTGCAAAATGCTCCTTCATTCTTGAACCTTCAGGGGTGAATGAAGTGCCACAATAGTTGCAGGTGATAATCGCATCTGTTGGATGGATGTTCAGTCCCGCTCCGCAATTTATACAATGCTTTGCCATTTCTTTTCACCGTTTTACCTCATTTACCCTCGTTTTTCTGCATGTATCTTGAAGCTATTCCGAGTGGCCACGACACCAATTGCTAGTCCAATAACGACTAGCGCTAGGGATAAGAACGAATAGTCCGGTGCGAGTAGTAGTGCAACAAGGTAGGTTCCGATGGTTCCAATGAGCACTCCTATGAGGCTCAACACGAACATAGTGGCCCGATAGCTTGCAGAGATGGGAACTTCACCTTTCAGAATTTTCTTCGTATGCCCGTCAATACCGACACGATAAGTCTCAGTACCAAACTGGTAGCGGACAAGCCAATGCGGAACATGCAACAGGTATGAGCCTGTCTTGTTGATCCGACTGTGGCAGTCCCAGATCTTTGTTGCCCGGGAATCGGCACGGCTGCGATGATCTTGGGCAATATACGTTTCGGCAATCTCGTAGGCATCATCGTCGGTGAGTTCGCTATTCAAAAAGAGGGGCTTTTCCTCCACGGCTGTGATTGCATTGTAATCAAAGGGTTGGATTCCCCTCTTAGTCACATTTAGTGCCTTGTCCAATTCGCCCAGACTGTAGAAGGTAGCGCCCCGTCGACATAAGACATTCACCGAACGATTTTCGTCGAATTGACCCTGGATGGGTTCATATTCGATTTTAGTTCGTGAACGCCGTTTCCCTTGTGAGTCAGTGTAGTATTCGGTTTCGCGGTGCTCCTTATACCCCTGATACGAGGTAAACGCATGCATCGATTCCACCCAAAAGGGTACAAATCGCAAATGTGACTCTGTCACTCGGGCTTTGCCACCTCGACCCACCCACTCAGTAACCATATCGCGGATTTCACCCGCAGATAGCGTAGGCTCCAAGGCAAAGTGGTTCTCAACTTTCTCCCCCTCAACTGTGGTCGTAAAACCACAATACCCACAAACGAGAATCACATCATCAGGGCTAACTGTGAGGGGGGCGTTGCAGGATTGGCACTTAAGAGCAGTCATGGTTTCAATTGGCTGTGTTGCCACAAATGCTTCCTCCTTGTCCTGACATTAGCTAGAATGCCTTTAACAGTTTCCTCTCATTTTCCTTCGGTTTTGATTTCTTACGGCATATTGAATGGTGGACAGAAACCTGAAAAGGTTTGATGGACTAGGCTTCTTGGTGAATACTTTGGCTACAATTCGTGACGGTGACCAAGTGCTCTTTTATCTTGATACCCGGCGTCATTGGCTGCTCCGCGTAGAAGCGGGCAAATCCTTTCATCTTCATCGGGGCATCCTCAAATTTGATGAGGTAATCGGTCAGCCCTTTGGGAGCCTAACCAAGACCTCTCTTGGCGTTCATGTATCTGCATTGAAACCACTGCCCAGGGATCAGGCTGTAAAAATGGGAAGGCAAACCAATATTGTGTATCCTAAGGATGCTGGGTTGATTTTGTTGCTTGCAGGGATTGGGCCAGGATCTGTAGTAGTTGAAGCAGGGACAGGAAGTGGGGCACTCACCTCCATCCTTGGTCATCATGTAGCTCCCTCGGGGCGCGTTATTTCTTATGAAGTGCGAGAGGATTTCGCTAAGGAGGCGCAAAAAAACATCGCGAAAATCGGTCTTGGCGACATCGTCACAATCAAACAACAGGACGTTCTGGCAGGTATAGACGAAACTGAAGTTGATGCAGTGGTGCTCGATATGGCGGTGCCATGGGACGTGGTGCCATTGGCTTATGAGGCCTTGTATGGAGGAGGAGTGCTTGTATCATTTTCCCCAACCATTGAGCAAACTCAACGTACAGTTGATGCGATCTATGCTTCTTACTTTACCGAAATCATGACACGTGAACTCATTGAACGGGAAATTCTTGTTCGTCCGGGAAAAACTAGACCCGCCACTCGGATGATTGGGCATACTGGATATCTCACCTCAGCTAGAAAGGTGTATCCGCTGAAAAAGTCAAACCTAGCGGCAGAAACCTAATATGCGCTCATATCTCCGACGCTAGGACCTATTACTAAAGGTCTAATCGAGTGAAGCGCCACAGTGGTGACAAAACCGGGCTTCAGCTGTGGGGACTGGTGAACCACAGCTAGCACAGAATTTTGCGGTAGCGCCAGGCGTTGCTTTTACTTCATGAGGCGCCAGTTTTGCTGGGACTGCCGCAAGAATTGGGTCAAGGAGCGAGTTGTTAATTGTTCGTTCGCCACTGCCGTGCTCAGGGCACTGGATGTTTACATTTGTTGAAAGATTGCCTGCTCGTTGGCCAACGATTTCAACGGGTTGTCCACATTTCTTGCAGATAAGGATATGTTCTCGGATTAGATCGCTAGTCTTCTCGTAACGGCTTACTGGCATTGAATATACAACTTCAGCGGTGTGCACTGGGCAGGTCATGT
The DNA here is from genome assembly GCA_016839365.1 of Candidatus Hermodarchaeota archaeon. GTDB lineage: Archaea > Asgardarchaeota > Hermodarchaeia > Hermodarchaeales > Hermodarchaeaceae > Hermodarchaeum. Next base: position 57,672 of record JAEOUH010000063.1, read on the forward strand.
AGAGTTTGACGTTATTGGGATTGGGTTTACTCACTCGATTAACGGTGCGTGGTCGACCACAACGTCGACAGTGGAGTTTTTGTTGAAGTTCATCTTGGGACATAAGGGTCACGCTCTTAGTTCCAATATCGAAAATGCAGGCTTATAAAAACTTGTAACTGAGGGGGAAGCAGAAAATTCTTACTGAGAAATCATTATCTAGCCCAGTAAGTATCCATGAGCAGCAGGTGCAGGGTGTTATGAATCCGTCCACAGCTCATTCTTTTCCCGTTACTCCACGAATGGTCCTCCAGGCTCGCAAACGTTTAGACGGCATCATCTCACATACCCCCGTTTCGCCTTCTCCGAATCTGGAGGAGGTGGCGGGAGCTGCAGTATTTGTGAAGTGGGAGTGTCAACAACGCACTGGGGTATTCAAGCTTCGGGGCGCTTACAACAAGATTGCTTCACTCCCTGAGGAAACTGCAAAGCGGGGAGTGATTACAGCCTCTACTGGTAACCATGCGCTTGCAGTGGCCTATGCTGCCCAACAACGGCATGTCCCAG
>JAEOUH010000064.1 GCA_016839365.1 Candidatus Hermodarchaeota archaeon
CAGGTCCGCCATGCCATGGCGCGTCTTTCCAAGTGAGATCCCATAAATCTTCTTCAGTGAGGGTCTCTCTTTCGATAACGAGTTTGTAAAGCTGGGTGAGGAGCTTGTGGTGGCGTTTTTCATCCTCAAGAATGTATTGGATGACTTGTTTGGACCCAGGATCCTCCATTTCGGGGATGAGCTCTTCGTAGGTGTTAATTGCTTCAGCTTCTAGTTCAATGTGAGTCTGGATATCCTTACCTAGTTCATCTCGTTTGGTCTCTTCAATAAAGGGGGTTTTCGATTCGACACGGGCGAGGATGGCATTGAGCATAAGGGCGTGCTTGTTAGAGTCGATGGCAATGGCTTGGATGAGGTTCTTCACTAGTTGGTTTTTAGTGTCTTTGACACTCTTTTGAGCCATTCGCACGATTCTCCCTTCAAGCGCGACTTGATTCTTCAGGAAGGCTTTGAGTTGGTCAGTATCCATGATGTGGTCACCGCCGCCCCTTCTTTCGTCCTTCCTTTTCTGTGTTGTCATTTTCTCACGTTCCCCACACCTCACTTTTCCGAATGGGGTCCAAGTTTTTATTACACCGTAAACAGCATGTGAACCTGAGGAATCTTGTCCCCACAAATCCGCATCAACGAAGTCACCGCAAAAAGCATCCTGAATCCCAGCCGTATTAGCGGGGTCACCTATGCCATCAACCCGTACGTGGGATGCCAACATGCTTGTTCCTATTGTTATGCCCGATTCATGAGTAGATACTCAGGCCATCTCGGAGAAGAATGGGGCAGTTTCGTGGATATTAAAATCAATGCGCCACGGGTGTTGCAGCAACAGTTGCGACGCCGGAAGAAGACTCGTAGGGATCCTGTACTCTTTTCTAGCGTAACGGACGCCTATCAGCCGTTGGAACGTCGATATGAGATTACCCGCGCATGCATCGAGTTACTATCGCGAAATGAATATCCAATTTCTGTTTTAACGAAATCGGATTTGGTTCTGCGCGATGCCAACTTACTTGGTCGATCCGCTGAGAATGAGGTGGGGATGACCATCATTACGTTAGATGCCAAAGTTGGTCAGGTCTTTGAATCGGGAGCCGTGCCTAGTCATCGTCGTCTTGATGCGTTAAAGGAACTGAACGCGCAGGGGATACGTACCTATGGCTTTGTTGGCCCCATTATTCCGGAATTGTGTACGGTGCACCTCGAAGAGTTGGTTCGAAAACTCGCCGATAGTGGTGTAGCCTATGCGTTATTCGATCGGTTAAACGTGAAGTATGGGAACCGACCGGTCATTGAACAGGTATTACATACCCACTTTAGTAATCAAGCCAAGTCCATTCTCGATGCCCTGAGTCCTGGTAGCCGTTATTACAATGAGGTTCGAACCCAAATTATAGAGTTTGCCATCGATTATGGGTTGGAAGCAGACATCATCTTCTAAAAATCGAGCATTTACACGTCCATGGGTTCTTCAACTTCAGGTGCCCACCACAACCAGGTCTTCTTTTTGATGCTCAGTTTTCCATAGATCTTGCCTTCTTGCCGTAGCTGATTGAGCAAACGACTAGGAGAGTCAGGACACCCAATTTCATGGAATAAGCGGGTGACTTCGAAGGTTGTCAGGGGACGTTTTGCATCGCTGAGGATCATCTCTACTGCCAGAGCTGATTGAGATTCCTTCCGCTTGGGTTTAGCAGTGTGTTCTTCGTGCAAGTTGATTCTCCCAGACAATGTAATCCTGTGTAAAAAGAAGGATTAGGGACATAAAAATCCCCATTCTAGTTGTAATCTTGACATAGAAAGCTTAGATTGTCTTAAGGTCACCCTCGATCATCTCGCGGGTTTCCTTATCTTTAACTTCAATCATGGCTTTTTTGGCAAGCTTAAGGTATTTCTCCTTGTTTTTGTCATCGCCTTTGACTGCATACCCGCGAGCGAGGGCTTCATAAGCATAGGCAAGGTCCCAGTCTCTAATACCTTCTTTCTCACAAATAGCAAGATAGGATTTACCATAATAGATGGCGCGGTTTCCATCACCGATAGCAGCGTAGACACGGGATAGTTGCCAGTCACCACGGCCAAGGTTAATCGGTGTGGCATCCCATGCGTTTACGACGCGAACGCCCCAATGGTACCGCGAAGCATGAGATGAGTTGACCATTGAGTCTTTTTCTTCGTCGGTCAGGTCTTTTCTGTCTAAGTAGTTCCAGGTGTTGTTGAAGAGGTCAACAGCCATCTTTCTATGCCATTTTTCAAGAGTGAGTTCTTCATATGCCATGTTTATCGACCTCCTATTAGCTATTCAATAATTTAGGCGCACTTAAAAATGGATAAGGTTTTGCTAGCAAGCCCGTTTCTATCACTTGCAATGAGAGAGTATAAACAGAAATGCTTGATTATCCTGTGAAACGAAATTTTTATTCGGAACGGTGCCAACTCCTAGAAGGAAACTAGGAATTCCGACGGAATTAAGAAGCGGAAGCCTTGGTAGGGAGTTCGCAACTACTACATAGTTAGTGGAAACCGGAGAAGATGATTAAAGCTATATTCATCGTGCTCAATGGTGCCTATGCATTTTCGAGGCAGTATACTGACCAAATCGACCCACACATGCTCTCTGGGCTGCTGACCGCGTTTCGAGTTTCATCGAAGGAATTCGCCACTGGCGAGTTTCGAGAAGCAAAATTTGAGGGCTCGGAAGTCATAGTTGATGGACTCACTGAAAGACCGAATGATTTTGTAGCAATTTTTGCTACACCCGAGGAAAGACCTGCGGATTTGACAAATCTGATGGCATTAATCAAAACGGCTTTTATCAGCGATTATGGTGATCGCATCCATACTTGGAATAGTCTACAAGGACCCTTTGCAGAGTTTGAACCGACCATTGACCAACTGATTGCCGGGTGTATTTGGTGCGATACCGAAGAAATATTGGAACCACCAAGGGTTACCTTTACCACCGATTTGGTGCCGCCCAAGGAAATCGTGAACCGCGGCAATTCCCTTAACGTCAAATACTACATCCACAACAATAGCAGCAACCCCATCCGCCTAACCGCCATTGTTAATGCCATTCCCCACTTGTTCGAACTCGACGGATTAACCAAGAACGTAATACTCCGCAACACCACATTCCTCCGCAACCGACAACTCAACCCCAACGAAGCTCATGAATCCGTCATCCCCATCAAAGCGCGGCGAATCGGACACACCGAAGTCGCTCCTATTCTTTTTATCACTCAGGGTAATCAGGCCTTTACTGTTCTGGGTGACAACCGAGAAATCGACATCATCTAGATGTCTTGGAGCCAACGATGGCAATGAATTTTTATCCTCCAGGCTGAAGTAAAAATATGTTTCAGCTCTTACTAACACTTCTTTTAATCAGTAGCATGGTCGTTTTTGCATTGCTACTTACGAGAATTCAGTATCAGTTATGTGAGAAGCTGGTAGCAGTATTTGTTCCTTTCATATGGGTGGGAATGACGATGTTAAAATGGGTTTGGCGAGGACCCAAGCCAAATAGTTTTTCTAGCTGATATTGAGGTCTATTGAATCAACTCGATGAAATGAACCGAACAACTAATGCAAGGATCGTAGGCCCTAACTAAGGGCTCTAGCTTAGTAGCAACTGTTTTGTGGCTCTCTGGAGCGGGTTTGAGGAGTTCTGGGAGAAGCTCTTGGGCTTTAGCTTGGATGGCATGCTCAATGGTTCGTACGTTCTGTCCAGTGGCTATCATACAGTTGACTTTGGTGATAATGCCATCTTCGTTGGTCCAGTAGTTGTGGAAAAGAGTGCCGCGTGGGGCTTCGACGACGCCAACGCCTTCACCGGCACGGGGTTCAGCGGGGATGCGGTAATTGTCTTCTTGGAGGGTGGAGTCTTCGATGAGGGTGATGGCTTGTTCAACGACGCTGACTAGCTCTGCAGAGCGTGCAAGGTTGTAAGCCATGGGGTCGTGGACCGGTTTGCCACCGAACATTTCGTAGAGTTTGTCATGATATCCCTGGGCGAGTTCGCTCGCCATGGTTTTAGCTACGTTAAGGCGGGCAAGGGGTCCAACCCGGTAGTTTCCCTTTTTGGGCCCAAGCTCTTTGATGAATGGGTATTTGACCGTGGTGTAGGGCATCGCATCTTCAGCGATATAATGGGCATAGTCCTTGGGAGCGAAGTCATGAAGTTTTTTCCCCTCGGGAGTGACGAAGCGAAGGGTGCCGTCATAAATATCGTGAACGCCTTTGTTGTGTAGGCCGAAGTAATGAGTGGGATCACTGAGATAGTATCCCACTTTGGCGTCCTCTTGTTTGGCGAGTTTGAAGTAGAGATCGGCGATTGTCTGGGCGGTTTTCAGGGCTGTGGGAGCGCGTTTAGCGAGTTTATTTCGTTCTTCTTCTGGTAGGGGGCCTGCCATGCCACCGGGAATGGCGGTACAGGGGTGAATCATACGTCCTCCAACGGCTTTGATAAGGCTTTGTCCAAACATTCGAAGTTCAATCCCCGCTTTCGCAAGCTTAGGATTCTTCGCCGCGACCTCAAGAACGTTGGGTGTATCAGGGGTGAGGAAATCGGGGAGTGCCAGATAGACTTGGTGGAGTGCGTGACTGTGGATGTATTCACCAAAGTTTTCGAGATGGCGGAGCTTGACCGCTTGTTTAGGTGGGGTAACGCCCCAGGCTGCTTCGACGGCCTTGACAGAGCCCAAGTGGTGGGCAACTGAGCAGATACCACAGATACGTTCAGAGAGTTGCGGGGCATCTTCAGCCGGGATGCCTTCCATGAAGCGTTCAAACATCCGTGGGGACTCGATAATGTGGAAATGGCATTGATTAAGTTTGCCTCCGGTGACATCCAAAGTGATCTTAGCATGACCTTCCAAGCGGGTCATGGGCTCAATTTCGATATGTTTTGGTTTGCTCATTTTTTCTTCACTCCTTTGCGTAGATTATCGAGTTTTGAAGAAGCATAGGTGTACCTTGCGAAAGTTCCGGCAAGACGAGGTAATTTGAAGTTGGCGACTTGATCCTCCTCCATCGCCGCTAGTGCATCAAGCATGGCGATGCCTTGATCCCAGACCGTTTCGGCGGGTCCACGGCAGCCGGTGCAAGGCATGTTGCGGTGAGTGCATTCGGCATTGCAGCCTGCACGAGTAGCGGGCCCCATGCAAAGAAAGCCCTGAGAGAGGAGACAGGTGCCGAGTTCTGGAATTTCGTGGGTTCGGCGCAGTTTCTTTGGTATCTCGGTTAACCGTTCAAGAGGACATTCGTCACAGACACTTTTCTTGGAAAGTTGGGGGGTTTCTCCAGCTAGCAATGTTGTGATGACTTTGGCGATTTCATCAGGATTGGGGGGGCAGCCTGGGATGACGAAATCAACTTTGACAACGTCACTGAGGCGAAGGTCCGCGGGAAGGACTTGTGGCACATTTTCGTGTGGGACTATCTTCTGAGCCATCAGCACCGTTTTATGATAAACATATTCAACACCTTCCTGAGCGTTGAAGGTGTTGGCGAGGCCATTCACTCCACCGTGGGCTGAGCAGGCGCCGAGGGCGATGAGGCATTTTGCCTGTTTACGCATGGCTTTCGCCATTTCTTGGTCATGGTCTGTGCGAATACTACCTTCAACGAGAGCTACATCTATGTTGGGGGGAATGGGATTCTTCGTATCTACGATCGGATATGAGTAGACGAGTTCGACATCCTTGAGCAAATCGAGAAGCGCTGTGCCAGTATCGAGTAAGGCAATATGGCAGCCACTGCAGCCTGCCATGCCCATAGTTGCGATGCGGACGGTCATTCACACTTCACCTCTGGTTTCATTTTCTTCAGCGGATTAGGCCCGAGCTGCAAGATGTGTTCATAAAACGATGACGCAGTTTCTACCCATTTACCAGCCATTCCGGCACTCATCAGTTCAAAGACCAGACGTCCACCAAGCCCAATGTCTTCGAGATCTTTGGCCAATTTCTGCATTCGTTTTTCGGCGTGGTAGTTTCCAGTGACGAAGTGGCATTGATCTTTTAGACAGCCAGTCACCATGACACCATCCGCGCCTTCTCGAAGGGCTTCAAGGACATGAAGCGGATCAACCCTTCCCGAACAGGGAACACGGATGATCTCCACATTCACGGGATATGGCATTTTACTTGTTCCAGCAAGATCAGCCGCGCCATAGGAGCAATAGTGGCAGCAGAAACTGACGATCCTTGGCTGAAAGGATGGTTTAGACTTTGCAGATGCTTTTGCGGGGCTAGTTTTGGTTTTACTCATTTTTTCGACGCCCCAATGTTTGCTAGTAGACCCTCGATTTGGGAGTAGATCTGTTTATCACGGTAGTGTCGGAGCTGAATGGCTTCGGCGGGGCATTCAACGACACAGATGCCGCAGCCCTTACAGGCGACTTCAATAGTTTTAGCAACACCACCTTCCATGTAGATGGCACTATAAGGGCAGACTGCATAGCAGTTGGCACAACCGATACAGAGGGATTCATCGACGATGGATTTAGCAAGATCCACTTCAACTTCCCCTTTGCTCATTGGGATGGCGGCGTGAGAAGCTGCAGCAGCACCCATAAAGGAGGCTTCAGCGATGTCTCGTGGACTGCTACAAGCGCCAGCGAGGAATATTCCATTAGTTGTTGTGTCAACTGGGGCGAGTTTCAGATGATATTCCCGGAAGAATCCATCTAAATCCACTTCTAAGTTCATGGTTCGGGCGAGTTCCTTTGCCCCACGGGCAGGAATCATGGCAGCGGATAATACGAGTAAGTCTACTGGGAATTGCTCCTGTGTGCCATTATGATGGTCGACGGTTAGGTTCAGACTCTTGTTATTATCCTCTTTGACATCTGTAATATCTGCACGATGGAATTCTACACCTAGGCGTTGTGCGTCCAGATAATATCGTTCATACTCCTTACCTTGCAAGCGGATGTCTTTGTAAAACACGGTAACTTGGGTGTCGGGCCAGTGTTCTTTAATATAGACCGCATGTTTCATCGCGACTTGACAACAAACGCGAGAACAGTGAGAATAGTAATTCGGATCACGACTGCCAACACACTGAATCATCCCGACCCGTTTTGGTAATCTTTTATCTGAAATACGTCGTAACTGTCCATCAGTAGGACTCATAGGATCGAGGATCCGGGCAAGCATGAATTGAGAAATCACATTGGGGTATTCACCATACCCATACAATCCTTCTGGTTTGAAGACGTCAAAACCTGTGGCAACAATCACTGTCCCCACATTAATTTCGGTCTCTTTTGGTTGTTGGTCAAGATGAATTGCGTTAACGGGGCAGATTTGTTGACATTTGCCACATTTCGTGCAGGTGTCAAAATCAATCACAGGGGCTCTTGGAACAGCTTGAGAGTAGGGATAGAAGATGGCTTTCCGATTGTCTAATCCATAATTATGTTCGTTAGGAACTTCAACCGGACAGACTTCCATACATTTGCCACAAAGTGTGCAAGTATCGATGTTCACACCTCGAGGTTTGCTATGAAGTCGAGCTTGGAAGTTGCCAATATAGCCACTGAATTGGGTAACCTCAGTTTGTGTATACACGTTGATTTTAGGGTCATTGAGAAGGATTCGCTTTGACAAACATTTACGAGCCATTTCTCCATGGCGCGGTGGAACACACACTCCACAAGTATCAGTCATGAAGACAAAGCCTAATTGTGCTGATTTTCCACCAAGTGCCGGACTACGTTCAACCAAATGCACTTCATAACCATTATCAGCGAGCAGTGTTGTCGCTGCAATTCCAGCGATTCCTGCCCCAATTACCATACAAACGGGAGGTACTTTTTGTGTTGTTGAACCAATGGACTCAAGTTCTGCTGCGCGATAGACTCCAGCACGGATGAGGTCTTTAGCCTTTTCAGTTGCCTCACCATAGTCGTCCTTTTGTTTCATGTGGGCCCAAGAGACTTGTTCGCGAATATTGACCATTTCAAAAAAGAACGGGTTGATTCCAGCGTCTATTACGGTTCGACGGAACGTGGGCTCATGTAATTTTGGACTACAAGAGGCTACAATGACTCGATTAAGCTTATGTTTCTTGATGTGCTTCTTGATGATATTTTGCCCTTCCTCTGAACAGGTAAAAAGTTGCCATCCTGCATAAGCAACATGAGGAAGGTCCTTTGCATATTCTGCAACGGCAGGAACATCAACGACTTTAGCAATATTGGTACCACATTTACAGACAAAAACACCGATTCGTGGTTCTTCGTTCTTCATCTTCCTAGCCTCCAATACTCGCTTTGATATTTGCAACCGCCTCTCGAGCAAAGGCAGCAAACTCTTTTGCATCTCGTCCGATTAACTGTACAACTTGAACTTTGTTTGGATTCATACCTGATTGGGTGAGGAGATTTTGGACTACGTGAGCCCGGCTGTTGGCCATTCGAGCTCCACGTCCATAATGACAGAGTTTTGAATCACACGCAAAAAGAATCACACCATCAGCACCAGCTTCAAGTGTCTGAAGAAGTGTAGGTGTCGAAATACTGCCTGTACATGGAACTTCAAGAATGTGCAGATCAGCAGGATATTGAAGGCGTTCCTCACCTGCTTCATCAATAGCTCGATAAACACATTCGTTACAAGCGAATCCGACGATTATGTTCTCAGTTCCTTCAATACTATTACTTAATAAACCCTGGAGCGCGGAATCAATAACTGTGGGATTCGTATTAAGCGGTCCGATAGCCGCTACGGGACAAATAGCCATGCATTCGCCACATGCTTGGCAACGAACTTCATCTACAACAACACAATCTCCTGTAATGTCCAAGGTTACCGCTTGAGAAGGACAGGCCGGAATGCACAGCCCACATCCATTACAGAGATCCTTATTTACAACGGCAATATCCAAATCCTTGGTCATCGATTGTGTAGCCAGCCATACGGATGCCTGTTCTGCTGCAGCACCCGCGAGCTCAACCGATTCCGGAATATCCTTGGGGCCATGACACGTGCCTGCAAGATAAACACCATTAACATCGGTTCTCGCTAATGCAACTTTTTCATCTAAGGCTTTGAAGAACCCGAGTGAACCTAAGGGCACACCAAACATCTCGGCAAGCTCTTTGGTTCCTGGCGAAGGAGTCATTGCACAAGAGAGTACAACTAAATCAGTTTCAATGGATTTCATTACACCGTCTGAATCAGAGTATTTTACTATAGGTTTATCATTGACACGACTAATTTCGACAGTATCACCACGGTAAACGACTTTGATATTATATTCATCACAAGCTCGCACATAGAATTCATCAAACCCCTTTCCACCAGCCCGGATATCCCGCGCCACAATGGTGATATCGATATTCGGGTCATATTCAAGTTTTGCCAGTTCAGCATGCTTAATCGCAGCCATACAGCAATAAGCTGAACATTGCCAGCTAAACCGCTCATCGCGACTCCCCACACATTGTATCATCACAATATTCTGAGGCTTCCGACCATCAGAGGGCACCTCTAATTTCCCACCAAAGGGTCCAACGGAGTCCATCATTCGAATAAACTGCATTTGCGTAATAACGTCCTGATTCTCCTCATAATGTAACTCGGGAACCACGGACGGATCAAATTCCTTGAATCCCGTGGCGAAAACCACGCTGCCCACCCGCACTTGAACCATCTCATCCTTCATCTCATAATCAATAGCATTCGCCGGACAGATTTTTTCACAAACACCGCATTTATCGGTGGTCAGCTTCTTACAATGTTCAGCATCAATTGTAACCTTCCTCGGCACACTCTGAGAAAACGGCATATAGATGGCTTTCCGCTTCGCAATTCCCCACGACCAATCATCGTCAACTTTGGTTGGGCATTTCTCGATACACTGCATACATCCTGTGCATCTATCCCAATTCACATAGGTCGCTTTCTTGTTCAGCATCAGCAACCAATCCTTCCCAGTATGTTCAGCAGCCACTAAATCCGTATACGGATACAATCCAATATTCGGATGTGTTGCCGCTTCCGCCATCTTCGGACCTAAAATACAAATCGAACAATCTAAAGTGGGATATGTTTTGTTAAGGACAGCCATGTGTCCGCCGATGGTAGGTTCTTTATCGACGAGGTGGACTTTGATGCCCCGGTCGGCTAGGTCAAGAGCAGCCTGGATGCCTGCGACGCCTGCACCAAGCACGAGGACTTCTTGGGTGATGGGGAAGGTTTTGGTAACGATTGGGCTTTGAGCACCGATTCGGAATACTGCGGCCCGGATAAGACGTTTGGCTTTAGCCGTGGCTCCTTTGGGGTCGTTTTGGTGGACCCAAGCGCAGTGTTCGCGAATATTGGCAAATGTGATTTGACCACGGCTCATACCTGCTTCTTTTGCGGCTTGGAAAAAGCGGGGTCCAAAAAATTGAGGACTGCAGGCTGCAATAACAAGCCGATCTAGTTTCTTTTTGGAGATAGTCTGCGTGAGGGCTTGGAGGGGTTCGTGTTGACACCAATCACCGCGGGCTTCGACGTGTTTCACCTGGGGGAGGGTTTCAGTGAAGGTGGTGAGGGCTTCGTAGTCGAGGGTGCTGCTAGTGGTGTCGCCGCAGTTACAGAGGAGGACGCCGATTTTCATCGTGTGGCACCTAGGCTAGGAGGAGTAGGATAGCGGTTATTGAAGCCACATATATATTCATCACTCATACGATAGTTTCTTCATGCACTACCACGTTGAGGTGGGTATATGATTGAGATTGAGCGATTCGGTGACGAGGTTACTTGTGTTAAGACGGCGTCTCCAATGGGTGACCGGGCTATCATGTGGGTGTATGCCTATCAGCTTGGTGATGTGGTCTTTGATGCGGGGTGTGGGAACGCAATTGATGAGCTGCGAGCCTACGCAAAAGCCCATTCTGTGAAGAGGGTGTACGTCACGCACGATCATGAGGATCATATTGGTGGATGTACCGCGTTTGTGCCGGAAGCAGAAGTGTTTGCTGGACCTGTAACGCTGGAATCGGTTCATAAGCCTTATCCGTTGCCTGAGTTTTTCCAGTTTGTCTGGGGGAATCTTACGCCTGTTCCTCAAGCGAAGGTGCTTGATATTTCCTCAATTGTCGTGGGTGATGCGACCTTTGAGGTGGTGGATTTGTCAGGGCATAGTCGGGAAATGTTCGGTTTTTGGGACCCAGAGCAACGGTGGTTGTTCTCTTCGGATGCGGTACCCCTCCCGTCTCAGAAGCAGATGTCGATGTATGATGAGAATATTCCGAAGATGATTCAGCGGATGCAAGAAATCCAAGATATGAATGTGGCGGTTCTGTTTGATGGGCATAGGGGCCCGATAGTGGACCCCCACGACCATATTGAAACCCGGATTCGATTTCTTGCTGATCTGGGTGTTCAGGTGCGGGAGTTGGCAGCCGAAGGGAAATCGATTCCCGAGATAAAAGATATACTTAAGTTTCCTGAGCCTTGGTACCTTCCAAACACTGAGGAACGCTTTGGGATTGACCATCTGATTCGCTCACTGATTGAAGACCAGGTCTGATGTATTGTAAAATCTACAATGAAGTTGGTTTTTGAGAGAACGGATGAAAAGATTTTATACCGTTTAATGAGCGGGATTGAATGCGGGGTTTGAAGCCAGACAAGTACTTTTTCCTGGCATACTCAGCTTACCTGCTCCCTTATGACACGAGGAATCACCCATGTCGCCACCAAATGAGACTCAGAAGAATCAAGACCGATTTAATCGTCTTGTTGATGCGACTGGGGCTTTGGTGGTAGGAGTAGATACGCTGGGTTGTATAACTCTCTTTAACAAGCGCTGCCAAGAGGTTACAGGATATTCTACAGAGGAAGTCCTTGGAAAGAACATCGTTGAACTATTCATTCCTGTGGATGAACGGCCTAATCTGATTGATCGGTTCCAGAATCTGGTGCAAGGAAAATTACCAGCATACTCACCAGAAGTCCATTGGATCACCAAATCAGGTGAACAGCGCCTTGTGCGATGGAATAACACTTTCATTACCGATGAGGCAGGAGAAGTCGTGGAAATTTTTGGAATTGGAATCGATATCACTGATTGGAAAGAGACACAGCACGCTTTAGAAGAATCAGAAGCAAAGTATCGCAGCCTCTTTGATAGTGTTCCTGTGGGGCTGTACAGGACCACTCCAGAAGGACAGATTCATGATGTCAATCCAGCTTTAGTCGAAATGCTTGGCTTTGAGTCAAAAGCAGAGTTACTGAAACACAAAGCTTCCGAATTCTATGTCCATGCTGAGGCGCGGAAACAATTTGAAGCACATATTAAAGAGGAGGAAGTTGTCCGAGGTTTCGAAGCTCAGTTTCAACGTCGAGATGGGGAGATCATTTGGATTGAACTAAACACCCGAGCGATTCGCGATGCAAATGGGGATATCTACTGCTATGAGGGAAGTCTGGAAGACATCACTAAACGAAAGGAAGCTGAGATCAAACTGTTAGCAGCTCATCAACGGTCTGAATTCCTCGTCGACCTTATGGCCCATGACTTGAACAACATTAACCAAGGTATCATGATGACCTTGGAGCTCATCGAAAGCGATGAACAGCTTCCAAAACATCTTCGTGAAGGATTGGAGGCTTCACTCAATCAAGTGGAACGTAGCGCCGAATTAATAGCAAATGTTAAACGTTTCCAATCCTTGGAAACTGAACCCCGCAGATTATCAACACGCGATCTTTCTCCTTCATTTCATGCTGCAGTCCGTGCCGTCGAAAGGGCATTTCCGAATAAACAGATATTCTTGTCTACAAACATCCAAGACCAAACCTATTGGGTCTACAGCGATGGATTCCTCACGGAACTATTCTTCAACATCCTTCATAATGCTGCTAAGATGGATCGCAATCCAATGGTCAAAATCGAAGTGCAAGCCAGCAAAAATACTACGAACGATTTTGTGAAAGTCGAAGTGCAGGACCAAGGGCCAGGTGTACCTGATTCGGAGAAGAATCGGATTTTCAACCGGTATCTTAACGGAGCCGAAGGAGTGCGTGGGTCGGGAATAGGATTAACATTGGTCCAGCGGATCCTCCAACGTTATGGCGGTCAGATTTGGGTTGAAGATCGGGTTGCTGGTGACCACACACAAGGGGCAAACTTTGTTGTGCTCTTACCGAGGGGGGAACGAGAATGATTTCCATTTTTATCGTTGATGACGATGAGAACCTCCATCGGGTGTATCGATCCTTCTTCTCGATGAAAGGATTCAACGTGGTTGGCAGCGCCTTTGATGGCGACGAAGCCGTGAAACTATTTGGAGCCCTCAACCCTCGACCAGACGTGTTACTGATGGACTACCGGATGCCCATCAAAGACGGCGTAACTGCCACCAAAGAAATCCGAGTCATTGACCCCGCAAGCAAGATCATCTTTTTAAGTGCTGACGAAACCGCACGGGAACAGGCGCTGGAAGCAGGAGCCATCTCATTTCTGATAAAGCCCGTACGGTTTGCCCACCTCCTCCAAACTATCAATCAAGTTTTGGACAACCACTAAGCATTTTTGTACTCAGGCATTTTCCGAAAGAGGGGAAATCGTATATACCCTAACCCTATACGATTAGCCTACCTTCCAATCATTTGTGTCGATTCAAGTTTGGTGAATCAACGTGATCATTCCAAAACAGATGCCCGTCGAGAAGATCTTGAAAACCATCGAAGGCGTTGAAAATCTCCTCATCGTTGGTTGTGATGGTTGTTCAGGAATTTATCAGGTGGGCGGCGAAAAGCAGGCCGAAATGCTGGCAAAGCTCATTAAGATGCATCGTCAACTTAACAACGTACCAGGTGAAGTGCGTCACACCCTTGTGCTGCGACAATGTGATCGTCAACTCGTCGCAACAACCCTACGCCCCCAAATAGAAGGGATTGAGGCCATGATTTCTCTCGCTTGTGGCGTTGGCCCCCAGACTCTCATTGATGTATTCCCCGAAATGAAAGTATTCACCGCGGTTGACACCTATGGCATGGGGGGAAAAGACCGCGAACTCGGCCACTTCTTCGAGTACTGTAGTGGCTGCGGGGATTGCCTCCTGAATGAAACTGGAGGCATTTGTCCCATGACCCGTTGCCCCAAAGCCCTGGTCAATGGTCCATGTGGCGGAATGCTGGAAGGGAAATGTGAAGTCGGGGACTACAAGAATGATTGCGCATGGTATCTGATCTACGAACGTTTGAAACAATTGGGCCGACTAGATTTGTATAAGAAGTACCGTGAGCCCCGCGACTGGCGTGTTGCCCAATCGCCCCGGAAACTGGAAATCTAAGAGACGGTGAAAACCTATGGCAAAACGTGAAGCATACAGTAAACTCATGGAAGAAATCAATGCAGGGAAATTCGTGTACACCGGTGAACTTGAACCCGAAAAAATCGGCGACATGGAAGAAGTCATTGAAGGCGCCAAGAAACTGGTCGGCCATGTTGTCGCCGCCAACGTGACTGATATCCCCCAAAGTTTCGCCTACATGAACTCACTAGGGCCCTCATATATGATCCAAGAAAAAGCTGGACTGGAAGCTGTCTGCCAAATGACCTGCCGTGACCGGAACCGACTAGCAATGTTTGCTGACCTGCTTGCCGCTGGTGCGCTGGGCATTGTTAACATCTTGGCATTAACTGGTGACCATCCTAGCCTAGGTGATCAACCCGAGGCTAAGCCTGTCTTTGACCTCGATTCCGCCAGCCTCACAGCCTTGATTCGCAAAATTACTGATGAGGGGGTTGACCTCAATGGACATGAAATTCACAACCCTCCGAAATTCCATGTGGGCGTTGCCATCAACCCTGGCGCCGTCCCCCTCGACCCCGAGATATTAAAGCTCGAACGAAAGGAAGCCGTCGGTGCAGAATTTGCCCAGACCCAAGTCGTCTTTGAGATTGAAAAAGCCAAGGAGTTCATGAACGCAATCAAGCATGTCAAAGTTCCTACCCTTGTCGGCATCTTTCCTCTAAAATCGTTTAAAATTGCTGATTGGATGGAAAAATTCGTTCCCGGTGTTAAGATTCCGGAGCCGATGATGACTCGGCTTAGAGAGCTTAATGGCATCGAGGATAAAGGGATGCGGAAGGAGAAGATAGCGGAGTATAACGTGGAGTATTATGGTGAGTTTCTCCGTGAGCTGAGAAAAACAACGAACGCTGCGGGTTGTCATATCATGGCGGTGAAGTGGGAAGAACTCATCCCGCTTATTATTAAAGCATCAGGAAGTTAGGTTGAGTCATCATCTATGAGTGCGTGGATTCTAGTTTGGTTTTGACGGTAGTTTGGAAGCTAAAAACTGATTATGAACGAGAGTATCAATTATTGATCTCCATCTTTGGTGAGGCCTGTTAGAGTTCGTGTGCTTGGTTGAACCGCGTAACGACCTGTTGGAGATTCTTGAGGTTAGCGAGGACCATTTCCTCACCGTATTTCCAGGTCCATGGACCAAGTCCACATTCAGGACCCGCAAAGGGTAATCGGTCACTGCCATAGCGGGTGACAACAGCTTCAAGATAATGCAGCATTTCTTCTTGTGGTTGGAGGTAGGCTAGGAAGTTCCCTGACTGGATTTCGTCCCAGGCTTTTCGTAGATTAGCGTCTGATGAGAATGTCGGTCCGTCGGTTCGCATGACGGCGGCGCGAATGTATTTGTCGTGCTCCACGAGCCAAGATTTTGAAACAATGACGCTGTGGTGGGCTTCAAGCAGGTTCCAATTTGCATGAGCGAGTTGGTGGTAGGGAGAAGAATGGAGGTGTAGGCCACGGTAATAAGTAGATGGAATGGTTGAGAGTATTGTATTCCAGGTGGCGATGAGGTGATTGAGTCTAGCATCTGTGGCTGTATCCATGAAGAGATCACCGATGCCAGCGACGCCGATGGAGGGTTCATCCAGTGTGATGATGAGGGGCTTGAGGTGTTTGGTTTCGATTTGGGCGTTCTTCATGAAAGCATAAACGATGGTGGCGAAGGATTCGATGAGTGGTTCATCGTAGCGGGGACCAACGCCCATATCCCGCCAGATCCGGCTGGCCATTTCAAAGGGTCCAGTGATACAGGCTCGGTATTGAATGTAATCAATCTCGCATTCTTGGCAGATGGTTTTTGCCCCGTGTTTAAGCGCTAAGAGTTCGGCTACTTGAGCCTTTTCTGATGGTACCTGGATACGGGTTCCGTCCCAGAGATACCTGTCTGCTTGTTTTTGGAGGCCACTGCCATGATGGACGATTGGGTCAAGAAACTGGCTGAGCATATCCCGTTTGAAGCTGCTTTGCACATAGCAAGGCGTGCTGTTCGGTGGTCCCAGCGCTCTCATCTTACGTGTGAAGGCGGCATTGTGCTGTAGGGTGAAATACCTTGACGCTTCTGATTGTTGATCATCCTCAAGATCAGCAGCGCCTTGGGTGTATCGGGGCAAATCGATGGTGACGAGTGGAAAGCTTCCGACATCAGTTGTACGGATGACATTGGGAGAAATGGTATCCACCACGCTAACACAAGACCTAATTGCTAGTTGTCTTTACAAGTTGAATTGTACGCAAGAATTTGGGGTTGGAGCCTAAAGGGCTTTTCCACACTGGGCTAGACCTCTGCTTTGGTGGACTTCTTCTTTTTCGCTTTGGGAGGTTCCTTAGCGGGCCATCGACGATTTGTTTCGAGGGCTCGATCGATGGCAATTTCAGCTATAGCGCTGGAGTGTTCGAGGATTTTTCCAAAGGAATCGAAGATGTTTTCTAAGCAGAACATAGCCTTTTGGTGGGGGCCAAAGAGTGCGCAGCTTTCGGGAGTGAGTTTGGGTAGCATTTGTTCACAGAGTTTGACTAGGTGCTGTTCCATAAGCTCCTCGGCTTGTTGCCGCATGGGAACGAAATAATCGATCTCATTGATGACGTGATTAGCCGCTTTGTCATCACCCACCAGCATGGATTCTGCGGCCATGGTATAGACTCGGTGAACGTGGTTTCCCGTCTTTAACGCTAGGTTAAGGAGATCTTTCGGGCATTCTTCGTTTCCAAGCGTGATGACTGATTGAGCGACACCCTTTGCATGGTCGGCTACATTCTCAATGCGTTGGATGAACATTAGATAGGTGAGACAGTCCATTGAATCGATATTTAGCTCATTCATGAACCGAGGGTCCAGCAGAGCGGCTCGGAGTTGTTTGAACACTAGAAAGTAGAATTGGTTGACATCTTCATCAAGGCCGATGACTGTTTGTGCAAGTTCGACATCTCGGATTTGAAGTGCTGAAAGGGCATCTACGAGCATGGTGGAGGTGATGCGATGGGCTAGGCGCATGCTTTTGGGTAAATCGAGTTGGTTGAGCTTCATCAGGGATTGGATGACGATTTCGTTGGTGCTGGCATCAATGATTTGTAAGCCTGTTAACATGCGCACTCGTTGCCGTACAAGTGATTGTTGTTCCGGAGTGAAAACACCTTTTGACCGTAGGTGGATGAGGCCAAAATTGTTTAGATAAGCGGCGATGAGGCGCCGTTCAAGAATACCAGGCTCATCCGTTGGATCAATGATAATTTCTTGTTCAGAGGGTGTATCAGTGAACTCTTTGACTGGATAAAGGGCCAAGGAACGGTCACGTTGTGGAATTAGAATGAGATGATCGCCGGAGTTCAGTTTGAATTCTTCCGTCCAGCTTTTAGGAATGGAAACGACTAGCGAGGATTTGCCTAGCCGCATAATCTTCCGTTTCTCCATAGCTCAACCCTTCTAGGCTTATTCTAGGACCGTGTAATTAGCCATCCTGCTTGTATCGTCTATATATCTTGCTCACCGTCAATATTTCTTATATCAAATCTATGCTGACAATACTTTCTGAAATGAAATAAAGGAACGCTTTTTAGGTGAGACCGGCTGCCTGCTATCCGCATCAAGAGTTATGCCAGGTGCAAAAGAAATGGGTCAGATGCAATATGTGGAAATCATCATTCGTGGAGATTTAATGCTACGGCAAATTATCCGGAAAATCGGTGAGTGGTTACAGGACACCGATATGGATGCCGATTTTAGTTCCACGATCATCGTACCGCCTTGGCGAATGGCGACAAAAATTGAATATCCGTCTCTGGCAGTTCTACATGCGGAGGTCACTGCGAAGGATATCCACCGGTTTAAAGCTTTGTTGCAAGAATTGCTTGAAGAGGAAAAGTGTCAGCTCATTGCTTGGAACAAATTAGAAAAACGTTGTTGATTAACTTTTGAATGGAGGAGACAAGGGGTGGCAAATCGATTCGAAGATCAGGAGGAGGTCGCTAAAAACCCTGTCGATGCCACCGAAAATGAAGCAGCAGAGCGTCATTTCTCACTCCCGAAGTGGCGCCCTGGAAAGAACTTTGTCAAGCTTGTTGCTAGCTTGGTTGCGGCTACTGTCACTTACCTTGTGACATATTCCCTTGAGCCACAGCTTAGGATGGCACTTGTGCTCCTCATTTTAGCCGCGGCTTTGTGGATTACCGAGTCAATTCCTTTGGCTGCAACTTCGTTATTGATTGCGCTTCTCCAGCCTTTGTGGGGCCTTCAAAGTTTTTCCGACGCGTTAGTGCCTTTCTTTAGTCCCGTCGTGGTGTTACTTCTTGGCGGATTTCTCTTAGCCATCGCTGTAGATAAACACGATTTAGATGAACGGATTGGAGAAGCCCTTCTCAAGCGGTTGGGGACTAACCCCCGCTGGATTGTCTTGGGGTTGATGCTAGGCACGGCTCTGCTCTCTATGTGGATATCCAATACGGCTGCGGCAGCTTTGATGATTACCATTGCGTTACCAGTAGCGAATCGTGTTGAAGACCCGGAAGGTAAGTTGCAAAAAATCATGGTACTTGCGGTGGCATATGCAGCAACAATTGGAGGTTTTATTACGCTCATTGGCAGTCCCCCGAATGCATTAGCGGCCGCGTTTCTAGCTATCTCCCCTGCGGCGACGCCCATTTCGTTTCTGGGCTGGTCATTGTATACGTTGCCTATGTCTTTCTTGTTAATTTTCATCACGTGGATGGTTCTCTTTGCCCGGTTTCGGACAAAGGTCAAATATATTCCCCCAACGAAGACAATGGAGGCACGAAGCTTGACGGGGAAACAAAAAGGCACGCTCACTATTTTCCTTTTGGCGGTGATTCTCTGGCTAACCGAGCCTTTCCATCCTTTGAACTCATCGATGGTCGCCGTAGCTGTGGCAATTGTGTTGTTTGCTATTGGTTTGCTTAAAAAAGAAGATGTGAAAAAAGCTGACTGGAATACACTCCTTCTGTTTGGCGGGGGCCTAAGCCTTGGAGCGGCTTTGACTGTGTCTGGACTAGCGGATGTCATCACAAATGGGGTTCTCACTTTGGTCCCCGTGTTGGGTTATGCAGGAATCGTAATCCTATTAGCTATGAGTGCGCTGCTCTTCAGCATGGTGGCTAGCAATACGGCGAGTGCCAGTATTTTCATCCCCATCTCGATCAGCATTGCACTTGCCATCGGAGCCAACCCCGTGGTCTTTGCTGTACTAATTGCGATTGCCTGCAGTATTGACTTCATGCTTCCGATTGGAACACCTCCCAATGCCATTGCGTATAGTACTGAGCGGGTGACCATGAAAGACATGATTACTGCAGGTTTTGCCATCAACCTTCTTAGCCTCTTGATCGTTATGTTATTTGCCTTCTTCGTTTGGCCTTACATGCCTGTTATCTAACCATAAGGAAGAGAACATCGATGTTTGCGAAATATGACCCCGAACGAATAATCAAACGGGTTTTTGGAGCAACGCCAGATCAAATTAGCTCCACGGTCCTTATTGTGCCTGCGAAAGGCTATATCGCTGAACTAGTTGAGCAACTTCAACAGCCACAGCCATTTGGCACTTGGTTCACAGGAGTTTCTGGTTATTTAGAAGATAATCTGTACATCACGGTGTTGGATAATATCCGGTATGCGCCTGGTATAGCAGATTGCGTATATTTTCTGCAATTTGCAGGAGTGAAGAACATCTTCTACACAGGTGCGATTGGCGGGCTAGCGAAGTGGATGGAAATCGGTGATTTTGTATTGGCTAAGGATTGCGAGCGAGGAGATGGGGCATCCGGATATTTTGCGTCTCTTTTTGAACGGGCCTGTGTGTGCACCGAGTTAGCTAGACATGTGCAGCCAATTCTTCAGTCTGTGGCTGACGAGGAGGGTTACCGGCTTTTCGTTGGAGATATTTTCACCACTGACTCGTTGGCAGCAGAAACGATCGAGTTTTTGTCAGCATTGTCGGAGAAGGGGTTTATGGGCATTGAAATGGAGACAAGTGCTCTGTATACTGTATCACATGCTGTGGGAATTAATGCGGTTGCGGCACATATTGTTTCGGATTTACCCCTCGAAGGCAAAAGTCTCTTTGATGACCTGACAAAGAAAGAAAAAGAAAGAAGGGCAAGCGCCCATTCAGCCATCATCCGAGCCCTAACCAAGGCCATCATGACCTTGCCTGATGCCGCTGAATAGATGCGCTCGATTATGCTTTCGCAACAAAGAGTAGAATTACTCCAATGAGCATGAGAATTCCGACGAGAAATCCCCAGGTCCCAAGAACAAGGTAGGCCGCGACGAGGAAAATAATTGAAAACACCAGAAGTAGAATTGCATAAGTTTGGAAGTACCGCTTATAGATACGAAAGGTGAAGATGAGACACACTAGGCCGAGACCAAGATAGATGACGCCACTGATGAGGCTAAGAGCTACTAAATCTATCACACCGAGGATAACTGCAACAATTGATGCGACAAAGCAAAGGACAGTACCTGCGAGCACAAGACCAGAATCTTTTGCCAAGGTTGTCACCAGACCCTCATGCATCGAAGCTTCCCTTAAAGTCTTCTGATGAAATTTCCATATCTCTTTTCTTATTGAAAAAATTCTGAATTTTGAACGATGGCTTTTTATCGACATTACCTGACTCACCTATCAACCTCTAATCCCGCAGCCCCCGAACCGTTCCCTGGGGGGCATGGAGTTGATGTAAATGAACACATGGAAGTATTTTGACATTACACACAAGCATCATGTACTCTGTAATCCAATGAGTGAAGAGAAATTCGAACGTTTCTGTCAACTTCTCAACCTTCCAA
>JAEOUH010000065.1 GCA_016839365.1 Candidatus Hermodarchaeota archaeon
AGGGTTCTTAACGGAGTCAATTTTAGTCGAAGTGTTCGCATATGCCTTTTAAACGATTGTCTTTTTCTATCGTGATTTTCTAATACCTATAGCTAGTTGTTGAATGTTCAATGGTATGTAATATTAATGCAAAATCATTAAATAAAACAACCAGAAGAATGCGCATAAACTAGAGGGATGACCCGAATGAATCCTAAAAACGTGATAGTAATTGGTGCAGGCGTCGGTGGGTTAGCTGCAGCGGCTCTGCTTGCAAAGGAAGGTTATGCTGTTGAAGTAATCGAACGGAACCTTGAGGTTGGTGGTCGGGCCCGTGTGTGGGAAACAGATGGTTTTGTCTTTGATATGGGGCCTTCTTGGTATTTGATGCCAGAAATTTTTGAGAACTTCTTTAATGTATTTGGTAAAACTGTCTCTGATTATTATGAACTAATACGCTTGGATCCGAATTATCGGATTTTCTTCGGTGCTGAAGACATCGTAGAAATCACTGCAGATTTAGAACCCAACTTGAATACCTTCGAAAGCTTTGAAGAAGGTGGTGCACAGAAACTCCAAGAATATTTGGGCAAGTCTAAAGAGACCTACGAATACATGATGCAAGGAATCATGTACAAGGACCTGGATAGCCTGTGGTCCATGTTCAGTCCATCCCTGATGAAGGCAGGACGGAAACTACATATTCTAAGCAACATTGACGGATATGTACAGAAGTTTTTCAAAAGTGATCGAGCCCGGAAAATCCTGGAATATCCCATCGTCTTCTTGGGAGGGAATCCCAAGAATACCCCTGCTCTGTACTCGATTATTTCCCATATTGATTACAACCTGGGTGTCTGGTACCCCAAAGGTGGTATCGGCAAGATTCCCGAAGGCTTAATGAAGCTGGCTCAGGAACAGGGGGTTGAATTCCGGTTTGGTGTTGAAGCAACACATATAGATGTCAAGAATCGGGAGGCCTATCAGGTTCAAACATCCCAAGGGTCAATCGGTGCTGACTTGGTCGTAGTCAATGCGGATTATCCTCATAGTGAAATTGATCTGCTTGACGAAAGATATCAAACATATCCAGCGAAATATTGGGAGAAGAAGATCATTGCTCCCTCGGCATTTGTGGTGTATTTGGGTGTTGATCGGAAACTGGATCAGTTGACACATCATAATGTCTTTTTAGAATATGACTGGGTGCAACACTTCGACCAGATATTTAACCAGCCTGCCTGGCCCGAAAAACCCGCCTATTATGTGTGCTGTCCTTCCCGCTATGATTCTTTGGTGGCTCCAAAGGGCAAAGAGAATATCTTCATAACTGTACCCATCTCACCAGGTATTGAAGATACACCAAAAATCCGTGAAGCCTACTTCCAGAAGATTCTCAGCCATATGGAGAAAATGATTGGTGAACCATTCCAGGATTCGATTAGTGTCAAACGGATTTTCTCCTTGAAGGACTTTTCCGAAGATTATAACGCGTATAAAGGAACCGCTGTGGGTCTGACCCATACCTTCCGTCAATCCGCCTTTTTCCGTCCCCGTCACCGAAGTAAAAAGGTCAATAACCTCTATTACACTGGACAATATACTCATCCAGGAATCGGTGTTCCAATGGCTCTAGTCTCATCAAAAATTGTCACCGACCAAATCATGCACCAAATGAAGTAGGAGCGATTGGAGTGAGTAGCATCGCCCGTTTAGCATTCCGCATCTCACGCCCCCGGTTTTGGCTATACTTAGGCGGGACTTACCTCATCGGTTATGCTATCGGAGCCACTATGTTAATACAGTTTCTGAATCCCCTCTTTGCCCTGCAAATGTTTTTCTTCATGTTCCCAGCCAACATCTTCCTGTACGGTGTCAACGATTACTACGACGAGGACACTGACATCTTCAACCCCAAAAAAGATGGCAAAGAATATCGAGTGACCACCAAGGATCGGCGAACCCTCCTCGCGCTCATAATCGCATCATTTGCTTTTGGTGTTCTATTGATGTTTTTGCAGCCTGATTTTATTGGCATGGCCCTCTTTGGTGTCTTTCTGCTGCTTTCCTTTCTTTATAGTGCAAAACCGATCCGCTTCAAGGCACGACCTTTTATTGATTTTATGTCGAATTTCCTATACGTGATTCCTGCCATTATCGCCTTCTATCAGCTCCGTTTCTTTATTCCCCCAATCCTACCTCTCTTTGCGGCTTTCATGTGGACCTCCGCAATGCATCTCTTTTCTGCTGTTCCAGATATTGAAGCGGACAAACAGGCAAATGTCACCACTACCGCAGTTTACATTGGAGCTATTCCTTCGCTCATCCTGTGCTTTGCGTTCTGGCTCGCCTTTGCTGTGATACTTGTATTGATCGTCCCATGGAACGCTCCTTGGAACTTGTTGATGTTCGTTTACCCTGCGATTCCGCTCTACTTACTGCTCAATCGCAAAGCTAACCTTGAAAGGATCTATTGGCTGTATCCATATTGGAATGCCATTTTCGGTTTGCTATTGTTCTTCACGATTACAATTCCGAAACTAGTGATTCCCTGATGTCGAATATTCCCCGCAATCATCTAATTCCATTTGTATTCATCTTTATTGGTACTTACGTGGCAAGTTACCTCTTCTTTATCCTGCCCTTAACAATGTTCCCTGGTGTACTAGGTATTGTCAGCTTTGTTGTCGCCATACCGGCGTTATACTCTTTTTATAGGTGGACAGGTTGGAAAAATACCTTAATTATTTTCTTAATTTTATCAGGTTTTGTTTTATTTATTGAAGGGTTTGGCATCATTACTGGAATACCCTATGGTCACTTCTTTTATTCCAGTCTCTCAGGCTTCAAAATCTTCGGGCTAGTTCCTTGGGCACTCCCGTTTGCCTTTATTCCACTCCTCTTCGGAATCATGGCTGTTGTAACTCAATATGTACAAAAACCATGGAAAATCATTCTTCTCAGTGGCTTCCTACTCGTCGTCGTGGATTTGGTTCTTGATCCAGTTTTTGTTCATCTGGGTATCTGGATTTGGATCACACCAGGCATCTATTACGGTGTTCCCCTTTCCAACTATATCGGGTGGTTCTTTACAGGGCTCATTTCTGCAGCAATTCTTCTAGTACTTCTAAGATGGCGAATTGAACCTTCATGTCAATTTCCTGTATTTGCTGCAATCAGCCTGATTCTCATCTTAGGCTTTTGGTCTGGCTATACTCTCTGGACAGGGCTAGTTATCCCGTTTGTTGTCAGCCTTTTTCTTCTTGGTCTTATCATTTGGTCCTTCATTAAATTCTGGCCGATTGAATGACCTCCCAATTTTACAATTAATCTCAGAGGCCAAATAGGAAGGTGTTAATGAGAATCGTGATGATAAGGATAAGACAGATGAGAAGCAGATACTTGGGAGCCCGAGAGAGCATTCTAATGGCATTAGCGGTTGTGGGTTTTTGCATAAGTACTAGACTCCTGTAGAGTATCCACAAAGACGTTAGGACAGTAACTACAATATACAGGATTCCCAGTTGCCCGTAGAAACCGATGACAACACTCATGATGGTCGCCAGTGTGAATAGTACAAAGATGAGTTGGGCAGCTCGTCTAGAAGAAATCACTACTGAAAGAGTGGTTATGTTGTTAACTCGGTCATGATCCACATCTTGGACTTCACTGATGAGTGTTCGTCCCATCTCCCAGGAAACACCGAAAATCACGAAGAGCAGGATGTAGTTTGCTAGGAATTGCCCCGTGGCCGCTGTACTTCCTAATAAAATGATGAATAACACAGCAAGCATGGTACAAAGGAAGCTGTAGGGGATGTGTCGTTTTCGCATATAGTTGTATGCAAAGGGTAGAGGGATGGCGATGAATGCTAGAATGACACTAGGGAGATTGATGCAAAAAGTTAGTGCAACTGCAGAAAGCCCATAAATAATTCCAAAAGCTAAGGCAAGTCGGGGGGAGACTTTACCACTCGGAATCGCCCTGGTTTTTGTTCTAGGATTTTCTTTGTCAGTCTGTCTATCGAAATAATCATTCAAGGTGTGGGCTGACGCAATGGCCAAGACCACCGCCACGAAACCGAGTATTGTTGGGATTAAAGAAGGAATCCCGTTGACACTGAGAAACGCTGCGGCAACGTAGAACGAAGTCGTAGTAAGTAGAACATAAGGGCGAGTTAATGAAACAATCCCCTTTATAGAACTCATGATTTAGTGCAACTCGGTTTCTCGGAAAGTAGCTCTGCGTACCGGCTCGGGGGATAAAAGCTTACCGACCATAGCCTAGTTGTAAATGCGTGGTCAAGCGGCGATGATATTCAATGAGGAGTGCTGCTCACTGGCTGATGATTTCTTTAACGAATTCACGAGCGCGTCGATGACGTTCTTCGTGTATCCAGTTAGTGTCCGGTAGGTAAGTAGCACTTTCATGTTTTTGGACTCCTAGTAGTCGATTTTCTTATCATAATCTTGACCTACTCAATCAGCAGCCCAGATTACAAAAACCATGGGTTTATCCAATAAAACTTAAGGTGAGAAACCACTCATTTCTTAGTAAGGCGTTTCCATGCCAAAGAGAACACTAGCGCATATCCTATTTCTTATTGGGGTGTTTGGCAGTCTTGTGGTAATTGGGCTGTTGGCATACTATTTGTTTGACTTTTTCTTTGTTGTACCTAGGTTTTCATTTGTCTGGTTTTCGATAATTACTGGGAGTTTCTTGGCGTGTGGGCTTTTTGCGATTTATTTTGCCACAGATCGTTATGTCCCGCTCATTACTATAGTGATTATTTTTTCTTTTTGGTGGCTATTCTCGAAGCGCTCTCTATCATGAGACCATTTTTGATTGTTTTTATTGATGTTAATTTCTTCCTTGGAAGGGAACATTGGTATCCACCTTCACTCCCTGTTACGGCAGACTTGGTGCTAGCCTGGACGTTTTGAATTCTTTGGGTGTTTGGGTTCTTGTTCTTTGGCCCCTCAATGTGGGTTACCCGTGATGAGATTGGAAGGGTAGCCACAATTGGAGGGGTTGTCCTGGTGGTTTGGGGGTGGTTACAGCTGGTTCTGCAATTCTTTAGTCATGGAGTTCAAGCTTCCATTTTTCATTTCTGTTGGGTCCTTGGTTCGCTGCTTGTTTACCTCCTTGTACTGATTTATTTTGATTCAGTATCACGAAAAATATTAGTTGGCTAAATAAGTGGCCAAATACTTCGTTCAATGTTTTCGATCACTGAAGGGGGGAATTTAAGAGATGAAAAATTTTAAATACTACTTAGTATACTCTTACTACGATTTATACTCAGTATAATCAGTATACGGAGGTGAAAGAAACAATCTTTGACGATAAAATACCTGAATCCCCTGAGCGACCCCATCCATTTAGAAAACATAAAAACAAGCACAAACGGGTTCGTGTCATTGTGAAAGGATACATGCGGCCGGACGGCTCCTCCTATCATGTTGTTATCCCGAAGCAGATACGCGAGATGATGGAACTTGAAGGTGGCGAATACTTCCTCATGGCCGCTAGCCAACACCGCGATGAAATTCGTCTTCGGAGAGTAGATTTCTTCGAGGACGAAGACGAAGGGTCAACACCGAAAAAGAAATAACTTAAATAGTTTTTTGACCTTTCCTTCTTTTCTTTTACCATTAATTCAGCATATCTCAGGAACGTGCAAAGCTTTTCTTGTATTTTTCCACCACGTCTTCATTGACTTCCAATTCTTGGAAGATGATAGGTGCGAGTTCTTTGACTTGACGCAACATTTCATTGGCTACAGCTCGAATTTCAAATTGTGCGGTGTGGTGCAATCGGAGGGGGAAGAAGGATTCCAACAAGGTTCGGGCATTGAAGGTGGCTATGATGGCTGTTTCGGATCCCATGGGGGCTAGGTATCGGGCGTCTTCCAGCGGTACACCACGTCGGTAATATTCACGGTATAGGCTTTCAGCCGCTTGCTGAAGCTTCGACGGATCTTCTGCATTCTCTATAACTGAGGGGGGTAGGATGAGATTCTTGATTTTTGTGCGTCGGAACGATTTTTGTAAATAGGAGGCGATTCGGTGACGGACGAATTGATGGGTGAAGACACGAGATACGCCAGTGATTTCAAAGGTGAAGACGGCGTGTTCAAGCACTGAGGTGTGACCCATCTTGATGACTTTTCGGAGGAATTTCTCCCATCCGCCACTTGGGATTTTACGGTCTAATTCATCCCAGGTTTCGGAGACATTGGAATAGCGACCAATCTTGGCGCAGAGCCTATCTGGATTCTCTGTATGTGACAGGATTCGAATCTTCATGAAATCATTCTCCATAATGATGCTTACTGAATTGGTGATTGTTCTTCTTTGTTATGCTGAGTGTAACTTAGGAGTGTTACCGGGTAAAAGCCTTTTATTCTTATTTTCACTCAATGAAAGTGGAGTGGAGGTCTCGTCGTATTTTGCAGTCATTTCCCATCGATCCACTTGGGTTGGTGTTCATTGGCATCATAATCATGGGGATTATATTTCTCATCATTTGTGGGCTCTGTAAAGTTGTTTCAGGATTCACAAGTTCCCAGACTACATCAAGAGGAACACGCACTCGTCGATCTCAACCTCGACCAAGCTTTCCAACCGTTGAATCACGAAACGCGCCCTCACAGACTCTGGATATCGAGTCAAGTCCCATTGGTGGATTATGTTTGCATTGTGGTGTAGTAATTGAAAAGGAAACGGAGCCCGCTTGTCCAACTTGTGGCGAGCCACGAGAACGGTGCCCAATCTGTCAAAGGTTCATTACTGGGGGGCAAGCATTACTTGCCTGTCCTCGTTGTGATTCCGCTGGCCATGCCAATGAAATGCAACAATGGGTCGAATCGAAACGAAAGTGTCCTCACTGTGGTCAACGAATAGCTCCTTATTCGTTGATTAAACCACGATTTGAGTAAGTCTAGCTAA
>JAEOUH010000066.1 GCA_016839365.1 Candidatus Hermodarchaeota archaeon
ATGGTGAGAATGTGCTGTTTAGGCATGCTAACCTCTCATGATTCTGGTTTCAGTACCTCTGGGTTGGCTAAGTATTTGGGCGTTTCTCCTCTCAGGAACCGATCAATATCCTTCGCCAGAATCATGGATTGCCGATAAACAACGTCTTGGGTGTTACCTCCAATGTGAGGTGTCACCGTCACGTTATCGAACTGTAAGAACCGATTATCTGATCCTACGGGTTCCCGAGAATGCACATCCAACCCTGCACCTGCGATTGTCCGTGACTGAATTGCCTCGAACAGCGCATCTTCATCAATGATCGCAGATCGAGCTGTGTTGATTAGATGGGCCGAGGGTTTCATCCAGGAGAGCTGCTCTTTACCAATCATCCGGAAGGTTTCGGGTGTCGCCCGCGTGTGAAGAGTCACAAAATCAGACTCACGCATTAAAGGCTCTAATTCCACCTTCTCTGCATTCACTTTCTTGCCTTGGTTTGCATCAACATGCGGATCATAAAAAATAACACGAGTGCCAAACCCCTGTAGCCTGTTAGCTACTCGCCGACCAATCTGCCCTAAACCGATGATGCCAACAGTGCTTCGACCGAGCTCCTGACCCTTGAGTGAATCATAAAGTTTTGTAAAGGCTTCAGCGTTCTCAATCGTAATCTTTCCTGATGCTAAAATGCGATCTGTAGCTATTAGTTTCCTTGCTTGAGCGAGTATAAGGAGGATTGTCAAGTCAGCGACGGAATCAGCATTTCGTCCCGGGGCATAGAAAACCGGTACACCATGAGCTGTGGCTGACTCGATGTCCACTTCTTTGGGATTGTCGCGGGCACTCCCAATAAATTTCAGGGACAATCCTTCAAAGACTTCGTCAGTAACTGCATCTGCCTCGACGATGGCGGCATCAGCCCTGACGGCTTTGAGTTTTTCCAAGAGGTCTTCACCCCAGTAAACGTGACCACTGGTTCGCCAATCTTCATGGAGGACCGTCCCATGTTCGCTAAGTATTTTGAGCCCGTCTTCATGGAATGAGGCACTGATGAATATACGCATGCTCCTTCCCACTCCCTTCTGTAGTAGAATTACATAAGGATTTGGAGTTTCAAGAGATCCGTCATACTGCCCTTCGTTTTCAGCTTACCTACAGAATATGCATCAAGGGGACTTAGGCCTCCTTGCATGATGCCGACTAGCGTTCCACTGTCGGTAGTAACTAGAAGATTCGGTTTCTCTAATTCACCTTCAGCGAAGGGATCCATTACCCCATCATGAATACGAGTGTGAAAACTCGTTTCAAGGTCTGTAAATTTGAATTGTAATGTTCGGTCAAATCCCTCGAATTTTGATTTGGTATCCGGAGTGTCAAACTTCTCGCGTACACCTTGAAGAACCTGCTTGACCTCTTCTTTCGTTGCCATGAGAAAAACACCTAGTGAACATTGGATTTACAATGTTGGATAAAAACACACTCCCTATTCAGTATTAGAATGCACTCCTTCAAGCTTTGTTTAGCCTGGGAGAAGAGGAACAAGAAGCAAACCGATTAATCCGATAAAGAGGAGCAAAACGCCGGTGACTAGAATCACTAAACCACTTCGTGATTGGTCACTGCGACGCTCTGAGTAGTGTCGGATAGTATCTCGAGTGACTTGCGGATTCACCGCGTATCGGCCTAATGCTAAAGCCTCAAAGATAGGTGTTTGTAGACAGGCACCGAAAATGAGCATAATAATGCCAATGAAGAGGGCGATTATCGAGAAGCCAAAAAGCGTCAGAACTTGATAAGCTAGAAAGGAAATGACTACTACCAAGACTAAGCAAATAACCATTGAGATTGCTAATCTTTTACCAAATGAAAGCCAATCCATCACTGAACCTCAACTAAAGAAGATGAATTCATGGCTAAAAAGTCACGGTGTACAGAATTTTTTGTGAAATTAAGATATTTTAAAATGAAATATCAATGGTGACCACACTTGTGTGTATACGTCTCTCGAGCACGGGCTTCTTGGTCCTTGTAGGTATCTAGTCGAGTAATCAGCAAATCGAAATTAACTTCGTGACCATTGAACTCTGGACCATCTACACAAGCAAATTTCATCTCTCCACCGACATCCACTCGGCAAGCGCCACACATACCTGTCCCGTCAACCATAATTGGATTGAGGCTGCATTCGGTTTTGATTCCAAAAGGCTTAGTTGTTTCAGCAACGAATTTCATCATGATTGGCGGTCCGACGGTAAAGACATAATTGATTTTTCGATTAGATTCAAGCAATTCCTTAAGCTTCGTGGTTACAAATCCTTTCGAACCTTTAGACCCATCATCAGTGGTTATATACAATTCATCACTGATTTGATTGAGTTCGAGTTCACAAACTAATAGATCATCCTGTCGGGCACCAAGAATAGTGATAAGGTAATTTCCCGCATCTTTGATTTGGCGAGCCCGTGGAAGGGCAGGTGCTGCCCCACAGCCACCAGCTACCACCACGGCAGTTCCATACTGTTCTACAGTGGGAGCATGACCCAAAGGACCAAGAATATCTTTGATAACGTCACCTGGCTTCAGTTTGGCTAACTCCATTGTGGATTTGCCGAGAACTTGGAAGACAATGGTTACCGATCCTTTTTCGCTATCCCAATCTTTGAAGGTAAGGGGGATACGTTCACCCTGATCATGTAATCGCAGAATTAAGAACTGCCCTGGTTGGGCTTTAGCCGCGATATCCGATGCTTCTATATCAAATTCGAAGATATCAGAGGCGATTTTACGAGTCGATAACACCTTGAACATGTATACAACCCCTTAACTTGGAACAGAGTACAAAGTGGCGGAATACTAGAAACGGTATAAAGATTCCTCACACATCAATAGAGATTTTCAGACCATCAACGGTGTAAGGGTACGATTCATATGTTTTGGGATTGTATCGACCACCCGCTTTTTTAACGCGTATCAGCCGTTGATTATTTTCTCGATTCAGTTCGACGACAACCTGGGTGGTGTGTTCAATTGCTGCAAGGAACTCTTTATTATGAGCATGTCTGTTGATCGTCCAATAGGCTAATGTCTTATATGCGTACAGGGCGGGGCAGATATGTCCAAAAAGGCTCCGGGCACTCTCCTCTCCCCACAGGATTTCCATCGCTGTGAGACTATTTATCACAAGGCGGGTTCCATCACCGATAAACTCCCTCTCGATACGTCCAAAAAAGTGGTGAAACCTTTCAACTTCTCGTGACATAGGGACTTTGCGAATCCAAGATGGAGATTTATCGTAAAAATCAGTAAAAACTAGTTCCCCGCGACCTCCTGATTCTGAAAAGCAATCTAACACTAAGAGATGGTTCTCCCAACCGGAAGAGAGAGAACTAATCAAAGGCTTTAGAAAAAGTAACAAAGCTTGTGGCGGATATATGAAGTCCAGATAAATTACTTGCTTCTTTTCTTCAATTCCTTGTCGTAAGAAGTTTTGTAGAAATTCGTTGACGAAGGTTCCAGTTTCATATTCCAAAACAACGTTTTCTCCAAGGATAAGTCCTTCACCAAGAATTTCATCAAATTTTGGAATGCCTGTTGAACTGCGCATGAATACTCAACACTTCCAATGATTGTACACCGCGAATTAAATGTTTGATTGTTGTTTGATGTACATTCATGTACAAAATGAACATAAGCTTTGAATAGTTGAACACTATACTCTATCTTAACCAGGTGAAGTCACATGCTTAACCTGGTTGAATTAACACCAATTGAATTGGGCTTGCAGAAGTTAATGGTCGACTTCTTCGCTGATAAGCCTGAGTATACAGCCGGACTGGATCAGTTCACATCCGTTCATTATGCCTTAATGACGGCATTATCTGAAAATTATAAGGTTCCCTTTGCGACAACATCAACGATTTTCGAACAACTTGCCGTGAAGATTCATCGGGCTGAATATGTAAATGTCGAATGTCCTGATGAGCCATTAGGAAATGATTGCCTTACCCGTCAAGAACTTCAAATTCTGGGTGCCATGTTTGATTACTTCGCTGAACAACCTTCACATGTTGAGGCCAGCCTTCTCGCAAATCGTCGTGAAGCCTTTATAGATTATTTCAAATGGATTCACGGTGGTGATATTGAAGAAATCTCATCCTCCTGTGGCAATGTGATTGATCGATTACAGAAGGCAGTTTCTGCTACAATCCAAACTCTTGATTCAGTTACGCCCACTCCGAATCCATATGAAGCGGCTCTTGAACAACTGGATCTCGCTGCCGAAAAGTTGGGATTAGACCCAGCCATTCATGAGGTGTTGCGTCATCCACAGAGAATTCTCATCGTAAATATCCCAGTTCGCATGGACGATGGAAACGTTCGTGTTTTCACTGGATATCGTTCCCAGTACAATGATGCACTGGGACCTACGAAAGGGGGGATTCGATATCATCCTGATACAACACTCGATGAAGTAATTGCCTTATCGGCATGGATGACCTTCAAAACTGCTGTCGTGGGCTTACCTTTGGGTGGCGGTAAAGGCGGGATACGGTGTAACCCCAAAGAAATGTCATTGAGCGAGCTTGAACGTTTAACCCGTGGATATACTAGAGAAATGGTTCGATTTATTGGTCCTCAGACAGATGTCCCTGCGCCTGACGTGTATACAGATGCACAAACGATGGCGTGGATAATGGACGAATATGCCGAATGCACTGGTCTTTATTGTCCGGGTGTGGTTACAGGAAAACCGGTGGGGATTGGCGGCTCGAAAGGTCGAGAGGAAGCAACCTCACTGGGATTAGTCTTCACTGTTATTGAAGCAGTACAGGAACTCGGAATTCCCCTTAACGAAACCCGAGTAGTTGTTCAAGGTTTTGGAAATGTTGGCTTTAACGCCGCACAAATTCTATATGAGCGGGGCTGTAAAATCATCGCTGTTTCTGATTCCCAGGGAGGTATATTCAACCCCGACGGGCTAGATCCTGAGCAGGTAAAAGAACACAAGAAACAGTCCGGTTCAGTGATTGGCTACAAGGACTCTATTCAAATCAGTAATCATGATATTTTGGAACTTGATTGTGATATCCTGATTCCAGCTGCTTTGGAAAATGTCATTACTGCTGAAAACGCCCCTAGAATCAAAGCGAAGATTATTGCTGAGGGAGCAAATGGCCCCACAACACCTGAAGCTGATGTAATCATCCACCAACAGAAAATCTTCCTTATCCCCGATATTCTCGCAAATGCTGGAGGTGTTACGGTCAGCTACTTCGAAATGGTTCAGAATCAAATCAATTACTTTTGGACTATAGAAGAAGTTCATAGCAAGCTCAAACAGATCATGCAAACTGCATTTCACGATGTGCTGGTGCTTTCAAAAGAACATGATGTTCCAATGCGTATTGCGGCCTATATGCTTGCCTTGAGCCGTATCAGCTATGCAATGCAGATGAGAAGACGTTCATCTACTAAAGAACGCGCTAAACCCCCTAAACAAAGAATCTTGAAAACCTAAAAGGCAGTCAATCACTGCCTTTCCCTTTCTTATTTTCTGGTTCCCTAGCGTACATAATGTACAAGATTAATAAACGATTGTACACCGATTGAAATTTAGGGAACATCAATGTCGGTGCATATTCACACAACCATCCCCAAAAAAACTGGAGCAATTTTAGATGAATTGGCGGGAACCTACGGAACCAAAAGTCGTGTTATTGAAACGGCTTTAGAGACGTTACTTCGTGTTGATAAGGTGGGGTCTTGCGATGATTGCCAATTAAAGGCTCAAATCGAAGAAGAAATCAAACTCCGAGAATCCCTAGAGCTAGCCTCAATTCGTCGAGACTTGCTGGATGAGCTTCTAAAAATTGCGTTAGCAGATAAAACATTTGAAGAATTCATTCAATGGCAGCAAAATGAGGTTCAGAATACGATAGAACTAATTCAGAGTACCATCCATTGGAAATCCCCCACCCAATTTCGTGAATTTCTTGCGGTGATTGACCAAATCAGTAAGACAACGAGGGCGTTTGAAATTGCTTCTCACCGAGAAACGGATAACATGGTTGTGTTACGGCCCTTGGTTTTTGTTAGCTTACCCGAATTGGTTGCTTTACAACTCACGATTGTACTTGAAGGGATTGGCTGTCATTTTGATCTTCGATTTATGCGTAAAGAAATCATTATCAAAATGCTTAGAAGAGATTTATCAACTATCCGACGCACTGACCCCATGCAACTCGTTCTTCAAAGCCTGCAGGAGAAGTTAAGCAGCCTTCGACCGGCACTCTTTAAGGACCAACTTGCTTTGGTTGGACCAGCATTCTTGAAATGGGCGACGAAGAACCTTGAAGGCTCGGTTACGGACTTAGGGACTGCTATAGAAGATATCCAGTTATTTCTGAAACCCAAAGAACTATCTGATGTACCCCAAGAATTCATGCGAGGATTACTCGAAGCTGTTCGAGGAATGAATTGGATTTCACAATTTAAAATTAAAATCGAGTCCAACAACCAATGCCATATCACCTTTCAAGCAACCTCTCCACCTATCGCAAATATCACAACAGTATACCTTGCCATTATTTTGGCGACGCGTGGATGGAAACTCATCCGACACTCAACTGAATACAATAATGGCTCCCTAATCGTGGAATTAGCAGGAGAAGGGGCTCAAAATATTTTAGACCAGCTGAGTGATTTGAATCTTTATGGCGTGGTAAATGAGCAGTTCCTTGATTCCATTCCAGTCCCCCGAGAATTATACGAAACTTTCGCTATCAAAATATATGATAGTGATCGGCGACGATTTGAAGAAATCTATAGAAACATGGGCTTTCGAGTCGCAAATGCAATTCGTATGCTAGGTAACAATGATGATTCGCGCATACTGCAACTCATTCAAATGTTTATCGAAAAGAATGTTCACCAATCTCAACCCAATGCTGACGTTCGCTTTGTCGATGATGAAAATTTCTCGATAGTCTTCAAGAAAATGAATGTAGTGATATTAGCTAGCCAACGATTAATCATTGGGGCGATGCTTGAAGCATTGGGGTATCAGGTCTCATTTACAGAATTTCAAAACCTACTGAATGTTGTGATGAAGAAAATTGACAAACCCTTTCTGAGCCCACTTCATCGAAGAGAAGTCGTCCAGATGGTGAGTGACGCTATTGCAGCGGATTCAGCGAAGAGCGCCCTTAACCAGGTGAAACCAACCTTAGATGATCTATTCCCTCTGGAATATCCTTGGACGATTCATGAAATTGGAGACCGGCTCTTAGAAATGTATCGTGAGTTGGGAATACAGGTAGAAGTCGAGTACTTCGAAGGTGGATTTACGCTCAAATACCGCACTTGCCCCTATTACAAGCTAGTGAAAAATGATCAAAAGACCTGGCTCTGTACCTTCCGTAAAAAAGCCATCGAGTACATTCTTTCACGCGTTACAAAGACCGGAAAAGGACGGATTAGGGTGATTAAATCGCTTGTTCAAGATGGTACACATCCCTGCGAATATGCAGTTTTCTTAGAAGAATTTCTAGCAACCTAGTTGGAGAAAGGGAAATCTTGTGTTCCGAATTCAATTGTATAAACAAAGCGTGTTCAATGTGGGAAATTTCATAGATTAAGGGAATTAAGGAGGATTCGCTGTTGGTAACTACCAATTTAGACCGCATTTTTAATCCTAAGAACATTGTCGTTATTGGTGCTAGCGAAGAGGAGGGATCAGTGGGACAAATTCTGATGCGTAATTTGGTAATGAATGGATTTGGTGAAAAAGTCTTTCCTGTGAATATTCGTCGCCAAGAAGTAATGGGCATTAAGGCTTATCCGACAGTAAGTGAAATCCCCCAGTCTATTGATTTGGCAATCATAGCAACTCCGGCAAAAACTGTGCCTGACATTGTTGAAGAATGTGGAAAAAAAGGAATTAAGGGAATAATAATCATTTCGGCTGGGTTCAAGGAAATCGGCTCTGAGGGTCTTGCGCTCGAGAAGGAATTAATTGAATTAAAAAGGAAGTACAATCTTCGAATAATCGGACCCAACTGCTTTGGCATCATTCGTCCGAGTATCCAATTAAATGCAACCTTTGCAGAAGCGATGCCAAAGACTGGGAATATTGCATTCATCTCTCAGAGTGGAGCCTTAGGTTCGGCCATAATCGATTGGGCGCTTGGCCAAAATCTGGGATTCAGTAACTTTGTTTCGGTTGGTTCGATGATTGATGTGGATTTTGGGGATTTAATCGACTATTTTGGAACCGATCCCCAAACACGAAGCATAATCCTGTACATTGAGGGCATATCCGATGCACGGAAGTTTATGAGCGCGGCCCGTCACTTTGCGAAAACTAAACCCATTATTGTGGTAAAAGCAGGTAAGTTTAGCGAAAGTGCCCAGGCAGCTGCCTCACACACCGGCTCATTGACAGGGTCAGATCTGGTTTACGATGCAGCTTTCAAACGGGCAGGCATTGTACGTATCGAAGAAATTTCGGATTTATTTAATGCATCAGAAACACTGGGAATGCAACCGTTACCAGAAGGCCCGCGCTTAGCAATCATCACAAATGCGGGGGGCCCAGGCGTGATGGCAGCAGATGCATTACTCCAAAAAGGAGGAAAACTTGCCCATCTATCAGAAACCACAATGAAAGAATTGGACAAGATTCTCCCGCCATTTTGGAGCCAAGGAAATCCTATCGATATTTTAGGTGACGCCGATGCCCAACGCTACCGCGAAGCGATGAGTATATGTCTGGCTGATAAAAACGTTGATGGCATCCTGCTTATTTACACTCCACAAGCGATTGCCGCCGCAGAAACTATTGCACAGAATATCGTTTCAGCTTGTGATGCCCGCGGAGGATGTGAAAAAACCATATTGACATCATTTATGGGCGGAAATAAAGTTGAAAAAGCTAACCAAATTTTCACAGAAAACGGATATCCTACATATTGGACTCCTGAACACGCTGTTAAAACTTATTTGTACATGTACCAATACAAACGAAATCTTGAGTTATTATATGAAACCCCTGAAGAACTACCCATCGAGAGTGCACCTCCAAAACGTCCCGTTTTGATAATTTTACGAAATGCGGCCAAGCAGAAGCGTGAGATCCTTACTGAAGTAGAAGCCAAACAGCTTTTAGAATTTTATAATATCCCTGTGGTAAAAACCCGAATCGCTAAATCTGTGGATGAAGCCGCTGCAGCCGCAGCCACAATAGGGTATCCAGTCGTCCTGAAAATTTACTCACCGGATATCACACACAAATCTGATGCCGGTGGAGTAAAACTCAACCTAAATGACGATAACGAAGTCCGCAATGCTTACAATCTCATCATCGAAGCAGCTAAAGCTTACAAGCCAACGGCAAAAATTCAAGGCGTGACGGTCCAGGAAATGATTGAACCCCCAGGAACAGAAGTGATTCTAGGTGCAAAACGCGATCCTCTCTTTGGACCCGTCATACTATTTGGAATGGGAGGCGTAGGTGTAGAATTCTTCCAGGATGTATCACTCGGTTTTCCTCCTCTCAATCAAACTCTTGCAAGACGCATCATGGAGGACACCCGAGTGTATGAGGTTCTCGTCAAAGGACACCGACGAACACCCCCAGCCAATCTTAAATTATTGGAAGAACTCATAGTCCGTTTCTCACAAATGATTGTCGATTTTCCCGAAATCAAAGAGATGGACATCAATCCACTTCTTGTCGATGACAAACAAGCCATTGCACTAGACGCCCGAATAGTAATCGATTTATCACGGATAGAGAAAAAAGGAGATACCCCACAAGAACTCGTGATAAGTCCTTATCCAAAACGGTATGAACAGATTTGGCGCATACGAGATGGACGTATGGTCTTATTCCGTCCAATCAAACCTGAGGATGAACCACTTTGGTTAGAAATGTTTCAAAACTTTTCTGAAGAATCGATTCGCTACCGGTTTTTTGAAATCATCAAAGATACCCCCCACGAAGTTAGGATACGGTACACAAATATTGATTATGACCGGGAAATCGCCATCGTCCCTATATTACACGAAAAAGGTAAAGATAGAATCTTGGGTGTGGTGCGATTAATTGAAGAACCAGATGGAAAACGGGGAGAAATCGC
The DNA here is from genome assembly GCA_016839365.1 of Candidatus Hermodarchaeota archaeon. GTDB lineage: Archaea > Asgardarchaeota > Hermodarchaeia > Hermodarchaeales > Hermodarchaeaceae > Hermodarchaeum. The sequence continues at coordinate 10,119 of JAEOUH010000066.1, forward strand.
CTTTATCATCGCTGATCCATGGCAAGGTCTTGGACTCGGTTCCAAATTACTTGACTATATGGTTGAAATAGCAATTGACAGAGGATTGGAAGAAATCTATGGAGTGATGCTCCCCGATAATTATCGAGCGCATAAACTAATGGAAAAAATGGGATTTACGCTCGAACGGACGAGGGATGGGCTGGTTAAAGCTACACTCGATTTAAAGGAAGAAAAACACTGGCGAGCTCCACGAGAATTTCGAACTATTCATGAACCTGCAATAGAAGCAGAAGAACTGAAGAAGCATGTTCAACCAATAAAGAAACGAAAGAAAAAAGCCAAAAAGTCCTGAATCAAGTGAACCAAAGGTGTGAATTTCTTATGACAAATTTATGGCGAATTTTACCCCCAGGTTCGAATCCGCCAAAACGCGTTAATGTAATCGTTGAAGTTCCTAAGGGAGAGACAAACAAATACGAATACGATTATAAATTAGGGTTCTTTCGCTTGGACCGAGTGCTGTATGGGGCACTATATTATCCGGCTGACTATGGGATTATTCCACAGACCTGGTATACAGATGGCGACCCGTTAGATATAATGGTGCTAACCTCCAAACCCACGTTTACTGGTTGCGTTCTGGAAGCCAGACCTATTGGCGTCCTCACCATGGAAGATGAAAAGGGTGAAGATGATAAAATCATCGGGGTGCCCGTAACTGATCCACGGTTTCAAGAGCTAACTGATTGTTCATCGATGGCCAATCATCTTCGTGCCGAGATTGCAGACTTTTTCTTGAATTATAAGAATCTTGAACCGCGGAAATGGGTTAAGGTTAAAGAATGGAAAGACTCCCCTGAAGCAGAGAAAATCATCAATCTAGCAATCAAGATGTATCAGGAGAGATCGGCCGACTAGCAGATTTGCTAGAAGCCATTTTCTTTCGACGTTGAGCAAAAAACATCCAAATACTTGGAACCAGAAAAGGAGTCTTTCGTTTATATTTCAGATACTCTTCGCCAAATCGGCGTGTTAGATTGGGTTCCTCACGTCTCTTGATTATGATGACTTGAACTCCGAGCACGATGGCAGGAATGAACAAGGTCATACCAAGGGACCTGAATAGTAATCCCATGCCCAGTGGAAGTAGTGTATACCCAAAGGTCATAGGATTCCGTGTATAGGTGAAAATTCCGGAGATCACCAGAGTAGAGGATTGAGAGGCTTGTACCGCTTCGCCCCACGGAAGCCCTTTACCTACCTTCCGCAATTGCCGAGTTGCCTTGATGCCTATCGCTGCACCCCCCAGCATCACAATTACTCCGAAAACAATGTTGAAGGGGAAGGGAGGAAAAGGTGGAAGGTTAAGGACGAGGTCGATCCAGCTTCCGAGTAGAAAGGTTCCAAGTGGAACCAACAGAAAGATGAGGAAGTAGGGAATGAAATAACGCAAATGGATTTTTGGCAGAGCCTTCGTATCCGCCTTTGTTTCACTGTCTGGCATCACTGTCTCCATCCAGGAATGGCGGGCCCGCGGGGATTCGAACCCCGGTTCTTCGGCTTAGAGGGCCGATGCCTTATCCAGCTTGGCCACGGGCCCAGAGTGTGTCAATAAGGATTTCGGGATATTTGCAGGAAACAGCGGGCGGAGCTGGATATATTTTTATCTGTACATCGTGTTGTGAGTGTAGTATTGCGGGTGCTTATCGATGGAAACAGACATCTATTCCACAGAGATGGCGTTACGCAGCGGCATTTCTGAGGTTCACGTGACTAAAAACAAAACTGTACGGGCTCTTTTAAAGGAATTGGGTTTACTTTATCGACACCATGTGGTTTTAGTCGATGGAAAACGAGCCTATTTAGACGATGAAATCACTGAAGGGCAACGCGTTATCGTCCTCCCAATCATCGCAGGTGGATAGAACCACCTCTTCATCTTCAGACTATTCCTAATCATTTTAATTAAGAAAAGGAACTTCTAACAGCATGTTCTCAGGGGTTGGTTGATGAGATGCTGTTAAGAAATGCTCCTATCGGAAAATCTTTTTAAAACCTTTGAGCATTCGGGTTCATTCCCGTTATTCCGTTCACGGGCTCGTTGGTGTATTGCTTTGATTAAAAAGACGACTCTAATTCCACTCATGATTTTGCTAGGTTTTCTCTTTCTTAACCCCTTACTTGCTCCTGGTCTTATTTTTCAAGTGAATGAGCCAGCAATTAGTTCTCGCTTGAATGCGAATGCACCGCCTACTCCCCAATCAACACCAGATTGGATCGACGTCTACCTCGATGCTGAATACACCTTTGATAATGATTCAGTCGTCATTAGTTGGACCGGGCGCCCACGAACAAATCCGGATTCGCCCTTTAACTCGTTATACAACTGGACGAAGTCTGGATACATTGATGGTGGCATTTGGGATGGAAATCCTGGTAATGCAACCATTCATGCCGTTGCGTGGGATAACACAACTACAGCCACTGAAGTCAGAGATTTCCTCAACCATACTATGGTGACCTATGTACGCTACACTAGTTTCCCATCCTTGAGCAGCTTCAACTTCACCGACTATGAAAACCAAACCATGTGGGTTTTCGATGATGCGATTGCCTCTCATGAAGAATTCCTGAACACAACCTTCTTTCTCGTCAACAACGCGACAGGCTATCTAATGGACGGGTTCAATGCGACAGGAATCGGAGCAGATCTCACCAACTACCACATACATCTTGAATGGTTTGAAAATGAACCTATTGCCCAAGTGAGCTTCACTTATACCATTGCAAATGTCATCGAAGCCCAAGATGACGCCTTCATATTTCGACTCGGCCATGCTCTGGGTTTAACAGCACCCCTGAACCTAACGGGGCAAGGGCAATTAACCATCCATGGTCCATTCAATCGCGTCTATCTTGAAGGCACTCCAGAGATAGCATTTGAAGGAACCATCTTTCCATTTTATCCAATTGGCGTGGAGGCTTTTGGTTTTTCAGATGAAACGTCAGAGTTTGATTATACAATCAGATTCCAGGAAGGAGCCTCAATTCTTACTGTAACTCGTGAGTTTAGTACAACCATATTTAACCGAGGAGATCTTCTCTCTGCCCGAGTGCTTGTGGAGAACACTGGCAACACCATCTTCTCTCAAGTGACTGTGCGCGATGTGATTGGCATCGAAACAGGTATTTTTCAGCTCGTGAGCGGATTGGCTTCAACGACTGCTTTCAATATCCACCCCGGTGACAATGTGACCCTCGAGTATACCCTAATGGCGCTTGCCTCAGGAGTATATGAATACCCCGCAGCTCAGATTGTGGGAATTGATGTTTTCTCCCAACAACGTACTTTTACCTCATCAACGCAGTCATTTACAATCGGAAACGGCTTAACACCGAATGAAATCACGCTAATCGGACTGGGAGCAGGGCTTATCATCATCGTCGTTATCCTTCTGATTCTTTACCGATTCCGAAGACGCATCTTCTAATGTCTCAGACGCCACAAACAAATCCTAATTCCTTCACCCAACCCCCAGTTGAGATACCCAAGTGTGCTATGGGCAAAGTCCTAAAAGCCCAGAGCTCCAACATCCATACAGGCGGTCGTTTGATATGCCATCAGAAGAACCTGCAGGTTATTTGGGAAAAGCCCAGAAAACCCTAGAAAAAGCTAAGGTCCAAATCGGTGATCGTATATCTATTCAGACCCTGGATAATACCTTCGAGGGTATTGTTATTCCCCGCGCTGAGATTGGTGCTGATGATCAGCACATAGTCCTCAAACTCGATTCGGGCTATAATGTTGGCATCCACGTCGATAGAATCCAGCAGCTGAAACATCTTCAATCAGGGAAAATCATCGAACCAGAACTCCCAGCAGTACCCCGGAAAACCAAGAAAGGGTTGCCCTGGGTAAGTATCCTTAGCACAGGAGGCACCATAGCTAGCCGAGTAGACTATCATACCGGAGCTGTTAATCCTGCATTATCCGCAGATGACCTCTATACAGTCGTTCCTGAACTGGGTGACTTGGCTAACATTCGCGCTGATGTGCTCTTTAGCGAGTTCAGTGAAAATCTCACCCCAAACCACTGGACAACCATAGCCAAACAAACGGCAAAGCACCTCGAGGAATCTGAAGGAGTAGTAATTGCACACGGTACTGATACCATGGGGTACACTGCGGCCGCGCTCAGCTTTGCCCTCCAGAATCTCCCGCGACCTGTTATTCTGACTGGCTCACAACGTTCATCAGACCGCCCCTCTTCAGATGCGGCATTGAACCTAATGGGAGCCGTGATAACAGCTTATCAAGCGCCATTCGCTGAAGTCGTCGTGGCTATGCATCGATCACCAGATGATACAAAGATTGCGCTTCACCCCGGAACCCAAGTTCGCAAATGCCATACCAGCCGGCGTGACGCCTTCTTGACCATTAACGCAGACCTTCTGGGAGAGGTCAGTGATGGCAAAGTACACATGCTGGTTGATGATTCCGCTTATCGGCATCGCAATTCGAAACGGAAACTTACCCTTCAACCAGAATTTGATACTAAAGTAGCCTTACTTAAAACCACTCCAGGAATGACAGGGGATCTCATCGATTCTCTCATCGATCGTGGATATCATGGAATTGTGCTCGAAGGAACGGGACTTGGTCATGCACCTGCCTCCTTATTGAAAGCCATAGAACGGACGCAAGAAGAACAGATACCAATTATCATGACCTCACAATGCATTTGGGGGCGAGTCCAGATGCGTGTGTATCGAACAGGTGTAGAGCTGGTACAACGCGGAGTGATTTCCGCTGAAGACATGATTGCTGAGACTGCTTATGTGAAGTTGATGTGGATACTTGCCCAAACTCGAGATATTAACGAAGTGCAAACAAGAATGAGAGCCAACCTAGTTGGAGAAATTACAGAGTGTTCCAAGCGTAGCCAATATGAAGAGATGAGCCACCTATGACTAAAATCGATTACGAAAAAGTAGGAGCCCTTATTGGCATCGAAGTCCATCAGCAACTCGACACCCGAACGAAGTTATTCTGCAGCTGCCCTACAAAAATCCGAGAAGACGACCCGGAGTTCACCTTTATCAGGCGGTTACGACCCACACAAAGTGAACTGGGCGAAGTAGATCCAGCAGCGCTATTTGAGTTTCAAAGGGGTCGGGTCCATATCTATGAAAATTATGACGATTCAATCTGTTTGGTTGAACAGGACGAAGAACCACCTCATCTTTTGGATGAAGAAGCAGTGGATTTTGCCCTCGAAATCTCATTGCTCATGAACTCGCAACCTGTTGATGAGATACAGATCATGCGAAAGCTGGTAATTGACGGTTCCAATACAACGGGATTTCAGCGAAGCGTAGTAGTGGCATTCGGAGGTTCGATCGATGTGAACGGATTCACGGTTCCTATTCAAACCATCGGAGTGGAAGAGGACGCGGCCAGAAAAATTCGTGAGAATGGAAGCCAAACCTATTGGCGGCTTGACCGGCTTGGAATTCCTCTCATTGAAGTAGCAACCGCTCCAGTGATGAAAACCCCCCAACAGGTTCTTGATACGGCCTTGCGTATAGGTCAGATTTTTCGTGTGACGGGGAAAGTCAAACGTGGATTAGGCACCATTCGACAAGACATTAATGTCTCGGTGAAAGGGGGCGCTATCATTGAAATTAAAGGTGTGCAAAAACTCAATCTCATTGGACAGGTTGTCGAATATGAGGTTCAACGACAGCTGCAACTGCTAAAAATCCGCGATGAACTGAAAGAGAGAGGCGTTCGCAGCGGACAGATTAAGAGTATGGCTCACGATGTTACTTCTCTTTTCGAGAAAAGCAGCAGCAAGGTCATTCAGAGCGCGTTAAAAAGGAAAGAGGGGGTGTATGCTCTAGTACTGCCAGGATTCGCTGGAATGGTTGGAAGAGAGGTACAGCCAGGACGACGGTTGGGCAGTGAACTGGCAGACTATGCTAAGTTCTGGGGAGGTGTTCAAGGTTTGTTCCACACCGATGAACTGCCAAATTACGGCATTACTTCGGTCGAAGTGACTGCATTACAGAAATACTTGAAGGCTCAGGATGTCGACGCAATTATTATTGTAGCGGCTACTGAGACAGCATCCAAGGAAGCGCTGAAAGCCGTCGCTGACCGGGCACGCCAGGCCTTGAAGTGTGTCCCCGATGAGACGCGGGGACCACTTATTGATGGAACCACACGTTACTCTCGTCCACGCCCTGGTGCCGCTCGTATGTATCCGGAAACGGATGTAGCACCTGTTGCAGTGACACAAGAGCGACTAGAACGAATCCGACAGGGTTTGCCAGAACTCCCCGAAGAGAAGCTACAGAAATTCCGAGAGGAGTACCACCTGAGTGACGAGTTGGCCGGGATTATGATTCGTTCCCTGCGTATTGACCTTTTTGAACACATCATCACGCAGCACCCAGAATTAGCTGTGACTGTGGCCGCTGCCCTTGAATCGACGTGGCGAAACCTTGAACGTGAGGGAGTTGATGTCGAAGGGATTCCGGAAGAGCAAATTGCCCTCCTCTTTGATCGACTAGCGGCTGACCAGTTCGCCAAAGAGGCCATCGAAGAACTTCTAATCTGGTTGGCTCAGCACCCCGAAAAGACTGTTGATGATGCCGTTGTAGACCTTGGACTGGGAGTAATATCTCATTCTGAACTAAAAGGTATCATTGACCAAATTGTAAAGGCAAATGCAGCCATGGTGGCTGAGCGGGGGGAAAGAGCCGTCGGTCCGTTGATGGGCTTGGTGATGAAAGAAGTTCGGGGCCGTGCAGATGGAAAGCTAGTAAATAAGCTTCTCCAGGATGCAGTGAAAACCCAGATGAAATCATGAACCGACGCCTTCAGCATCTTATGTACTAATGAAACACTGCGGCAAGCACAACCAAGATAACCGATGTGATGACTCCAGCAAGCACCATTCGTAATCCCCCTGAAATCAGATTCGCCTTCGCGAGATGCCCCATCCACAAGCCTAGAACAAAGAGAAACAACATTGTGGTGATCACTGAAATGACACCTGCTAATATGAAATCAAAAGGGATAAGCATCAGGGGAACTAAGGGAAGAACAGCAGCCGGGAGTGGAGCAAATCCGTGAACGAACGATGCCCAGACCGTGGCAAAGCGAACCGCGGAATCGACCATACACCCGTCCATTGGACGATGCATTTGCCGCTCAAGATTTTTGATTTCCAGCTTCCGTTCCACTCGTTCAGCCTCATAAGCACCCCATCCACTTGAAATGGCTAAACCTATTGCCGCAGCCAATCCTGCACTAACAAGAATCCTCACATCCAGTGGCTCAATTATCGCGCCAAATAACATCACGGCTGCAAGTGCACCTAGGACAATGGCGACAATTGTTAGTGCACCATCAAAAGCGCCAATCACGATATACCGGCGAGTCAGAGATCCCAAATCTGTCATTCGCCAATACAACCTCCAGCATTGAAACCGACCCATTGATTCTGCCATAACTGTCGACCTAACCTGACATCAAATTGCCTTAAGGAGAAACTAGTACTACTAAATAGATAAGGAATCTGAAAAAGGTTCAGGGTTTGGGAGATAATCGGAAGAAAGAGCTAAAGTCGTGTTGTAATTTCAATAGGTTTGGTATTTCGCTGATTAAGTGTCGAGTTTGGTCCCCTGTATCTCGATACCGAATAGTAGCAGTCTGGTCTTCAAGACTTTGCGGATCGATTGTGACCGCCTTCGGAATCCCAATTTCATCGGCCCGAGCGTACCGTCGACCGATTCGTCCACTCGCATCGTAGAGTACATCGAGACCTTGACCCCTACAAACCGAGTATAATGTCGTTGCCCTTTCTTCCAACTCAGAACGGTTCAAAAGGGGTAGGACAACTCCATGATATGGGGCAAGTTGAGGAGGTAGCTGGAACCAGTTCCACCCTCGCGTTTTATCTTGGGGCCGATAGGTGTGCTCCAGAATCGCATAGATTAGTCGATCAATGCCAAATGAAGGTTCAAGGACGTGAGGAATTACCTTTGCCCCTTCAAGGTCATAGCTCAGATCTTTTTGGCTTCCCTTCATATGAGATTTCAAATCATGATCCCGACGATATGCATTCCCAATGACTTCCTTCCACCCAAAACTCAAATTGACCTCTAAATCAAAGTTCCCCCCACTGTAATGAGGAGTTTCCTCAGGCCGCATGTGTCGGAACCGAATTGCTTGATCCGGAATGCCTAATAACTTGAAGAATTCCACTTCATCACCGAGAATGCAAGCCATCCACTGATTCGGAACGTACTTCTTTTCGAAGGCTTCCTGGACGCTAATTTGAATGGAGGTGAAGTCGGTAGCTGATTGTTTCGCAGCTTTTTCTTGAGCTTCTCGGGTCACAAAATTTAGTGGAATTGGGGCTAATTCCTCAAAGAGAGGACACTCGTCCAATTGGTCAGGATCAACGAAATACTCGATTTCCATCTGGCCAAATTCTCGAACCCGCACAATACTCTGACGAGGAGAAATCTCATTACGATAGGAGCGCCCGATTTGTGCCACTCCAAAGGGTAGCTTAGCTCGCATAGCAGTTTGCACACGTTTAAATCCCAGAAAAATATTCTGCGCTGTTTCAGGGCGGAGAAAAGCCTGACGCCGTTCACCACCTACACTAGTTCCAAACATGAGCCCAAAACTTGTTACTTCACCCAAGGGGTCTCCACACACAGGACAACGAAGCTTCTTTTCTCGAACGATTGCTTCCAACTCGTCATTGCGTTTCCCTTCCGCTGGAATTTTCAAACGCTCTTCAATTAATTGATCAATACGGGTAATGTGACCTTTAGAACAACTAGCAGATGGATCAGTGAAATGATCCAGATGACCTGAAGCTTCGAAAACAGGGCTTGGCAGAAGCGTGTTCCCACTTACCTCGAAGACATTATCTCGATTTTCAACGAACCGTGTACGCCATAGACGAATCAAATTATTACGGATTCTGGTCCCAATGGGACCGAAATCATAAAATCCAGCAAGTCCTCCATAGATTTCAGCAGTGGGATAAAGAATACCACGCCGTAGGGAGACAGTCATCACTTCTTCGAGTAGCGATTTTGTCATTGAGAACCCACACCAATGAAGGAACAGCGCACTGTATTAAAGCCTGTCGCGTCGATTCATTGTTTTATTCCTTCCTGAATAGGCGTTGTCACCTCAATAGATTGACGAAACATTTTAAGCAATATGTGGGAGTGGTTAACTATCGCTCATTGAGCGTACTTACCACGTTTGCTTACATGTGGGAAAGGTGTAATCGAGAAATGTCACAGGAAGAATTTGGACAAATGTACTGGAACGGCGTCCGTGATGCATTGCGCATGACCCAAACGTTCCTTTTTTGGAAAGAAAAGAATCCCAATGAGAACCGCACAATTGAGACTTTCATCAGCGAAGCCCTCGAAGCCGTTCGTCAAAAATGCGCGCCTTGCTTGAAAGAAATCCTTGGCGTAACTTTTGGCGAAGATGAAGCTGCAGTAGAAGAAATGCTGCCTGGCCTCCAAGAGATCGAAACTCCCGCCCCGGAACCTGAACCGGCACCACCAACCTTCGAACCCGCACTTGAGTTTGAACCAACCATGGAACCGATTCCAGAACCAATTCCCGAGCCTGAACTAGAGCCTGAAGCCATACCACCACCCGTACCTCCAGTTCCTGAACCTGCTGAAGTTCCTGAACCTATTCCTGAACCAGAGCCTATCGAAGCACCACTGGAGCCTGAAGTCTTTCTTGCTGACGAACCAGCCCCTGAACCGGAGCCAACCTTTGATTTTGACGAATCCGAACCAGCTCCTGAACCAGCACCAACCTTTGAACCAGCTCCTGAGTTTGAAGCCACTCCTGAACCAGCGCCAGCATTTGAACCTACTCCCGAACCCGTAGCCCCTCCACCTGCTGAACCAGCAGCCGAAGAAGAACCAACAGAGGGGGAAGAGGAAGAACCCAAACGACGAACCTTCTTCTTCTAGCTCCCCACTTTCTACGTACCAGGCGAAGTTCACACCGTTAATGCACATTAGGTTGACGGAAATAATTTTGAGAGCTTTTTTGATGCTTGCTCTATCAATAGCAAAATCGCACCTAAATGCTGCCGCTTAAACACAGCCACCAGCACCATATCATCGTTCAAGCCACGCAAGATAAGGCTACCACCCTCTGTATCCAAGATAATTCGTGCTGGTGTTAAGGTGAACAACTTATCCGATAGATCCACGGCCACATTCAGCAGCGTCGCCAGACTCGCGGAGAGAAAAGTTTCATCAACGTGGGCCCGAATTCGAGCTGTCACAGGTAACCCCGTCTTCATTAGCAGCACAACAGCCACAAGCCCCCCAGCCCGCTCATCAAACTCCTCTAACACCTTCTCAACATCTTCCATCAGACGATATGCTTCAGCAGTCATGCAAGCATCCCCTAAACATACTAACCACATAACCCTTGAAAAGACCTGTGGTCAAGAGTTGGGGCTCACCCCAAAAACCGTAAAGCTAACCATAAAGTAAAATGATGTGTCGAAAAAACCCAACACCACGAAGAATCATCACTTAAAGAATCGCAGCCAGTTCCTTTTCAATCTCTTCCCGCGGCCAAACACCAACATGCGTGGTGACCGGCTTCCCCTTTTGAAACAGGATCAGTGTTGGAATCGCACGGACCTGATACTTCATGGACGTCTCAGGCGCTTGGTCAGCATCGATTTTGGCAATCCGCACCCGACCCTTATCCAACTCCTTCTCTAAATTCTCTAAAATTGGTGTCTGCATCTTACAAGGACCACACCAAACAGTGTAGACGTCTAGTAATACGATTTCGTGTTCGTTAAGAAATGCGTCAATGGTGGTATCAGTTAATTCTTCAACCATGGTAGTTGTCTCCGTGATGCGCCATCAATCCTATTACTGCTTGAAAAGCCTTGTGCACTTTCCGTTATTGATAATTCATTACGCGTTTTCGAGGAGTGTCGTGATATTGAGACCTTTTCCGATATCACCGAGATATCTGATGAAGTTAACAAAGAGCTGATCGAGCCCAATACCTCTGTTAGCCTGAGTGGGGAACACGGGGGCTCTGATTTTCATCAGAGTCTCGATTTGTTTGGGATGAATTGCACCAGGTAAGTCTTGTTTGTTGGCGGCGACAGCGACAGGGGGAGGATTTGGACCAAAGATTTCAAAGAGATAGCGTTCGGCTTGGACAAGTGTGTGGGGATTGGCACTGTCAACGACGAGGATGACGCCATCGGTGCCGCCTGAGAGGGCTTTGCGAACGAGTCCGAATTGTTGGAGTCCGGGGCTGCCAAATAGATGGGCCTTGAATTCTTTATATTCGAGGGTGCCAAAATCTAGACAGACAGTGCAGCCGTTGACTTCGGTGGAGATGGTGTGGTTGGTGACCTTTTTGATGAGCGTGGTTTTGCCAACGCCTTGGGGTCCAATAACCAGGAGTTTCAGATGCCGCATGTACCCACCCCGCAATGATTAAGCGGTTGGTTGTGTGGTCTTAAGCCTTAAGGTTTGCGTTTTCCCGCGTTTTCTATGCCCTTTAGTGATAGACGATGGAAAGTGGGTCGCTGGAAATCCGCGCGGTTGCCTTAATGACAGGGCTGTGGAGAGATATTGAGGTAAAGAAGATTATATCAATTCATGCGAGGAGGAGGGGAGGGAAATATTGGGATAGGAGGGAGTTCCGGGTTCCTCAACATCTTTTCTCCGCAATTTTCGGTATTTCGGGTTTTTGTCGGCTCTTTATTATTAAGCCTTACGGCTCATAGAACCTTACAGAAATGGGAGTTTCCCCAAAATGCTGGTGAGGACTGGATGAATTAATCTTCCACATACACAACCGTGACGTATTCTATGATGGCAAACCGGTCCTTACTCCGGGAGATGAGTTTCAAATCCTCACGAAGTGCGTTGAGATGGAGGAATCGCTTGATATAGGTGCGTAGTTGAGTCTTGCTAGGATGGTTGGGGAAATCACTGCGAACGTAGGCTTCAGTATCAGATAACGTTACGGTGATGTCCTTGGCGAGTTTTTCACTAAGGAAATTCACCATGGCTGTGCCAAGTTCCCCTCCGTGTGAAATCAAATCTTTGATTTCAATGGTGATAAAGGTCTTGGCTGACTCCGGTTCTGTGGTGGCTTTTGACATAGATAAGACCCCTCAAAGGAGAGAGTGATGCCCTTACCAAAAGCATGCCCCTTAAAAACCCTCCTCTTCATCACGCACCGGATTTTCAGAGTCGATGGAACTAGCTCTTATTGAGAGAGGAGGAGGATTGTCCTCGTGGAGGGCATGGCGTTTCTCACGCCAACGGATGATTCGGGGGGCTAGCGCGCCGAACCCCAAAGTGTACCCACTGTAGAGGACGACAACAATGAGGTAGTAGATGATATTGAAGGAAGAGAGGACAAATCCGACAGCATAGCCCAACAGAAAGCCGGTGAGGGCACGCATGGGATTTCGGCTCTCACGCATTTGTAGCGTCTGTGTGGACCAATCAACGACCGCAGGTAGGCTGAGAAGAAAAGCCCCAAGGAAGGTAATCGGAGTGATTGGAATGTAAATGAGGAAGATGTGGATGTAAAGAGATAGAATGATCCCAACAAGGAGGGCAGAGCATCGGGCACAAATATGGAGCGTATGACCGCGAAAGGAGATAGCCCAGGTCCGATGCATGTAGGGTGGATCATGATGGCTAATGAGCAAGTGAATGGTATCCAGTAGTCGCTGTTTCCGTGATTTTTGGGGTGTTTGATTGGTCACGTTGACACCAACTATTGTTGGTTGTACACGGTAGTGAGGGATTAAAAAACCATTACTCAACCTAGAATTCTTGTATGAGAATTGCGTTTATGGTGTAGGTGAATCCTCTGTCAGCTTCAGATCTTCTCATCGCAGCGGTGGGAGTCATTGTAAGAGGTAAAAGGCTTTGGGTTCACGAATCACCCCAGGCAAGCCTTGAGCTCCCCGGATATCTTGTCGCAAGGGGAGAAAAAGCTGTGATCCATCTAAACAAATTCCTATCTGACTTGGAATTACAGGACCTACCGCAAGAAACCCTTTACCTCACCGCCGTGACCATTGACCAGAAACCGAGTCGGAACGCAACCGCTTTGGTGAGGATCATCCGGTTTACCAAAAAACCAGACTTAGAGTTGCCCAACCATCGATGGGCAACTTTGAAGGATCTTCTAGAAGATGAACAAGCATCTTCCTTAACGAAGGTAGTTGCCCGTTGGTTAATCCTAGCCCATTAGGCGTCGATGAGTATTCGAAGGAGTTCCACACTGAAGTATCCCTTGGCTCGGAGCTCCTCTAACGGAGTGTGGAGTTTGATGGTCACGTAAGAGGCCTCACCGGTCGCCCCCACCATCTTCTTATAAGCTTTCTTGAATTCCGCTAGTGAAGAAGTCATTGCTAAATCCCCCGCAGCGGCCTCTGATATCCGAATGAAAACATCAGTTTGGACACTCCGTTCCAATGACAAACGCATCGGCGCGACGCCCTCCTTTTTCATTAGAAGTGGTTCACCACCGACTATGAGCTGTAATGTGGTGTCCTTGATGGCTTTGGTTTTTGCACTGATTTCGGGTTCCGCTAGCAGATCGTCGAGTCGTTGAATATAGGCTTCTACGGGATTGGCTATCGAGACTATCGAACTGACCGGCAAGACCGAACTTCCAACTTCGGGGTCCTCCGAAACTCGTTCGGGAGTAGCCGTTTTCTTTCGTTTAAACCATCGCATTTTCTTTCATTCCAAATCATTTCTCAAAACGCGGTAGGATATATTGGGAAAACGATGGGAGCCATAAAAGCATGCCGGGGAGAAATCATTGAATACGACGGAAGAATAGGAAAGCGCAGAAGCTCCAGAAAGAGCTGACTTTATAACCGTCATCACCCAATAGCCTTCGGTGACCCTCCATGACGAAAGTAACCGAAATCGTTCACTTCTTCGATCAAAAAATCTCGTCCGTTCTCACTATAGATGGGTTTCTACCTGAAACAAAAAAGGATAGATTTGTGAAAGAAGGGGGCTTCTGGCTTCGTGTAGCCGATGGTGAGGGAAATTCTCAGACTATCAAGTTAAGCGATACAGAAATGACCAACCTTCTGCAAGATATTAAGCTTGCTTTAAAGAAGCATCGTGAACTTAAATTGAAATTATTCGCAGATATTGATCAGCGGGAACGTTCTGCATCTAGTAAAGATCGCGACTAGTCTGATTCTATTTGGCATGAATAGCCATATCGAGGAGGACTTTCTTGGGATCCTTCGCTTTTGTCACGCCGCTAGCAAGTAACACACCATGGGTTCCCAGCTTCAATGCTGCGACGACATCTTCCCCTGTGGAAATTCCCGCACCACACAGTGGAATGACTTTGCTGTTGACCTTTTGGATTGTCTTCACCGTAGCGGTAACCACTTCCGGCTGGGTTTGACTCACTGGAATCCCTGTTCCAATCAATTCTGGTGGTTCCACAGCAATGAAATCTGGATCCAAGGCTGCGGCAGCACCACTCACGGCTTGATTGTTACTGCACACACAGACCTTTAGACCTACAGCCTTTGCTCGCACCAGCGAGGCCTCTAAATCCGCAAGTTTCAATTGCCTTTCACTATGGTTTAACAGGGTTCCAATGGCGCCTGCTTCAATGACTGCTTCAGCAAGGATGGCTCCTGTTCCCCGACCAGGTGTAACAGAATCTATGTGTTGAGCGAAGACTGGCACATCTGAGGAGCATGCTACCCGGTGAAGATCAGAAAATTGTGGTGCCAATGCGATGCAAATTCCGGTTTCCTTACTAACCTCTTCAGCTATCTTTGCAAGTGTTACTGCCTTCTCACCCATACTTTCCGTGTATGTTTTAAGATTCACAAGAATCAAAGGAGTCATGAGTTCCATTTTCATCACATGCCTAATAATCGAACACTGTAGAGAAGCCTTCCACGTTTAACCTTTACCCAAAACTAAAGAAGAAACTTCCTGAAGCTCTTCTATGGAGTCGCCCATATATTTTTAATAAGAATCAGGGCGAGGAAAAGAAGCTCACAAGGATGTGATGCAATGTCAACAAATGAACAGATGCTGGAAGAATTAAGAAAAATTCGAGAAGCTTTGGTTCCCCCGCCACCGCCACCACCAACAAAGAAAGGACTTTGGCAGGAATTCAAAGAATTCCTCGAACAATACAAGGTTATGGGTCTTGCCGTAGCTTTCATCATGGGATTATACCTAGGACAACTCGTACAAGCCCTAGTAACTGCATGGATTACGCCTATCATCAATGTCATCCTCATATCAATTGGGCTCCTAACGCCAGACCAAGTTACGCTTAATCCAAGTGCTTATCCACTCACCTTTAACCCAACATTATTCATCAGTGCACTCATTACCTTCCTAATTGTTGCTGTTGTAATATTCATCATCGTCAAATTCACAAAACGAATTGGACTCAAGTAACCCAGAACCTCCTGGGCTAGCCTTCAATGCAATTACGCTAAAGCCATGCCCGCGAAAGGTATGCCTAACTGAAATTTGCGTCTAGTTCATTATAGTACATTTTTTATGCAAGATTTTGTTAGTGGTTAAGGGGAGAAAAGTCTAAACTTAACTTAATTGTTAATTCCACGGATAATTTACGCCTTTGTTTTAACGATTGTCTGTTATTTCATCTCAGTACATACCTATAAGGAACAAATTAACTAAATTAAAAAAAAGAAGCAAAATTTACAGTTTGAATTTCGCCAGATTCATTTATATTTAATATTTTAATTACGAAAACTAAATTTACTCATCTAAGTAGGAATATTCACCATGATTGATCGTCGGGTGGCAGATTTTTTCCAATATTGGCGTCAGCAATATCAATGGCCATTGAGACGATCGAGAGTTAATACAGAAAGGAAGATTCAAGAGTTCAAAGAAAACGCCCGCTTAGCAGTAGCATCAGGAAAGGAGGAGAGATTGGCAAGCACATTGATTCAGGTTCACCGTTGGAAGACACGCAATCAAGCTGGGATTACCGATGATTATGCCCGCCAGTTGAACAAGACACCGAAGCGTCTCAGAGAACTCCAAAAAGTACTACCCCTCACACTCGAATCACCAAATGAGATACTAAAAAAAGCCCTTGACTTATTGCGATTCCCCGATTGCAATCTACCCGTCTGTACAGCACAATTAAGCTTTCTGTCAGGTCGGGTATTCCCAATCCTTGACCGGTTCTTAGCTCAATTCTTTAGTCGAAAAGTTCATCCTATGATTCTCAAATGGGCGGATTTTGACATTCTAAACGTTTTCGAAACTCTTGGTTTAATCGACTTTGCACTCGAAGATGACGGACGTGGAAAAGGAGTTCCCCGAATGGCAGTGTATACTGAAAAATTCTATCGCTATAATCGGAACCTGTTTGTAGACGAACTTATCCCACGGCTCCAAAATTTAGCAAAACAGCTGGGTGAAGCAGATATAACATATGAAGGCATCGATCGGAACTTACATTATTTCACCAGTGTTGACCTGCAAATGGCGATTTTTATCTTTGGTAAAAAGAATCCGCGACTATTCAGGCAATTCTATAAAGTTCCTCCAATCCCAAGTATGCCAACACATCTTTAACAAATGGACACACTCAAATGGCTGAAAAATTCCGTATTTTTTGGTGGTGGAATCAAAAGGATGGAACGAATTGAAAGATATCGGCAATTTGCGAAATTCTCGCAATCAGGAGCCATAAATCGACGATATTTTGCCACCAATGCTTTTGATGGCACCTTAACAATTGTGGGTTTAATACTAGGGAGCTATTTTGCAGTCATACTCAATCCAATTACTGTTTTGAGAGCAGGAATCGGTGCTTGCATAGCAATGATGTTTTCAGGGTTTGCAGGAACCTTTTTTGCAGAGCGACTTCTTCAACGCGAACAGATACAGGAACTAGAAAAAGCCATGCTTCGTAAACTCGATAAATCGCTTCCCAGCAAAGCCTCCAACTTTGTGATTATCTCTTCCGCATTCGTAGATGGAATTGCCCCTCTTCTTACGGGGTTATTATGTCTTATTCCAATAATTGCTGCAGCCATGGGATTAATAACATGGAATCTAGCGGTGTTTGTATCTTGTATTATTGGATTAGCTATTCTTTTCACTTTAGGATTCTATATCGGAAAAGTTGCGCGAATGAATCCACTTGTTCAGGGGGCTCAAACATTTTTCATCGGAATTGGAACAGTAATTGCTATTATTCTAATACAACTCGCAATATAGCTTAAATGACAAATAAAGAGGAATAACGTGTTCACAAAATCATGTTCGATTAAAAAAGGAGGTTTAAGATTGAAAATCGGTGAAATCTTAGAAAAAAGTAAAAACCGCCTGTCAAGCTATGGAATTAATTATCGACACCCTTTTGACGCCTACTACGATTTATTTCTGTCAAATGATGATATAAAACCGGTTCAGATCAAATCTGTGTTGGTTCTAACAGATAATCGTCCTCGATCATTAGTAGCTATCGCCTATGCCTTACGATTAACAAAAGCCCTCGATGCCAACCTTTTAGCGATAACAAGAGGTGTACATCAAGAACTAATTAAAGGCGAAGCTGAATTCTACGGCATCAATTTATCTCTTCTACATATTTTGAAACAACAACCTTCATTGGACTTCATTCTAAGAACAATCCAACAGCATGACGTCGGAATGGTCATATTTCACAATCTGTATGCACTTTCTGGCGAACTCCAAGAAAATTCACCCGTTCCAGTGTTAGTTGTGAAAATCGACCAATTCTTCAGGGTAACAAGGGACAAATCAGCAGAACACATATCATAAAAAGGGCTTGGTGACTTGCTTGGCGACAAGGGCAGGCAGCTTAACGAAGGCCCAGTTAAGAAGACTTTATGCACCATTTCAACGATTCTTCCGGTTAGAAGCTTCAAGCAGTATCCTACTTATCCTTTGCATAATTATAGCGCTTATTTGGGCAAATTCGATATGGAGTGCTAGCTATTTCATTTTGTGGGAGACGAATCTAACCATAGCTATTGGACCTTATGTTATTTCTGAACCCCTACGGTGGTGGATTAACGAGGGACTAATGGCCTTATTCTTCTTCGTTGTTGGACTTGAAATTAAACGTGCAGTAGTCGTTGGAGAACTTTCTCGAATAGAAGATGCGTTATTTCCCATTATTGCGGCGATTGGTGGAATGCTTCTCCCAGCGATTATTTATTTCGCGGTCAACTTTGGAACAGCAGGTATTATCGGATGGCCTGTTCCAATGGCGACTGATATTGCATTGGCAATAGGCGTTCTTGCTTTATTAGGTAGCAGAGCACCAATATCACTGAAATTATTTCTAAGCACCTTAGCAATCGCCGACGATATTGGTTCCGTAATAGTCATTGGCTTGTTTTTCTCGGCGATCGCGCCACTTATCCCATTAATCGTAGGTGTGATACTCATTGTTGTGCTATTCATTTTGAACCGCACAGGAATTCACTACATTCTAGTCTTTGCCATTTTAGGAGTAGGAGTGTGGTTGGCATTTCTGCTTTCAGGCGTACACGCAACCCTAGCGGGTGTAGTGGTAGCAATGGCAATTCCCGCAATGGCCCGAGTGAATACTGAAGACTTTTGCACTAAGGGCCATATCCTTTTGAAAGATTTCGAAGAATCAAGAAAACCTGGTGAAAGTGTTTTAACAAACAAGACCCAGCGAACAGCTGTATTAGGTATGCAAGCGATTTGCCGAGATGTTCAAGCACCACTTCAGCGGATGGAATACTTCTTGCAGCCATGGGTTGGTTTTGTAATCATTCCACTCTTTGCTTTGGCGAATTCAGGTGTTTTACTTGCCTTCGACTTCAGTCTTCCAGCAGCAGGACCGGTCGCCCTTGGAATCATCTTCGGTTTAGTCTTGGGGAAACAAATCGGAATCATACTGTTTTCATGGTTGAGTGTTCGGTTTCGAATTGCAAAAAAGCCCAAAGATATATCTTGGCGGCAGATACATGGAGTCAGTTGTCTTGCGGGAATGGGATTTACAATGTCACTATTTATGGCAGACTTGACCTTCAGTGGAATGCCATTACTCGATGTCGCTAAGATTGCCATTCTTTGTGCCTCATTAATTTCGGGGCTTTTAGGTTTCTTCCTTTTAGGAGGAGCTAGAATACTTACAAAATTACAAAAAGAAATTTTGAAAGGCATACAGGGGAAGATGAAATCTACTGGAGAATCTAAGCAACCTATCACTGATATTCAGGTTCCTCTTGAAGAAAACGAAAACAAGGATAACTGAAAACCATACAGTCAATTCGTTTGTAGAGATTAGAAAATGCTGCGATTTTCGACCTTCTTCCGCCAAAAACCGCCCCAGCCCAATAAAATCAGAGATACAACTAATGCACCCATACCGATGAAAACTCCAAGAAAAACTGAGATGTCCTCAAGTGAAAACCCTAGTGCGAGAGTCATCAGTCCCGCATAGACAAGACCGATCACTCCAACGACCACGCCAACAACGGATGTAATGATAAAGCGGGTTGCATACCAATAGATTCTTTCATAAACATGGTTTGTAACTTGTTCCCATGTTGGGGTAGGTTTTTTCACTTTTTGCCTAGGTTTTGTTTCCTTTTTGTGTTCAGTCACTGGAATTCCACCCCTTTTCATTGTGCAGGTTTGAATTTATTCTTCATTCGTTTCCCTTCACTTCGCATCCAATACAGGCCCCAGAATGTGAGAAAAACGCCAATGGTGATGAATGCAACCCCAATAAATAGACCTGCAAGTATAGAAAACTGAATTGCAAAATAACCGTATACTACAAAGGCCAAAACCGAATATACTAGACTCACTGCACCAATTGCAACCGCAACCACACTAATAATGATGTATTTTGCTGCAAGTGAAATGATTTCGGCACTAGCCTCCAGAGCCATTTCTTCGGTCATTATTTGAAATCA
>JAEOUH010000011.1 GCA_016839365.1 Candidatus Hermodarchaeota archaeon
AGGGTCGGAAGGTCAATTCTTTCTGTAAATCTTTGTAGAGCAGGGGTTGAGGGGAGTTTGGCCATCGCTTCAGCTGCAGCACAAATGGCAAGGATTGTTTCATGGTTGGTTGCATAAAAGGAGATAATGGATTCAGGAGAGACATCAGCAAGGGTAAATTCGCTTTTCAAAAGATCAAGGTTTCCGGCATGTTCTGCGGCCCCACTCATGCCCCCCATCTCAAGTGCTGCGATTACATAATCATATGATTTCAAGTACTCGTCTAATCGTTCACCAGGTTTTAGTTGGATGACTCTTGAAGTCTTTTCGGCCTTGAATTCCTTCAATTGATGGTATGCAGCTTCATTATCTGTTACGATCACTCTCCAAGTTGCTAGCGAAAGGTTCGTTCCACGTCTAAGGGGCCTCGCATTTGCTAGAAGGTCTCCTAGCTGATTGAGTTGATCTTTGGTGCATTTTTTCACTAGTTCCTCCGCTTGCTGAAACCAACTAAGCCGTTGGTTGATGATTTCGATTTTCGCTGAAGGTAGGGGATAGTAGAGTGACAGCTTGTCCTTTGCAAAAATACTATTTGCGTATGTTTGGATTATTGCAAGAATTTGAGAATAGATCTCTTTGATATCATCGGTTTTCAATACCTCAAAGGGATTAATCCCTTCGCGGAGGGCATAAGCTTCCTGTATAATGTCGAGGGCTTTTTTCTTTCCAACCCCTGGAATAGCTGCAAGGGTAGCCACCTGTGCATTTGTTATGATGCCTAGTGCTGCTTCTTCTGAACCGAATACATCAATGAGTTTCTGAACCAAACGTGGTCCTACGCCTGGAATTTGGTCGAGTCGTTCTAGCTCCGGCAAACAGTTTCCTCCCTTATACAGAGCATTTTGGGATAGTCTATTTAATTTCTACCCCCCTCCATAGAAGTGTACAAATGACTTTTTAAGGGGTAGAAGGGTTTGACTGAGCTTACTCCCTATGGAATATGGTGTAACAGACTGTGTTACCAATAATCTCTCTTGCATTAGTCGGGCTTTTGGTAGCGTTCATTGTGACATTCTTAATCATGCCTTATATGATTAGAATGATGAAGCAAAGAGGTATTGTTGGTATTGACGCTCATAAACTAGAAAAACCTGAAGTCGCCGAAATGGGTGGCTTAGGAATTCTCGTGGGAGTAATTGTTGCATGCGTAGTCCTCTTTGTGGGTTCAGGGATAATTGGGATTGGCTTTTTTGATCTGCGCATTCTGATTTTTTTGTCAGTTCTGCTAATTGCAGGATTGATTGGTGTTATTGATGATTTGAAACCACTCGGGCCGAAGGTTAAACCACTCCTAACAGTTTTAGCATGCCTACCCATTCTGCTTTATACCTGGATTCTGAGTCCTCCACTTCTGCCCGCTTATGTTCCCACTCCATTTTTACCTTTTTTAGGAGCAGCTCGGTTATCAATCGTTTACCCATTGATACTGATTCCGCTAGCTCTCGCTATTACATCGAATTCAGTCAATATGATTGATGTTTTCAATGGAGTTATGCCGCTGACTACGATCATCATGTTTATCGCCCTTCTAATAGCATCATTATTTATGATGGTAGTGGGGGTAGTTGAAGCGGGGTTAGGGCTTCTGTTCTCCAGCGTTATGATTGGAACACTTGTTGCATACTACTATTATAATCGGAATCCTGCCAAAGTTTTTGCCGGTGACACAGGATCACTTATGGTAGGTGCAGCAATTGGTGCCGTGGCGATTATTGGACGCCTTGAAATCGTGGCAATTGTTGCCCTTATGCCAGCGATAATGAATGCATTTTATAGCCTAGTTAGTATTGGAGGACTGCTAGAAAGGCGTCAGATAAGGGTAAGACCGACAATTTTGAATGAGAATCAAACAATAGCTGCTTCTGGTGACCCTAAGGCTCCACTAACACTAACTCGATTAATTGTTGCTAGGGGTCCGTTGACGGAACAACGAATAACAGTCTCAATGGCGTTCCTAACACTGGCAAGCAGTGTATTAGCAGTTCTTACCCTCCTTCTCATCCCGTTTCTTCCAGGTGTCATTATTTCTTGGCCGTTTTCATTACTATTACTCATTGCCCCAATACTTCTCATATTAGGGGTATATCTTACATTACGGCAAATTGACCAGCTTGGTTTACGCTTAGCAGGATTAATCGCCATCATGGTAGGGGTTTGGGGACTTGGAATGGCGGGATTTGCTATTCTAGATTTCTTGATTAATGTTTTTCAGAGCATTTTCTGGCCTATTGCAGGTATCTTATTCATTTTAGGCTGGCTTGCTCTGTGGCACTTTTCGACACGGCTGTATTTCCGATACGAAATGAAAAGATCCACTTACCTTAAGCCGGTAAGCTCTTAGACTTAGCCATTTGCCAGCGGTATTCAAAACTTTGTTGAAAGATTTCTACGATTCCTTCGTTTGCCGAAAAGCTTGGTCGATAGACATATCGAGGAGACCCACGATTTCTCCTTGGAGACGCCCAAATAAGAAAAACAACCTTTGAGGAGTCGGCAAGGGTTCCCCTGACTGGGAATTTCAGGTCGGATGGCTGGCGAACACTGATTTTCATGGATTTAAGTTTTTGAACCGTTGATAGTGTAAGTGGATGTTCCATATTCATGAGCACTCGGATTTTCACTCCCTGCTCTACAGCCCTCCCAAGGAGCTTTTCGACGCCTTCAAACCAACTAAAGACATCGGTGAAAATATCAATTGCATTCTTCGCCTCCTTGATTAATTTCTTTGTCTGCTTTTCGGTTACGGCTAGATTCTCTAGTGACTCAAGGAGATCCTCTGGTTTTATTCGAAGTCGTTCTCGCCAAAAGATTGGAGATAAAACCTCTTTAACTTCTTGACTTGTTTCTTCAAGCTGGCGCAATGATTCTTCATTAGCACGTTTTCTTAGTTCTATTAGGTTTTGCAAGCCCTCCTCAGGGCTGATTATTTCGTACTTCTTGGGTCGTCCTTCAAGTATTACAATTAAGCCTAAATCCCTAAGGCTTTCTAAGACTCCGTATACCCGTGGAATAGGAATATTCGCATTACGAGCTACTTCTTCAGCATTCAACTGTGTTCCTTGAATGAGAACTAAATAGGCTTGTGTTTCGTATTCTGTGAGACCTAGTTGACGGAGTTTCGCCATTGGTTCAGAAAGGGACATAGTTATCAAGTTCTTGTTGGAATTCTCCTAAATTATCGTTTCGATTAAACTGGTTTAAACGTAACATCGGTAACTTTTTTAGGGCTATTCGGGTCTGTAGCTTTGGTGGCAACAATGGACCCTCCAGGAATAGGCGTAATCGGAATAGGCGCTTGGGGTAAACACCACGTACGGGTTTTTTCAGAATTAGAAGAAGCGAAACTAGTGGCTGTCGCAGATCGTGATGCGGATAAGGCTAAAGCATTCGCGGAAAGATTCAATGCAACCCATTACACCCAAACAAGTGACCTGTTACGAAACAAGGATGTCGACGCGGTAACCATCTGCACCCCAACGATTACGCACGCAGACGTTGCATTAGAGGCAATTGCTTCAGGAAAGCATGTATTACTTGAGAAACCAATGACAGATACAGTTGGTCAAGCTCAACGAGTAATTGATGCAGCGAAAGCAGCAAATGTGCTGTTAATGGTGGGTTTTGTTGAGCGTTTCAACCCCTCCGTGAATATCGCATCCGAAGTTATTGATCAAGGAAAAGTTGGCGAAATTGTACTAGGATCAGCCCGTAGGCTAGGTCCCTTCGTCCCTGGACGAGTGGCTGATATTGGAATAATCAAAGACATGGCCATTCATGACATCGACATCTCCCGATTCTTAGTCAAGCAGGAGGCGACATCAGTATATGCAATCGCCGGGAACCTTTATCACAAGTATGAAGATCATGCTAACATCGTGATTCGTTTCAACGATAAGCCAACATTTTTCCTAGAATGCAACTGGCTGACACCCCGAAAACTTCGCGGATTAAACATCACAGGCTCCGAAGGTGTCATTACTTTAGACTATATTTCACAGGAAGTAACAATCGGTACCAAGCAGTGGGAACAGAAATCCACTTCTGCGTGGGATGAACCATTAAAACGAGAACTTGGCCACTTCGTGAAAAGCATCAAAGAAAACCAATCCCCCTCCACTTCTGGTACTGATGGATTAGAGGCCCTTCGAATTGCAGAAGCCGCCCTTGAAAGTGCACGAAGAAAGAAAATTATCTATCTTGAGGAGTTTCATATCCATTGAAAGGGAGAATCCATCCTAGCGCAGTTCTTGACGGAGAAATAAATGTTGGACGAGATTGTCTAATAGAGGCATTTGTACAAATAAGAGGGAATGTTAGAAGTGGAGAGAGATGCTACTTCGGACCAGGTTGTCTTATTCAAGGACCCGTTCTAATTGGAAACCAAGTGTTTCTTGGTGAAAAGACAACAATCGGGTTTTCCCCTCAGAGGTTAATTCGAGAGTATCAGCAGGGAAAAATTGAATCTCCCTGGATTGGCTTGGAGTCCACTACAATTGGTCATGAGTGTATCATTCGATCGGGATCAGTGATATACGCAGGTTCTCGAATGGGAAACAATGTGCGTTTAGGGCATAATGTGTTAATACGTGAAGAAGTTACCATTGGCGAGGGTACTACTGTGGGAACTGGTGTGATAATCGATGGTAACTCATTCATAGGAAGCAGGGTATCAATCCAATCCAATGCCTACATTCCATGGAACACCCATATTGAAAACCATGTCTTCCTTGGACCTGGCTGCATTCTTACCAACGATAAATACGTTATGAGAACTCAATACGACCTTCATGGCCCGATATTAAGAGAAGGTGTAAGCATTGGGGCAGGAGCTGTAATTTTACCAAATATCGAAATTGGAGCGGGTTCAGTTGTTGGGGCCGGAGCCGTAGTTACCAAAAATGTGCCCCCTAAAGCCATTGTATATGGTGTACCTGCAAAGATATATGGTAAAATACCCAACTCATGGAAAAAACCCTTAGAATAGATTTCATTTCGAAATGGGGTGGCTTTAGACAGACGACGGATTGTTGCGCTTTTTTTATGGTTGATAAGAGAATGCTTAAATATATGAATGGAATCGAAAAATCGAAACTTGGCATCGGTGCGTGTATCTTTGAAGACTAGAGTTGTGTTTCTACTCATTCTCATCTGTGTGCCTATGGTTCTAGCTCTTGGACTACCTGTAAGTGGAAATGGTTCGCAGTTAATAATTACAAATGTAGACCGAGATGTCTATTACGAGGTCTATGGGATGACGCTTGTGACTGACACTATTACTGTCTATAATCCTGGACCAGAACCAGCTTTTTCAGTTTTGACAGCATACCCCCTCTCGCAAATTGATAGTGTCAAAGAGTTCCGTGCTGAAACTTTGAATGGAACCGCATTATTGTTCCAGCGTGTTCCAATTATTGGCCCCAATTGTACGGGATGGCAGATTTTTCTGCACACTCCGATTATGCCTAACCAGAATACCACAATAAAAGCTCAGATGGCAATCGCTGGTCTGACTTCCCAAATCGGAGAGCGGGCTACAATTGCAGTTCCTGTAAAGCCTACTAGTCCATACTTCATCCAGAGCTATGAGACAAGATTTTCCTATTTTGATGCTTTCACAGCCCCTACTCGCACTCTATGGTCTGGGAACGATGTTCATCCTTTTTCCTTTGATTGGGGAACATCTAATCTTGAATTTGATCCTGATGAGTTCTTTCCCTTAATTACTTATTCAGAATTCCATCGACAGTTTTCGATCGACCCATGGGGATACCTCTTTGCCCATGAAGTTCACACGCTTCAGGTGGATAGCAATAATCCCCGTTTCTCAAATGCTGACCGACTCTGGCGATCAATCCAAATTCTTTTGCCTCCAGGCAGCCAATTTCTTAGAGCTTATGATAGTGTGGCAAATTTATCTAGCCATATAGAAACTCCCGCCAACATTTCTCATCCAGGATCAATCAATGTTGACTTTCAATATCATTTAGAAAAAGGAGATACCTACACTTTCTATTTTGAATACCGGATTCCTCTCGATCATAACCAATTGGTGTTACAAACTGGTCAAATGTTATTTTTTGACCTATATCTTGAATACCCCTTCTTAATTCACCAACAGACAACAGAATTCTTGCTTCCTACAGGAAGCTGGCTTCAAGGTGTTCCTCTTGGTGCTATGACATCGATTTCTCCAACAGGGCAATACCTGGTTTCCATTAAGGCTAACAATGTCACTTCCATAACCCAAAGTGAAGTTAATCTTAACTACGTGTATCCGATTCTACCAGCCTTTACTCGGCCAGTAGTCCTCCTCCTTTTTGTTGGGATTTTCTGTATCGGTTATGTTATAGTTAGACGTGTGCCCTTCTTCCGTGAGGAAGAGGAAGAGATCGTAGTAGCTGCAGAAGTCGATCCAGCAATCCTGAGTGAATTTTGTGCGTTATATGGTGAAAAAATTGCCCTCTTACTGCAGTCAGAACGGTTAGAGAAAACCATGCTTCAAGGTAAGATTTCTAAACCGAGGTACCGAAAGGAGAAAAAGAACTTTGAAAGGAAAATCCGTGCGCTTGACAAGGAATTAGCAGGTAGAAGCCAACCGTTAATTGAAGCTGGTGGAAAGTATGAATCCAGTGTTCGTCAACTTGAACTGATGGAAGCAGAAAGAGTTAGTGCAATTGAAGCGCTTCATGCCCTTGAACAACGCTACAGGCAAAAGCGGATTACAGCCTCAGTCTACCAGAAGCTTCAGAAAGACTTAGAGAAACGCCGTGATAAAGCCGTAGGGCGAATGGATAGAATCCTACTGGCTTTGCGAGAGGAGATTGCAGAGTAGCAAGTCCTTCAAAAGCCGAAAGACTCAAGAAGCAGCAGAGAAAAGAATCGCCTTAAGGAATTCATAAGAAAGCTCGGTAGTGTAGATTACTCATTGGTGAGTATGCACATTGGTCAATCATCCGGGGCTTTGGAACTGAAATTTGTAAAAACAGTGAGGATACCCCGGGACCGCGGTTCGAATCCGCGCCGAGCTACCACTTCATTTTTGTCCAGTTCCCAAGCTTGGAAACCAAGTCTGTTTGTTCTTCTTAGCTGATAGAGCATCCCATTCCGCGAGGATTTTGACAGCTTCACAAGCAGTTTTACTGGCCTCTGTTTCGCCTAATACTGCAAATTCATCAGTCACTCGGTTGGCAAATACTGTACAAACGGCTCCACCTCGTAATCTGAAAAGATTTGATAGTGTTAACAGGATTGAGCATTCCATCTCAAAGTTTAACACTTGGGCTGCCTTCAAATCGGGGATTAGGTTGTCCATTTGTGATTGCCAGTAATTATTAAACCCAGGTCGACCTTGGCCCGTGAAGA
>JAEOUH010000067.1 GCA_016839365.1 Candidatus Hermodarchaeota archaeon
CATGAAATCATTCTCCATAATGATGCTTACTGAATTGGTGATTGTTCTTCTTTGTTATGCTGAGTGTAACTTAGGAGTGTTACCGGGTAAAAGCCTTTTATTCTTGGTTTCACCGAATGAAAGTGGAGGCAAGCATTACTTGCCTGTCCTCGTTGTGATTCCGCTGGCCATGCCAATGAAATGCAACAATGGGCAGAATCGAAACGAAAGTATCCTCACTCTTGTCAACGAATAGCTCCTTATTCGTTGATTAAACCACGATTTGAGTAAGTCTAGCTAACACCAGGAACCTTCGGAAAGGGTGAGCATTCCCAGATATGTGGAACGCCAGCGACGTATCGGGTTAATCGCTCCAATCCTATGCCAAAACCAGCCGAGGGAGGAATCCCCTCTTCCAACATGTCCAGATACCATCCATATTTTTGCGGCTCCTCGCCTGTTTCGTGCATCCGTTGCAATACTCCCTTATTGGTGTATTCCCGCTCCCCTCCACTTGAGAGTTCACCATACCCCTCAGGTAACACCAAATCCATGGATCGGACGAGTTCAGGATGGTCAGCATCCCGCAGATAATAGAATCCCCGGGATGTGGCGGGATAGTTGGTAATCCAGAAGGGTGTGCTAAATTGATTGGATAGGTGACACTCTGCTTCCCATGGAATTTCTTCAGCGGGGTCTAGCGTAAAGCCGTCGTTTAGGAGGAGTTCAATAGCTTCTGAAAATGTCAATTGTGGTAAGGTTCGAGGTGGTAAATGAAGGGTGCGTCCAAGTGTAGCCAACTGCTCTTTGCATTTCTGACGGACAGTGCGGATGACCTCGAACATCAACGTGTCTCCCAGCGTCATCACATCTTCGCAGGTGCCATGCGCTACTTCCAAATCGAGTTGGTAGAACTCGACCAGGTGTCTTCCTGTGGTGGAGCTGGCTGATGCTTCAAGTCGAAGGTTGGGGGAAAAAGAGTATACGCGGGGGAAACTCGCCACTGTCATCTGTTTATACAAGATCATACTAGTCATCAGCACATAGGTTTCACCATAGAAAGGCACTTCAATCGTTCCTGCACCTCGGATGCCTGGATCAGTCACTGGACCAATAATTGGTGCCAAAACTTCCAAGAATCCTTCACTGTCCAAGACTTTTCGAAACACCCGTGAGATCTCATGTTGAATTGTGAGGATGGCTCGGGCTCGTGCGGATCGGATGGATCGGTAACGGAACCGAACACCGCGTCCCACGTCTACGGCTACTTCGCTTGAGAGCTGACGATGCGGGATCGATTCCATTACCATACGAACGCACCCAGCAGTCTTGGGCTAGTCGGCTAATATTAGCTTTTTGCTAATGGCAATGGTAATATGCTAAAATATGATAATAATTATATATGTGATTTGGCAAAATGCTAATTATGATTGATGATAAGGACCAGCAGATTCTCGGAGAGTTGCGAAAGGATGCAAGTCAATCGGCGCTGAAAATTGCTCGGAAATTACGATTGCCACGCTCAACGGTTCAGCATCGGATTGATCGGATGAAATCAAGTAAGATCATCTCACGGATCGTAGCAATTCCTGATTATCCACTGATTGGGCTCCCGGTGACAGCCTTCGTATTAGTCAATTATAATCCAGTGGCTGGAATATCACAACAGGATGTGGCTCATGCGATAGCAAAACTGGATAATGTGGTTGAAGTGCATGTGGTTGCTGGACAATGGGATATCATTCTGAAGGCAAGGGGCAAGTCGCTTCAGGAAATCGGTGAGCTTGTGGTTAATCAGTTGCGTCAGATCCAAGGAGTTGGACAGACTGTAACATCAGGGAGCTTTTTTAAAATCAAAGAAGAGCTGTGAAATTATCCAGACAGGCTATTTTTGGATGCGCTTGATGAGAGGTCGGAGTTTCGCATAGTGTTGATTGGTTTCGATATCGTCATACAATGTGTCTTCAAGGGATCGGTTTAGGGCTTCTCGTAGTTGTGCTTCGGCTTCTTTTTCTTTACCAAGTTCAATGAGGGCCCAGGCATGGTTGAGGAAAATCGTTGGTGTGGGATCAGGGAGAGTGGCTGCTTTTGCGTAACAACGTTCGCCTTTATTCCAGTTACCTTGGAGTAAATAGAGGTATCCAAGGTTGTTCCAGCCTTGGAGATTTTCAGGATCGAACTCGGTGGCTTTAGTCGCCGCCTGAATGGCCTTGTCGAGGTGTTTTTTGTGCTGGTAGATATTCGCTAGCAAGCTCCAACCATCTGTATTTTTGGGCTCAAGTTCCAGGAGCTCTTTTGTGAGTTTTTCAGCTCGGTCATAATCTTCATCACTTAAAGCAATAACTGCGCGTTGAAACAGATCGCTTGCGTCTCCCATTAGTCTGCACCTTTGTATGCTTTCACGTGTATCTTCCTCTTAAATGCCCCTTTACAAATGTAATTAATCTCAGTAGATGCAAGCGAATTAGAATTACTCTGATGACTTCTCCCTGTCGTCGGAGGTGTCGAGTCCCATTCTCTTGCGATATTGTTCGTATTGAGCTTGATCCATTCGTTCGAAGCGTTTTCGAAATTCACGTTTGAGAAAAGATTGCATGACAAAATAGGTTAGACCTACCGCAAACCCAACACCAACACTCACGTAGATTATGATAATGGTGAATAATTGCAGGGCAAGGGAAATGGTATAGAGCCCCCACAATTGAAAGAGGTAACTCAATCCAAAAAGGATGACAACAAGAATGATTAGCCCAACCAAGACCAAGATAAGGTCTCGGATGCGTGAACGACGTGGGTAATCATCACCTTCGTCCCGTGGAATGCGTCTAGGTGGACGATAATATCGGACAGCAGTGGGCATGGATTATTCACCGATTCATCAATTCACTCGCATTGTGAGCTGTTAAATTTATTTGGGTAACGGATTTGTAAGCTTTCTTCCAAAAGCCTAGTATATGAGTTGTTTTTTATACACGAAAGCCTTTTCAGAGGAGGCAATACAAGAGTTGTCACCTCGTTATGGAGGATGTTAAACTTTGGCTTATGAACAATATGTCCGACTACTGAGCTTTTGGGGCGCAATCATCGCCATAATCTTAGCAATTGTTTCAATTCTCTTCCAAGGCGTAACTATTATGCTAGCGGGAATATGGGCGGTCTTTGTACTTCCAAGTGCGATGCTGTACATAGCGTTAGATATCGTTGCACTAATTGCTGCTTTTTTGGTTTGGCGAAGATATGTGCCTATGCTTGAAACTGCTTACCATGCAACCTGGATCCCTCTCATTATCTTAGGTATCCTTTCTTGGGCTGCCGTTGGAGGTATCCTTATTTTCATTGCTGGAATCCTTGTGGTTCTGGACAAAGAAAATGTAAAAGCATGATATCCAGCGGACGCGAATAATCGAGGAACTAGCGGTCTATTCGCTAGTGTCCTCTTCTTTTTTCTTCGTAAACTCTATTAACCAAGTCCTAGCGATTAGATGTAGATAATATCAGGTGTGTGATATCGATGGAATTGATTGAAGCCGCGGAATATCTTGTTCGTGTTGGCGCAATCCTGGGATTGGTGTTGGGTCTTCTTTCAAGTTTATATTGGGGCTTTATTGTGTTGCTTGGTTTTGCTCCACCTTATCTTGCAGTGAACGTCTATGAGATATTGATGCTGATTGTCAGCATCTTGGCACTAGGGTTCTGCTATACTATTCTAAGTCGATTTCTTCAATGGCTTCAAGCAGATCCCATGCGTGCGGCTTTGTATTTGATAGGCTTGGGTATTATCGTAGCCATTGGTGCGTGGGGGATCGCAGGATTACTTATTGTGATCGGGGCGGTCCTCATTCTTATTGATGAAACAAGCTAATCGTGATTGCTACCTTATTGCTAAATCGTGAGCTTTTCGTCCATGATAACAGCTGTGGGTCCAATGCTCACAATGGCATCGTTGAGTGTATGACTATATGCAACATTGCTGTGGCTACTCCCCCCCAAGAATGTATTCGCTCCCAATCCCAGTGTGATTGAACCTGGAATCAAATCGTCGAGGGGCTGTCCAAGGTTGGTTGTGGCTTTCTCATTAATGCCAAAGGTTAAGCGGGTGAGTTGGTCCTTTGTTCCCTTTCCGGACTGTAGTGCTCCTTCGATGGTCTTTTCACCTTTTAAGGCACGGGTGCCAACAACTTGCCCCTTTTTAAAATCCAATCGAAGATTTTCAATGGTGTCTCCAAGGTACGCACGAGGCCACTTGAAAACCACAGTGCCTTCAGCACTCGAAGGTTCAACGGGAATGGAGATGGACCCTGCCGGCATCTGTGCTAAGACGTTTCTGGTTTGCACATCACCTTGATCAATAATACCATCATCGATGAATGAGCGACCACGAGTCCGGAATCGTAGGTCTGTTCCTTCACTCGAACTGAGATGAATTTCTCTGTGCTTACTGAGAAGTGTTTTGATACGGTTTCCCAAATTGATTATGGCTGACTGTGTTGCTGACATACAATGGTTATTTTCTTGGATAAGGGCTGAATGCGAAAGCCCATAGGCTTTAGCTGCTGCTTCTGTGAATGCAGTTGATCGAACAAATAGAGTGCGTACTCGATTAGACACTGCTGTGCTGAGAAGCTGGATGAGTTGCCCAGTAGCATAGAGCGCTTTTCCTTTATCTGCAGCTTTGAAGGGGGCCGGATCGTTGGGACCATCTAATACGACCAACACATCAGACTTTCCCACTCCCTCTAACCAATGAGCAGGTGTTGTAGTTATGGCTTCCTGTGGAGCTTTCTTCAGAATATGCGAAAGCAAAGTTTCAGTCATTAAAGTGAGAGTTACTGAGGCCCCGTGTAATTGTGCTTGCTGCGCCACTTCCTCCGCTAAATCCAAAGTGTGATCCCAAGTATGAATCCATACTCTTTCTTGATCACGGACTCGCAAAGCATCTCGGATAATTTGACGAGCTAAAGCCATTGTCATCTGAATACACCTTTTGGCATCAATCGATACCATCCTTTGAAACCTGTACTTTATAACCTCTTGCCCAACGAAATGAATGGTTCTCCAGCAACTCCCAAAGGGAATATCAGTTAGCACCCCCCCTCTCAGTCTATTTAAGTCACCCTCTGATTAGAGGGGTTGCTGGTGAACAATCATGACCAGTAACCCTCCACGGGACCCCCAACGCCCCTATTTGCATCCCCGCAAATGGCGAATAACCTATCTACCAGATGACGACACCGTCATCAATTGCGACAACTAACCACGTACTCAAGAACCTATTACATCACGGGGGCTCATGGAAGAGAGGGGAGCCAGGGGAACCACTCGCTTGAACCGGAACAAATAAAAAGCGACCAAAACACGCGGCAAATGCAGAGGTGACGCCCATGCGGGCACAACATCTGCACACCTATCTGTTGTTTGTCCTTTTGCTTTTCACGATCTTTACTCTATCTACCGTTGAAGCCTTTGAGGGCTATTGGATTGCAACGGGGCAAGACTACATTGGCTACTTTGAACCCCTCCCTGGTAACAGCCAATGGACTTTCAATGCCTCTCGTGGACCTACAGAACGGTGGGGCATCAACTTCACCATCAGCGGGTTCGGCTTACATCCCACCACACTTCTGGTATGCGACCAAATCCAATACAACCACTGGCTGGATACAGGCACGTCCAGCCACTGCCATTACTCCACTACCGTCAACTACAGCCTCCACATCATCGTCGACCTTCCCCAACAGGGTCAGTGGTATCTAGTTGTAAACAACACTGGGCCAATCTTTCTCTTCTTTTCTCTTCGCCTCACTCGCTACCAATGGACCAATGACTTCCCTTCAACGCCCACTAACCCTGTTGAATCACTCAGTAACCTCTTTGTAGACATTCTAGTTATTGGTGTCATTGTCCTCATCGTTATTCCCTGTATCTGCAAGGTGAACTGTTTGAGTTTCAGCCGACGCCGCTCCAAAAAGCAAGTCCATTCCAAGAAAGTTAATCATCAAACCACCATCTTGGTCGTTACACCCAAGCAGCTCGAGACGTTTAACGACGACGAAGATCCCTGACTACGCTCAATACTAAGTGTTTCTATTTACTTACGAAGTAAAATGCAAGGACCACCAATCGAGTTAAAAGCCAACATAGAAAATAAATACCTAGGCACCTTACTGACCCTCTACAGGAGATACTGTCTATGAGTAAAGCGACCTACATCTTCAAAGTCCCCGTTGCCGGCGACGGCGCTGTGGGCAAAACTAGCCTTATCGTCCGGTACACACAGGGAACCTTCACCGACACGTACAAAATGACCATCGGTACGTCTTTTGCTGTCAAGACTGTTGATTTAGGGAATGTGATTGTCAAGCTGCAAATTTGGGACTTAGCGGGTCAACCTCATTTTGGAGGAGTGCGCCCCTTATTTTATCAGGGCTCGACCGGTGTCATCTACGTGTTTAGTGTGATTGACCGGGCGTCCTTTGATCACCTTGTTGGTTGGCTGGAGGAGACACGGAAGAATGCGGGGAATATTCCAGGCATTCTGATAGGGAATAAGACGGATTTACTGGATCAGCGTGTTGTGTCGCGGGAGGAAGCAGAGTCCTTTGCGACGCAGGCAGGATTGCGGTATGTTGAGACGAGTGCAAAGATGGATGAGAATGTAGGAGACTCATTTATTATGATGGCGAAAACGATTATTGGGTCCAAGTGGCCGGACCAGGTGGAAGAGGAGGCTGAACCAACACCCGCTGAGCCTGAAACTCCTCCATTGGTTGCTGAATCGGCATCGGATGAAGAGTCGACTTTAGACCCTGAGGATATTAGGGCGATTGCAGCTGCGAATGCAGGCGATGTAGTATTTGAAGAGCCGAAACCTGTGGCTCCTGAGCCGAACGTTGAGCCAATTCCCAAGCCGGTGGTTGAGGTAACTACCGAACCCGAACGGGAGCCCATTGTTGAACCTGAAGTGGTTGTTCCAGTGGAGCCTCCACCAGTAATCACACCTGATCCTACTCCAATTCAGCCACCAAGTGCACCACAACCAGTTCATGAGGATGTTGTGGTAGAGGTTAAGAAGGAATCAAGTTTGGTGGAGTTCATTGGTGTTGACCCGCAGGATCTCTCATCAGATGATTTTGAGAAACGGACAATTCATGCTATGCAACGGCTTGGTGTCAGTGAAGTCGGTGTGTTGGGAACATTTCTACGAAGCCTCATCCGACAGGGTCAACGTGATGTTGTGATTGAGAGCCTGGAGAGCTTGCAAGAAGAACGCTAGCCTGTCTCATCGGCCTTGTTGCCGCGCGGCCATCCATGCGATAAAGAGCACTTGAGCAACGATAATCATAATGGGATATGTAACAGGATCCCAATATCCAGAATCCGCAGTGACCAAAATGAGTCCGACTTCATCCACGGCTAGTCCCAATCCTAAACCTAAGAAAAAAGCTCCAAAGACTTTGGCTCGTCGGCTTTCCCAATATAAGGCTATGAAGCCCCCCATTGTCATAAGAATCAATCCCCACAAAATATGATGATAGTGATAGATGCCCGTTTCAATGCTTATGCCGGGAGCGATGATGACAGTGATGAAGCGGGAGGTAATGATACTGATTGCGTACCAGATGAGGACGATACCGGTAATTTGGGCGATAGAAGCGGTTTTAATTCGTTCGCTGACGGTCTTCTTACTACTCATCATATCGACTTCCATGGGAACTTGTGGGCTAGGGTTTGGTGGCTTCTGTGATATAAGCTTAGCCTTACTCTTGTGAAATGCATAGCTGAGGGGGACTGGGCGAAGCTATTTAGGGAAGCAGGCTCGTATCTTAGCGCTAGTTGTGTAGGAGTTGAAGATGATGCTCTTTCTTTCACCCGCTCAGATTAACGCTGTGATAACATTTGTCGTGAGCTTAATAGTAGCCACGATTGCCTTCTTCGCAGCAGGTCGACTACTGTCTGGTGTTAATGCCAAGTTCACGGATGCGATTTTTGTTGCACTGCTCGGGTTGTTACTGAAGCTTGGAATTGATTGGGCCATCAGCTATGTTCTTGTTCCCGGCCTGAATGAGATTGTCATCTTTGCCTGGAGTGTGGTAGGCCTGTTAGCCACCTTTATTATCTGGATGATTTTGGTGCAGCATTTCTTCGATACGATGTTCGTCCGTGGTTTGACAATCGTAGTTATTGCAATAATCCTTATCTTCGTAATTGACTTTGGCATCAACTACGTTTTTCTCATTTTCTTCCCTTAGGTCTCTGAACGCATTCTAGCGTTTGTAGGTCAACACTTGGTCAGATGCATCCTTTCGAATATACCGTCCTGTACAAAAGGAAAGAAGAATAAAGATGACTAAGAGGACTGCGAAGCCCAAGGCAAAGGGAAGTACCACCGGATTCACCAAGACTAATATCCAAGTGATTAAGAGTGCAATGAAAAGTAATAATAGTGGACACAGGATATCGATTCTTCGCATTACCATCACTTCGATTAGACTTCTCACTCATTTAATGCTTTGGCTAAAATCTTGTTGGATTTTTGTAATTCATAGACGTATAATTAAAAGGTGAAACCTGCATAGATGAGACAATTTGCCACATGCTATGTGTTGTGAATGGAAGTGGAATAAGGTTGACGAAACAGCTGACCATGCCAGTCTATAAGCCTTGGTTTCAAGGACCACTTCGCTATACGGATTCGGAAATGATTCAGGTAATATTCCAACCAACAAAAGAATGCTATGAACGAATCCTCCCCAAACCCCTTAAGCCCGGGTTGTTAGGGGGTGCTTATCTTGCTCAGTTCCGCAATTCCCCCTGGGGGGATCTTTGGGAATCAGCTATAGTGGTCCAATGTCTATATGAAGCATATTTCGGTGTCTACTGTGTCACCATGCACACAGATAATATAGTTTCGATGACCGCTCATCGAGAAATCTGGGGCTTCCCTTCCAAACCTGGCAAGTTCAAATATACTCGAAAGGAGAATCGAATTAAAGCCCAAGTTCTCAGCAACAAGGTTCCTATCATGAAGTTTGATATCAACCTTGAAGGGCCTGGAGAATGGATAGACACGGGGGATACCATTAATCTCAAAATTATTCCAAGTGTTGACGGTGAATCCTACGACGTCCACCATATCACTGCAGCCAAATTAGATTTTGTTATTCATGAAGGACAAGCTGGGAATGGAAAACTTGCCCTGCAGAACACAGAAGATGACCCATTGGCAGATCTGTTTGAATTCGAAAGCATAGTTGCTGGAACTTGGTTCCGAGTTGATCTCACGACCAATTTAGGCAAAACTATCGCCAAAGCAGAATTGTAATTTCATAGCCTTCGCCTTGGTTTCACTTCACTTAACCTCCTGAAAACCTTGGAAGTTATATGTCAGAGTACAATATACTCTCTGGTTCGGCTAGAGTTTAGCCATAGCTATCTGAGCACTCAGAAATGCCATCGAAGGACCTGAAGGCATTTAAGTAGAGATACTGCTTGGGAGCGCCGAATCGAATCAAGACGGTTGAGTGTTGAAGGGAGGCATATCCTGTGAAAGTTGAGAAACGTGATGGACGAATCGTTGATTGGGATCCAATCAAAATCGAGAACGCTATTAGACGCGCCTTTGAATCACATAAGGCAGACATAAGACCTGCAAAAAAACTGACAGATGAAGTTGTCAAAATCATCAAGGACAAAAACGTTGACACAATCCACATTGAAGAAATCCAAGACATCGTAGAAGAGGTACTGATGATCAACGGTTATACTGAGACAGCAAAGCGATATATCAAATACCGAGAGAAACGAGCCGTAGCACGACGCCTACTCCGCATCGTAGGCGTAGTCGATGACTTGAAACTGGGACCGAACGCAGCCACAGTTGCGAAACGTTACCTCCTAAAAGACAAAGACGGTAACTCCATCGAAACCCCATCGCAACTCTTCGGTCGAGTCGCGAATGCAGTCGCAAAAGCCGAAAAAATCTTCGACAAAAGTGCCGACTATAAAACCTACGAAGAGCTCTTCTACGACATGATCGCCAACCTCGAGTTCATGCCCAACAGCCCCACCCTCTACAACGCCGGCACCGAAATCGAACAACTCAGCGCTTGCTTCGTACTACCAATTCGCGATGACATCGACTCTATCTTCAACACTCTCTGGCATATGGCCCGAGTTCAGAAGTCTGGCGGTGGTACGGGGTTCTCCTTTTCTCAGCTCCGACCGAAGGGTGCAAAGGTCGGATCTACAGGTGGAGTCGCCAGCGGTCCAGTCTCCTTCATGCGTGTCTATGATACTGCCACTGATGTAATTAAACAAGGAGGCAGGCGACGCGGTGCGAACATGGCCATTTTGCAGTGTGATCATCCCGATATCATGGAGTTCATCGCTGCGAAAGGCGACAAGAAATCCTTCCGTAATTTCAACATCTCCGTCGCCGTCACCCACGAGTTCATGCATGCCTTGAAGACTGATGGCGACATCGACCTAATCAACCCTCACACCGGCGAGGTGGAACAGACTATCAGTGCCCGCATGATTTTCGACTCTATGATCCTGAACGCCTGGAACACCGGAGACCCTGGCATGATCTTCATCGACCGCATCAACGACGAACACCCCCTCAAAGGTATGCAAATTGAATCAACTAATCCCTGCGTTACTGGTGATACGCTAATTGCCGTAGCTGATGGGAGAAATTCTGTGTCAATTGAGGATCTTGCCCGAGAGGGTAGGGATGTTCCAGTCTTTTGCTGGTCAGGTGATGAGATGGTTGTCAGAATGGGTCGAAATCCAAGAAAAACAAGAGAGCAAGTTCCAATTGTTGAAGTTACTTTTGATGATGAAAGCTCCATCAAACTAACTAAAGATCATAGGGTGATGTTAAGGGACGGGTCCTACGTTGAAGCTTGCAGCCTGAAGGAGGGGGATCGAATTATGCCATTTTTCAAGATTCAATACAGGCAACGGGGTAAAAAAAGTAAGTATTGGCATATTCATCAAAATCACAATGTCATTCATCGTGGAGCGCATAAAATAATTGCAGAATTTATGCTTGGACGGAAATTAAAGCGAAGTGAGATTGTTCATCACATAAACTATGATACATTGGACAATTCATTGACTAACCTTCAAATTATGACATCAAAGGAGCACAGAAAACTTCATCGGCAAGATATGCTTGGATCTAACAATCCCTACCATCGTATGCCAGAGGATTGGATAAAGGAAAACATGGCTGTCGGAAGAACTGGTGAAGATAATGGTATGTTCAGCCGAATCCACTCGTATGAAACAAGAGCAAAAATCGGTGAATCAACCCGTAGAAGATTTTCTGACAAGAAGTTCAGAAAGAAAGTCCGAGAAAAAATGAATGAAGTAATGGCTGATCAAGAAATCCGGGAGAAAATAAGCATAGCTGCAAAAGAAAGGTGGAAAGATAGTAATTTGGAGGGCGAGTGTCCAGTTTGTGGAACACGAATTGAGTATATTAAATCAAAACCACAGGTATGCGGTTCAAGAGGTTGTTCCAATACCTACAGAGCTTTAAACAAACCTCCTATGGCTGAATTGAATCACCGTGTTGTTTTGGTTCAGGATCATGGAATTTCCGATGTTTATAACATCACGGTAGATGAGTGTCACAACTTTGCCACAATAACTCGAGAATATGAAAGCAAAAAAGGGAACAAAAAACTATCAGGAATCATTGTTTCAAATTGCGGTGAGCAACCACTCTTGCCTTACGAGTCGTGTGTGTTGGGGAGTATCAATTTGTCTCGTATGGTGAAGGATGGTGAGGTGAATTGGCAGCGGCTGGGTGAAATCATTCCGTTGGCGGTCCGGTTCTTAGATAATATTATTGATTTGAATAAGTATCCGGTGGAAGAGATTGCCATTCAGACCAAAGCTACGCGGAAGATTGGGCTTGGGATTATGGGCTGGACGGAGATGCTCATCCAGTTGCGGATTCCATACGATTCTGAAGAAGCCTTGGAATTGGCGGAAAAGGTGATGGAGTTTATTCGGAATCGTGCGGAGCGGGCTTCAGCGGAACTGGCGAAGGTGCGGGGTAATTTCGAGCACATTGATTTATTGAAGCAGCGTCGGAAATGGAAGCGGAATGCAACATTAATCACGATTGCACCTACAGGGAGTATTAGCTTGATTGCGGGGACCAGTAGTGGGATTGAACCTTTGTTTGCTATTGTGCATGATCGGGTACTCACTGAAGGTGTCCGCTTGACGGATACGAACAAATACTTTGTCGAAATTGCCGAAGAGCGTGGCTTCTGGAGCGAAGCCGTTGAACAGCAGTTAGCCGCGACGGGCTCCGTGCAGGACGTAGAAGGTGTACCCGACGATATCAAGTGCTTGTTTAAAACTGCTCATGAAATCGATCCTGAATGGCACGTACGCGTGCAAGCGGCCTTCCAGAAACATACAGACAATGCTGTAAGTAAAACCGCTAATCTGCCAAACAATGCATCAACGGAGGATATTCGGCGGATCTTCCTGTTGGCGGATGAGTTGGGGTTGAAGGGCATTACAGTGTTTCGTGATGGGTCCTTGGAAGGGTTGCAGGTGTTGTATGCTGGGTGCCCGACTTGTGAGGATGTCCGGTTCACGGACAGCCCCTAGGAGCACTCAGCAAGAACTGGGTCATTCCTGGGGAATGATGGGCGATTTCTTGCAGCAGTGCTGGTGCCTTTTTAGCAGTATGTACTGTCACACCGGTGGTGTGTTTGATGGGACGTACAGTACCTACCTACCGACTACAACTGGAAAAGGAGCGCCGGCGTTGGGGAATCTTTCGTGCCGCGCTGCGTGCCGACGAGCAACCAGCCTTTGATAACCTCTTTGTGTATGCCCGGACCTATGCGGATGCGGCCAGTGCTGTGGCTCGTCCGTGTGCTTCTGAAGCCTTGTTTATGTCCATGATTCTGGGGCTGTATCAGGAGGTGCTACAGTTGCGCCTGGCCCTCGCTACGGTGGCAGGTCATGCGAGCTCGATTGCCAATCACAACTACCATGGGTTTGTGCGCCGAGTGCAAGCCGAATTGTGATTCTGCTGTGGTTTGCCTGTATCATTTGAGTTTTTAACCGTTAGATTGAGAGCCTGTCTACTTGAGGTGTGGCAAGTGAATGTTCGCTTTCAGGTTATTTGGGTTGTGTTGTTCATTCTCATCCCAGTGAGTGCAGCACTACCTTCACCGAACCTTGAGAGTGGTCCACGTGAACCAGATTATTGGCCCACGGATGGTTGGCGGTTCGCTTCTCCGGAATCTCAGGGTATGGATTCACGTCTCCTGGACCAGTTAGATGCGAAGCTATACTCTTATGATATTTGCTATAACGCATTCTTGGTGGTGCGTCATGGTTACATCATCTTCGAAACCTATCCTAATCCTGTCTACGATGAGAACCAGCTTCACTTTCTTGCTTCTGTCACTAAGAGTATCACCGCGGGTGTCTTTGGAATTGCTGTTGACAAAGGCTACATTAGCAATATTCAGAATCCTGTTCTTGCATATTTTCCTGAGCGGACCGTAGCAAACCAGAGCCCCCTAAAGGATATGATGACTGTTCGGGATTTATTAACAATGAAAACAGGCCTTCAATGGGATGAAGGAACCTACTCCTATGATGATTCAAGAAATTCTTTTGTGCAATGGATACGTAGCGAGGATGGTGTCCAGTTCTTCCTTGATTTGCCGATGGAGTGTGCACCAAATTGGAAATGGTACTACAACACCGGTGCCTCATCCATGCTCTCAACACTCATTACCATGACCAGCGGAAAGACTATGCACCAATTTGCTGATGAGAATTTGTTTCAACCTTTAGGGATTACACACCACTATTGGGAGTCGGATAGTCAGGGAGTCAATTATGGTGGTTTTGGACTTAGTCTCTTACCACGAGACATGGCTAAGTACGGATTTCTCCATTTACATAAGGGGCGCTGGGATCAGCAACAGGTGATTTCGGAAGAGTGGGTTGTTGAATCAACTCGAATGCATACGATGTTCTGTCCCGGTTATGGCTATGGGTACCATTGGATATGCTATCCTATAATTGGTGCTTACGCCGCTTTTGGTGCTGGAGGTCAGGGTATCTGCGTCATTCCACAACATGACTTGGTTATTGTGGTTACAGCTGAAGAACCTGATGGCGTTCCGTTTCTTAATCTTATCAAAGACTTCGTATTACCCTCACTGTCAGCTTCAACCTCAAAAACAAATGCTTTTGTCAATATTGCAGGCTTCTTAGCCTTAATCTTCGGAATAGTAGTTTCTTTGCTGATTATCAAAAAATATGTTCGGAATCAAAGAAGCCATAGAGAATAATGGTGACAAAAACCTTTCATGACACGTTTTTTTGGCTACATCTTTTCTCGGATTTTAGTTGGAAATGCCAGTATCTAGGCAATCGATTTAAGAGCGTATCTAGCAAAAATAGTTAGACAGGTCTTTGAAAGACACTTGTGTTGGGAAGTTGAGGCTGCGATGATTCATGATATTCTCATAGTGCATCGGCAAACCGAGAATCCGCTCTTTCACCTGGCTCCTGCTGGTAAAAGTCGGTTAGTTGCGATTGGAATGGATCCCCCTGTGTTTTCGTCTCTTGCTGTCACTCTCGTGAATGTGTTGCGGAATGCCGGAGCCTTGGAACGGTTGCGGTTGCTTCAGGTAAAGATGGCTTTCAACGTGTTTGAGAATCTCGTGTTTGTGATTTTGTCATCAAATGACCATGATGAGTTTGAGCTCAATGATGCGTTGAACCGGTTAAGCTCCTTGTTTCTCCAATCGTATACTGCTGAAGTTATTGACCAATATAAGGATAAACCACTCAGCTTCAACGGTTTTGATGTGAAACAAATTTTTCGCTCAGATCGTATTGTCATCAGCGATACAGATACCCTGATGAAAAGCATGATTCAA
Organism: Candidatus Hermodarchaeota archaeon; assembly: GCA_016839365.1. Lineage (GTDB taxonomy): Archaea > Asgardarchaeota > Hermodarchaeia > Hermodarchaeales > Hermodarchaeaceae > Hermodarchaeum. Next base: position 14,922 of record JAEOUH010000067.1, read on the forward strand.
CGGCTTGCGGATATGGTCTCGGTTGCTGGACGCCTACAAGATGAAGCTGCAATGCTGGCTGAGAAACAAAGCTTAGATGGCACAGTGATTATGAGCATTACCGCAATGCACCAAGAACTCCTAAAGAAGCTCGATGCCTTAAAGGCTCAAATGGATCAGTTTCCGGTTTTATCAGGTCCTCACTTTCCGGGCTAGCACCGAAATTAGTCAAAGTTGAATCCGTGTTTTCGTAATGTATCAAGTAATGATCCTTTCGACCATCCACCCGAGATGAATTTTCGGGAGATGTGTTCACACCAAGAGTAGGTGTCATAATCGATAGAGTCCTTCCCTTTTAGAAGTGGAATCTTTATCTGCCGTTCAATATAGTAATCTTGGGCAAGATATCCTTCATCCATGACTTTCATGGCCTCAAGTAGCTCTTTATTTGATGGTTGGTGATATTTGTCCTCAAATGCACTAAAACTCAGGGGATACCGGGGTCGAATTTCGGTATGTTCTGCAGGATCTGGATATCCCAAGCATAGTCCGACAACTGGAAATGCGCGTTTGGGGATATTGAACATCTTCACTAGTTCATCGGCAACAATTGGTGCTGCCCCTAGCAAGACGGATCCTAGACCATAGCCTTCTGCTGCTAAGGTGAGGTTTGCAACAACGAGAGAGACATCCTGTAGTCCAAGCCAGAGGGCTAGAGTATCATCAAAATTGTAGGAATGTCCTCGTTGGTTCATTACTTGCTCGTGGCGATTTAAATCAATGAGAGGGAATATTAGCACCTGGGTTGTCGGATATACTCCCATTGGCTGTAGGTCTTTGATTTTTTTGCGGTCGCGGGTGTAGATGAGGCTACATAGTTGTGCTGCGAAGGGAGCGCGAAAACCTGCATTGAGGATAGCTTCAAGCACATCATCTGGGACTGATTTTTCCAAGAATATGCGCTTTGATCGACGATTCTGAATCACTTCGAAGAGGTTGTCATAGATTGGTCTAGCCGATTTCATTGCTTATTCTCATCTCAAAGGGCTCGATTGAGGCGACTGTGACTCTATCTATTAGATTAATATCTCGGTTGAGGTATACTCTGAAGTGGTGATTGAGGTGCCGGTTGTAGTGTACATTCTAATCCGAGTTGAAGCAGGGAAGGTATGGGATGTTGCACAGGCCATTGGGAAGATTTCTGGTGTGGATCGATCCAATGTGGTTACAGGACCCTACGATGTGATTGCCTACGCAGTGCTTCCATCAACAGAAGATTTACGTCAATTGATGGAAGGCATTCATAGTGTAGATGGGGTGAATCGTACCGAAACCTGCATTGCTATTTAACTTGGGAAAGAATCACCAGACCATCGGAGTATAGCCGTCTTTGATATGCTCAGAAATGATAGAGCCAACATATTCGACTTGAACGCCAAGTTTTGTTGTTGAATCAGCTATATCATCTCGGTCCGCGATGAATTTACAAGCAAATGTTTCGCCTTGTTTAGCGAGTTCTTCAACGGCTTTGGAGACATCGGGGTCAGTGACCATGAGGTTTTGGGCAGGACCGAAGAAGATGGTCTTGACATCGTCAACCCAACCGTACTTCATGGCGTTTGTGGCATACATTAGCCCAGTGAGAGCTTTCTCTTTATTTTCCGTTGCAATGATTACGAGGATTTTTCCTGGCATTTTTTTCCTCCTGATTTAGGAATTGTGTTCATGTTCGTGGTGATGGACGTGGGATGGGTCGTACAGGTTCCCGAGTGCTGATGTAATTAACTCGGTAAGTGCTGGGTGAATGTGCATTCCTTGAGCGAGGGTCCACATATTTCCGCCGATAGCCATGATGTCGACGACTTCTTGGATGAGCATTGCCGCATAGGGGCCAATGATGTGAAAACCAAGGATTCGGTAGGTGTTCTTGTCAACTATGGCTTTGGCAAATCCATCCTCTTCCACCATGGCTTCACCTTTGGCGACATCCGAATACTTCGCAGTCCCAATGAGCACTTCATACTTCTTAGTGGCTTCAGTGGTGGTAAGTCCGACCCCGGCAATCTGCGGGTAGGAAAACACGGCATAGGGGACTGCTTGGTATTCCATTTTCTGTTTGTTGTCTCCGACGGCATTATTCCAGGCAATTTGAGCCTCGCGGTTGGCGACGTGTTTAAACATATAGCGTCCAGTGACATCTCCAAGAGCCCAGATGTTCTTTTTGCTCGTTTCGAGATAATCGTTGACCAGAATAAACCCGCGTTCATCAGTTTTAACCCCGGTCTTTTCAACGTTCAAAACATCGGCGTTGGATCGTCGACCAGTTGCCACTAAAATGCGCTCGCCTGTAAATTCCATCTCCTCACCAGTGGTTTTGTTTTCAGCGACGACTGTGTCTCCTTTGGCTGTTTGTTTCACTTCAATGGCTGATGTGTTAGTGAAGATGCGCATTCTTTTCGAGAGTGCTCGTTGAAGAGTTAGAGATATTTCAGGTTCGTTTTGGGGAACCAATCTGGTTCCTCGTTGTAGCATGGTGACTTCTGAACCCATAGCTGCCAAGAAATGGCTATATTCAGCAGCGATGTACCCTCCACCGATGATAACGACGCTTTTTGGTAGTTCAGTTAATTCAAGGAGTGTCTCATTCGTGAGGTAGTTGATTTGGTCTAAACCTTTTATGGGAGGAATTGAGGGACGTGCCCCTGCGACAATGAAGATTTTTTCTCCCCGAATCTCGTCTCCTGCAACCTCCATAGTGTAGTTTCCGGTGAAGTGGCCTTCCGCTTCGTAGAAGTCAAGGTTTTGAGCGTGCTGGAGTCCCGCTCGCATGTGCGAAAGGCTTTCGTCAATTGGTTCACGCATCCGTTTCATAATCGCTTTGAAATCGATGTCCTTAATCTCCGCATCGATTCCAAGTTTGTGTGCCTCTTGGATTTCGACGACTCGGTCAGCAGGGTAAATTAGCATTTTCGATGGGATGCACCCAACGTTCAGACATGTACCACCTAGCGGTCCACGATCGACATAGGCAACTTTGAATCCCGCCCGGTAGGCTTGATCAAGAATGATTCCACCGGAGCCTGAGCCAATGACGATAACATCATATTTTTTCATGGTTCAAGATTGGCTATTGTTCCTTAAAATAGCTTTAGAAATTTCTATCAGAACTCGTTAGCCTCTTTTAGGTGTGGCTTATTGGTGGGTACAGAACTTTTTCAAGGAGAAACGAGTATGGATTGAAAACATTGTTCGAGAGGAGCTGGAACTGATGCCAAAGACTGTAAAAACTGCCTCACGCCTCCAGGGTGTATCGCCGAGTGGACTCCGTGAGTTTTTCGAAATTGGTTCAAAGCTGGCAGCGAAGGGTGTGGATGTGATTTCCTTAGGAATTGGAGATTTGGACTTACCGCTTCCTCCCTTTCTGGGTGACGCCATAGCTGATGCGTTCGCAACTGGGCAAACTCACTATTCGTCTAATGCAGGTATTGTCGAATTGCGCCAAGCGATTGCTGACCGATACCAAGAAACCTATAACCTCGAATATTCGGCTGATGAGGTTTTAGTCACGTGTGGTGCCTTGGAAGGGTTACTCGACACGATGCTAGCTCTCATCAATCCTGGTGATCGGGTGTTGGTTCAAGATCCCGCCTTCGGCTACTTCGCTAATCAAGCCAAACTAGCCGGGGCAGAAGTGGAACTGATTCCAATGACATCATCTTTTGACCTTGATATTGACAAGTTCCGAATAGCCTTTGAGCAGAAACCTCCAAAGATGGTGATAATTAATTCACCTTGTAATCCCACTGGTTCGATTGCCTCAACTCAAAGTGTGAAGGCAATCGTTGAACTCGCTAGTGATTATGATAGTATTCTAATTTCCGATGAATGCTATGAGTTCTTGCGTTTCGATGGGTCTCCACACACTTGTGCAGGTACCTTTGATCGGGACAATGTTATAATCGTCAACAGTTTCTCCAAGGCTTTGGCGATGACTGGATTACGACTCGGTTATGTTATCGCTCCAGTGAATTTGATGCGACCAATTTATCAGGTGCATCAATACAACACCGCCTGTGCTCCTACACCCATTCAGGTGGGTGCTATGAAGACACTATCGAATCCTAGAGCCTTCAAAGGAATCATTGAGCAGCATCGTAATGTATTGAATGATCGTCGAAAGGTGGCGTTGGAAAGTATCAAACCCATCAAAGGCTTTACGTTCACATACGAACCTATGGCAGGTTTCTATCTGTTTCCAAACGTAGAAAAAACAGGGATGTCGGGTCCCGAATTTGCTATCTCACTTCTCGAGGAGAAAGGTGTGATTGTAGTTCCTGGGGATCAATTCGGGGTTGCGTACCCCAATAACATTCGCATCAGTATTGGCTCCGCTCCACCGAATCGGATACGTGAAGCTGCAGCACGTATTACCGAATTTGTGAAAAAGTAAGTACCTGGCTACTTGCGAACTCGAATATGAGAGTCCAGAACAGTCTGGATTGGTTTGTCGCTGAAGTGTTGCGTGAGTCGTTCGTACTTCCAGCCGAGGGGTGTCAGGAGGGTATCGGTGGCGCGAAGCAGCAGCTCGGTATACTTGTCCTTGTCATAGTGGGTCGCCGCTGCGGTGTGGGGGAGTGCCACGCGTCGCAAGGGGTGGCGGGACGTGGAGTCAGTGTGCACGTATTTGATGGCTTGTCCCGGTTGGATGTCGTGTCCATATCGGATGGCAAGTTTGGCGGCAATGGCTTGGCTGCACTGCTGCTGGTATTCGTGGGGGGATCGGCTGATGTGTTGGGTGATGATGAGGTCATCGGGGGTTACTCCACCGCTGTGCAGAAGGTCGAGGTATTCTTTGACGATGTCGAGTAATTGCGGGAGCAGCTGCTGCATCTCATCGGTGTCTTCGGCACCCGCCAGGCAAGTGAGGAGGTCCATCTGGAGCTGCTTGATGAGCGGTGGGGTATCACGGCGTCGCAGCTCAATGCCCCGGGCTTTGATAGTACCATCGTGTTTTACCCCGCAGTAGCGCGTCAGCGCGCCGTAGGGTTGATTGCGGCATGGCAAGAACATGATCCATCGGTAACGGCCTTCAAACTCCATCGGCAGTCCGGTTACTTCCTCAACCACCTCGCTGAGGGCCAGATAGTCTTCAACGGAGGCGCCAGACTTCTGCAGCCAGACGCAGTCCACAATACCATGGAGCACTTGAAAGCCCTTGCGTTCACAGACGGCCTTGGTCTGCAGCAGTACGCGTCGGCTGAACGCCGTGACACACTCGTACGCTTCGACGCGACCAAAACGTGAGGCTCGAAACCCGAGATAGCCAAAGGAGACGACGAGGAGCCATTTCAACGCAGCTTGCCGCGCCTCATATACGGGGTCATCATGGCGGTGTCGCTTGTAGTAGGTTCGCTTCTTCAGAATGGGCTCAAGGAAGGTGGGCACGATGCCGCGCTGGCGCCGACACAGCCAATAGCCAACCTCGGGAACCACAGTGGCATCATCGGGACAACAATCGCAGAACAAGGCTTCCGGCGAGATGTTGTACTTGACCATCAGCGACGGATACATCGACAGGAAGTCGAGTTCGCCCACATCACTGAAAACACCAACGCGCGGGGTGATGACGTGACCACCCCGGTCAGCGTTGAGGAGCTCAAGCCCGGTCTTGTACTCCTCGGGGTCCGCTTTGGTTTCGGGAATCAGAACGCCTCGATTGAGCGCCTCTTGCATCTGGAGCATATTGATGCCGGTGCCCGGGCTGCTTCGGGCCATCCGCTGGGGTGGAAAGGCGGTAATCCGACTTGACTCGACGAGCCCCTCAAAGTTGCCAAAAGTCATATGCGACCGATCCAGATGCAAACGTCCATGGAGTAGAAATGGATGAGGACGATAAAACACCGGGCCGCCATACCGGAAGACCGCACGACCTGCCGGGAGGGTCTTGTCACTGAAGACATGAGGGGTGTCATCCCGGCTCAGCGAAAACTGGTGCAACATCCCCTCCTCTTGAACGCGTCGAATCAGGGTGGGGAAGATCCGGGAGTCACCGTCTTCGGTGAAGATGATGTCTGGATCATGGGTATTAATCCAATCCTGGAGCATCATGGGCTCTGTGGTCTGCAACGTGTCACCCGAGGAGCTGGTGGCACAAAACAGGTCTTCCCCTTCTAGGCGGAGATCCACAGTATCAAAGGTAGGAAGAGCATAGTCGAGGGCCCACCGGGAGTCGCAGGAGTCGATGTGGGTAACACGGGTCCCCGACTGGTCGGTGTGAACCTCCACCTGCTCGAAGGGGAAGCGCCGCTGCTCGAGATACCAAAGTTGGGTTGCGGAGAGATCGCCGTTGAAGACGCGAAAACGGGGGACGGCGAGGGTCTTGATTTCGCGGACGACGCGAGAGAGTTGGGTGCAGGAGGAGACTGTTACGGCAAGAACTGGTCGTCGCGTGCCCCGCAACTGCAGCCGGTGAAATGCCGGGGTCACAACGCTCACCAGTGGGTGATTTTCGAACAGCGGCGCATAGTCCTCGAATTGGACGCCGGGTGCATGTAAGTAAAATTGTGGCTGATAAGGCACCTCCAAGGGAACGCATTGTGTTGCCGTGCGCAACCACAAGACCAAGTGGTCGGGCCGGGGAGTTATGTCGAGGATCCAGCCACGCATTGTTGGTCAGGACGGCTCTCTCAGGAGCCTACTTAAAGTCGGCAACTGGGATGCAAAAGAACAGCGTTTGTGCCTGGTTTTTCGGGAAGTTTTTGTATCCTACTGTGGTCTGAGATGAAACGTATATTCGGGGAGAGGTTGGCTAGGTGGAGTTCAATCCGTCGAGGAACCACAAATGGGACAATAGCGGGCACGAGGCGGAACTGCTCCACCACAATAGGCGCAGAATTTCGTGCTTTCGGTCGGTGATTGTGCTGAACGGGCTGTGTATGTTGTGGTGGTGTAGCGGTGCGGTGGTTCGGTACTGCTAGATTGTCTTTGTCGGTAGATGATGATGACGATAACGCCAACGAGGATGCCGACGACAATGCCTGCTATTAACATGATCATGGTTGGAGGAGGTATTGGAAAGATAGGACCAGTACCTGAGGGAGTATTAACTTGGAGCAGAAAGATACCGGCGCTAAGATAGCCCGTTGGATACGAATATACCTCAATGTAGTAGGTGTCACCTGCGTTCAAACTGATTGTGATGGTTTCTGACGAGTCAGAGCTAATCGACTCAGCCAGTTGGTTTTGGTAGGCATTGTAGATGTAGAGGTCAAAATCAGTTTCATATTGGGCCCAGGCCGCATCAATGGCAAAGGTATACGGACCTGTTTCTGTTGCTGTGAAGATATAATATACAGAATCGTAAGCGCCTTCAAGATATCCACAGTGCAGTCCCGGAATAGCTCCTGGGCCTTGATATTGCACGAGCGGGTAAGCTTCAGTAAATGATGCACCGATATTTAGATAGGCCTCGATGAATTCATCCCATTCTGTATCGGTGGCAAGCGCGAGTTGATGAGATCCATAAGTGCCAAACACAACTCCTAGCCCATTGGCGTCAGGAACGTCACTTAAGTGTAATTCCTCGTATACGGCAGCTTGGATGAATGTGGATAAATTAGTGGCCCTTTGAAGGTACGGATTAGTATTGAGGTGAGTGGAAAGAGATGAAGCGAAAGAGCCCAAGTCAATGAATTCAGTCCACGAGAAGCTTTGTGTGCTTTCTCTTGCCCAGGATATCGCCTCATAGAGCTGGGGATCGTTCATGTTTGTATAAAGTAACAGTGCAAGTTCATTCAATGTCTCTGCAACTGCCTCGAGCATGTCACATTCGACAGCGGATAGACAAATATCAAGGCTCATTGGATCATAGTATCGTCCACCAATATCGTAGGCTGTTACATAATAGTAAACAAGGCTGGTCGCCACCGTTCTGGGGTTAGAGGTTGGAAATGTCGTGAGGTTGAGCAGTATGTCTTCGTATGGAAATCCCGTCACAGGAACTGATTCTTCGGAAAACACTATCAAATCCGCCGTATCACGGATTTCGTAAGCGACTTCAACTTGCCCCATCAGGCAGGCATCAAAGGCAACGATGTCTAAATGCTGAATTTGTGGATCACTGAGCGATTGTTCCAACTCCTCAATCGTTAGCTGAGAAAGGCTTGTATCATCTTCACACAACCCAAACGCTCCACTACCATGATCCCAAATAATCAACAGATAATTATCAGCAGGAGCGTACGATTGACCAAACACGATGAAATCGCGGAGAATGGTGGGTGAGCCCATATCCGGTTCCGTTGGTAGTGGTGTAGCAAGTTCTACAGAGTTAATAACGTTAAGATTCGAATCTTGGCTCACTTCGTAGCATTTTGCGCCGGTGAAGGGTGCATAGGTTCCGTCCCAAAAATCAACTAGTACAATTATTTTCACATCTTGTGTTGATCCAATTGTCTCCATTGAGTTCAGATCATCGAACGCGTACTCTTCTAGATTGTTATCTCCATCAAGATATACTAGAACTGTCCAGTTATCATTCCCGTTTTGCATTTTCGCCTGGCTAGTAAACGTCATTAGCTCGTTTCCGAAATCAGGCTGTTTCAATTCAACACTCTCAGCCAAACCAGTTACTTGAACAGGTGTTATTATAGTACTCAAAAGAAAGGCAAAGGTAAATGCCAGGATGAGGAAGCCACGATTATTGAACAATATCTCCCACCTCAAATGCCATTCAAGGTCCCTATTCGTAATCTCTCCTAATAAGCTTACAGTTTGATAAAAGAGGCTGAAACCTCAATGGAGGTCAGTTTCTATTATCGTATTCCTTAGTAATATGATTTCTTGCTCTTTGATGTCCTTATCCCGTTGCTTTTCTGCATTCCAAAAAAGATGATTGATTAATTTCTTTTTAATTCGATTCTAAATACGTTATAAATGAGTGTAAGTACGTTATCAGTATGATTGAAAGCACCACTAGGAGTATCTTAAGATCTGGCGATTCACGAGGTGTAGCACTTTCTCCTAAATGGCTTGAAAGATACAAACCAACGCGTCTTAATGTTGTTCATGTAAATGGATTTGTCCTTGTTTTCCCGGTTGAACAAGCTAGTTTCCTAGAAAACAACTTTGGAAAAATTGTAGCAAAAGCGGTTGAAAAAGCCATTATCAAAAATCAACTACCAAGAGATCAGGAAAGTGAGCAGAGTGACCCCTCAGGAAAAACCGAGTGAATTTTGTGAAGATATTTTCACAATAAAAGACTTACTAGCAGAAATCTATAGGCGAAGAAAAGACCGTACTCGACCTTGTGAAGACACTACGACTACCACGACAAACTTCCAAACTTCCAAAGAGGGTTGTTCACGTGAAGATAATTTCACAAAGGTTTCCATTAATCGTGTATTCCAAATTCTCACTGGGCCCCAAGTCTACGGACTTTATCGCGGAAAATCCTCTAAAGAAACCGCGAAGCTCGTTCACTACTTAGCATTAAACCGGGGAGCCATCACCATTCGCAATCCGAATATTCTAGGACCTAAGGGCATTTTCACAGATCGCCGGGAGCTTCATAACGTAATGCTTAAACTCGAAGATTTGGGGCTTGTCGAGAAGTATTTACAAAAACCCTGGAGTGGTGGTCGACCTTTCGCCATCTGGAAAGCAGTGTGGGCATCAAATAGCGATGTACAACTTGCAATAGAAGAACACAACAATTCACTAGATAAGCAAAACTATCCAGAGATTCCACCAACCGGTATCCCAAATGAAAAGCAGCTTATCAAAGCGTCAATGGGACCAAAGAAACAATGGACCTCTGAAGATCAGGTTAGAAGGGCTAAACATATTCTTGAAGATCCTAATTCAAGTAATTCCCTTAAAGAAGCAGCACAAACCACACTTCAAAGACTTGTGAAGGAGGTGGAAGTGAGTGAATAATGCGCTCTCCGTTGCGATCTCAGTTCTCGCGCTCTTCATCGGAACCACAATGGACCTCATCCTCAAGGCCACGAACCTCGACGTCACCCATTCGGTAGACCCGAACCAAATCCTTGACTTTTATAAATGACATTTTTTCACCTCAATACTGAAAGATCATAACGGGCAACCCGTGCCTCAATGAAAATCGGAATAAACGTAGCTAGGAGTAGCATGCCTATAATAAGTCCTGTCTGAAGGAGAAACATCCCCAAAAATTCTGGTGGCAAGAAACGGGCAGATAGGAGTGGTGGAACAATATTCGCCGTCCCTCCACTCACAAATCCGTTATAGATTATCAATCCCACAATGAATCCAATAAAGATCGCAAACACAATTATAGTGAAGATTTCTGCCAGTAATATTATCACAGTCTGAGAATACGTCATTCCACGGGCACTCATTAAGGCAGTAATAGTGCGGCGTTCCCTGAGCGTTAAGTAGATGATGACCAGTGTGCCCACTGAGGCGAGAAGAAAAGCACAAATTACACCCAACTGCATCATATTCGTCGTGGAGCTAAGAACAGCATTCGAGTTGTACTCTTCAATGTCTGTGATGGCGGATTCAACACGCAGGACATCATCTAAGGCTTCGATGGCCTCGACGACAGCGGTATTGTCTATTGGTGAATCGAGAGCAACGAGAACGTGACCTGTTGGTGTGAGTTCATTGGAAAATTCTTCCATTAATTCGACTGGAACGTAAGACCAGGTTTCCTCCGCGAGCCACTCACTGACCCAGGGATACGGATTCAAGATGGGATCTGGTCCCATATAACTGACAACCGTTAGATTATGATATGAATCAGAATCTGAGAATTGTACAGAAATATTGTCTCCTAAATCAACACCTAATTCGACAGCATGCCGTTTTTCCAAAATGATTGTCCTATTTGCGGCTGCAAGTTGTTCGAAGGCAGCGAGGCTGGAAAGCCCTGATATCCAGTCAGGCTCCCAGTACGCTACTCCCAGCCATTCACTCACATTAATTGCCCGAACGTTTAAAATACCAACTCCAGCAATCGTAAACCTATACTGTCCTGCGGCTCCGCTTACACCGTCAATCGCTCGAATCGTTGAAAGTAGATCAGTAACGTTTTCCGGTGCGCTAACTCGGACATTCAAATCGGCTCCTACGGTGGTATAGGCGTCTCTTACAGCCAGGTCTAGACTAGTGCCCAAAATTCCAATTGACTGGACACTATAGCCGATTAATAACGCTGTAATAAAGATAATCGCCGCGGTTCGACCCAGTCTCCGTCGAATGTTAAGCGATGCAAGCCCTCCCAATTCACCGAGTACCCGGCTAATGAATCGTTGAGAGTACGTATAGAAACCTTTCCAGCCTTTCACGATGATTGTGACAAGACCCCATAGGAAAAGGAGTGGGACCCAGAAAGTAATGAGGGCATCAAACAGTAACCAAAAGCTTGCAAATGAAGCCAAAAAGGGATTCGTAAACCTGAGTTGGAGCACAATTTCAGTGACATTGATGCCTAGAAGCCAAATGACTAGCTTGTAACTACCCAAAATTAACGCTGTCCAAGCAAGCATTCTTGGATATGACAAGGTTTCTCCGACTGTTGAATATTCACGAATTGCTTCAGTCGTCGGAATCTTTGATGCCTTACGAGCGGGAAGATAGGAGGCAATAACTGCAAGGAAGACACCAAACATTATAGTCAAAAATATCGTGTCTAATCCGATTCCTGTTGCAATAATGGAAGCCCACGTCACCGTTGAAATGAAGAATGGAATAAGAAAAATTGTTAATACTATACCAAGAAGACTTGCCACGAGTCCGATGAGGAGGGCTTCCCAGACGAATAGGCTTGTTATTGTGCTCCGGGTTACTCCTTTGGTGAGAAGGAGACCGACTTCACGGCGCCTTATGGAATATGACACGTCGTTTAAGGTGATTCCCATATAGAGCGCAATGAAAAAGACTGGAATCGACACCTGGAGGAAGACTACGCGAAAGTTCTCCGAAATACTCACAAAAAAGTTAAGGGTCCAAACAAGCGGTGGCAGAAACGATCCGTAGTATCCCTGAGAAGATAATGAATTTTCAATACGATATGCTAGTTGCTGCAATTCCTGGGCTGAGAGTTGAACGTTATACGGGTTGATTGAAGTTACTCGATCCACAAAGATGAAAATGAACTGATCCAGGTCAGTAAAAACTACTTCAGGATCCGTCGCAGCATGATCAAATATTGGTAGGAAGGTTGATTCGACATCAACGAGAAAGAAGCTGAAGTAGTGTTGATACCAGGAGGGTTGGTAACCTGGGTAAGGGGTTTCATACTTGAGTAAGTCTTGAGCTTGAGATGTTAGTTCAACATGACCCACAACCTCTAAGGTAAGATTATAGATAATTGTCATATCAATATCAGTACCGGTATCTTCCCAGATTCTGACTCCAATGGAATAATTACTCCCAACTGGGTAATTTGCAGCTTGTGCAGAGCTTGCGGTGAGTAATGTTTGATTGGCCTCTAGATTCATAGTCCCGGAAATTAGTGTCATCCCGTCATAGACGGTCGAGTTGTGCTGAATGCCACTTGTGAGTATTAATTGTTCTTCTAGTGGTTTAGTTGCGTCAATTAAGTGGTGCTCATAGGATCTAATGAAAAGTTCTGAACGGGTAACCTCTGAGTAACCCTCGATGATCTGCCTCATCGAAAAGAAATCTGATCTATTATAAATTTCCCTGTACCTATATGTAGAAACCTGCCAGGTCAAATCAACGGCAACATCTTCAAGAATATCGTACAGCATGGCTACCATCATGGAGTTACCACCGATATTTGAAGCGGCAAACAATGTAGTCGCTATCATGACGCCCATAAGGATGGCGAAAATGAGCTTTTTGTTCCGGGTTGTTCGACGGACAGCGTATCGATACACACCAAATCCCTGCTCACGAACCTAATATGTTTCGGAGCCTAAAAGCGTTAAGTTTCAGGAAACCATCCTTAGTAGTAAGTGGCTCTAATTTGTCCCGAAGTTTGGAGGTGGAATGTTTGTTCTCAGAAAACTTCACGCGCCGAGAAACGGATGGGAAGGGGTACGTCCGTAATCCAAGAATGGCGGGCGGAGCTCTGGCAGGACAGCGCATTTTCGGTTCTTCGCTTATGAAAAGAAATTCCGAAAAATAGAAAATCAAGAAGAACACCCCCATAACATCCGCCTGACGAACTGCAAAGGAAAATAGGAAAAGGGGCCTAGCATAGGAAAACGCCCTAAGAGCCCCAAAGAAGGTAGGGGTAGTTCTTCGGTTTGTTCAGTTGTTTTTAAGAAGAAAAAACAATTCAACAATTTAGAAATCCAGACAACACACCCCTATTGCCCTCGAAACCGCCAATTCTCCAGCTCAGGATGCTGTAAAACCACGTCAGAAACTCGTGCTGAAAAAATAGATGTGGGGTGTGTTGTTTGGTTTGAAGGGTAGATATTTTGAGGTATTTTGTTGTCTAAACGAATTAGGAGAACTATTCGATAAAGAAAATAAGTCGAATAGACTTCTTGTTAGAATATTTAAGTAGATATTTTCTGAGTTATAATATATGAAAAAGAAAACCTCCGCGCAGCAATTTAAAGACTGGCTATGGTGGACTTGGCTTCTGTGGTTGAATCTGGCTATCACGATAATTGTTGCGTTTCTGAACATTCAAGTGGTGAGTGCTATTGCAGTTTCCATATTGCAGGTATTAATCCAAGTATATGGAATTTTATTTGCATTTACAGCAGTAATCTTTAGTGCGATTTATGCCTCGTTATCAACCAAAGCGATGAAAGAGTCTATTGAAGAAAGTCCTAGGTTTATGACTGAAACTGCGAAACCCCGATATGATGCACTTAAGAGTTTCTTGAAGGCGTCAACGGCGATTCTCATAACTTCAGTGGTTGGGATTGTAATAATCATTCCACTAGTTGCACCCCTAGCAACACTTCCTGCCTTTCTACTCGTTATGTGGACTGTTCCGTTGTGCCTTGAAGCGGGAGTTCTACAATGGTTTGCTACAAAAGTATAGACAAAATGGAGGAATCGAAACAACTTAATTAGGGCTTGTCCTTCCTCATTTCTTCTCTTACGATTTGCTTCACCACGACGATTCCTGCAGCCTCATCGAGTGTCATTTCACCGCGCTCAACAAGATACCAAACACTGCTGAAGTAATGATGAACATGTTCATCTGTGATTTTTCCGTCGAATGTGTCAAATACAGCCTTGTGTGACTGAATAACTTCTCTCGAAAGTCTTTGAGATAATTTCTGCTCTTGAAGCAGGTCCTCTAATTTGAAGAGTTTGTCATACTCCTTGAATTTTTGTTCGGAATGTTGTTTTTGCTCAGCATATTGTTGTTTCAGAAGATCTATCTCTTCTCGATATTGCTCAGCTGCCCTCCGATTTTCTTTGATAGATTCTCGATGTAGTTCAACAGTTTCTCTATCCTGAATCTGCCCGCAATGAGGACAATAGACACTCGTTGGACTGAGTACTTCCCTGCAATTAAGACACTCTTTCCTGATTTGCGGCTCTTCAACTGTCTCAACGTGCGGTTTGATGCCAAGACGTTTCGCATAGCGTTCATGAACCGCATTGGGGTTCTGACGAATGTACCGGCGCATTTGACTGCTGTTTGGAACCCAGCCACCCATTTGTGCGATATCCCACGAATCCAGATCATATTTTTCTTTCATCATGGAGGCCCACTGCTTCCGAAGAAGGTGCGGGTGCACGCGCTTCTTAATCCCAGCACGTTTCGCAGCCTGTTGGACAATGCGCTTCATCGCTCCGTATTTCAATGGGTAGAGCTTCCCGCCTTGTTGGTAACACCAAAGGGGATCATTATCCTGCTGAGTGGGGTGCAAGGTGAGCCATTGTTTGAGATCCGCGGCGTAATAGTAGATTGGAACCCAGCGTTCTTCCCGATCCTTCGTGTGCCGGACATGAATCTTGTAACCATGCGGTACCTTCTCCACATCACCAAAAGCCATATACCCTGCTCCGGTTTTGCGCGCAGGGGATTCTTTGGGAAATTCTGCTAAGGCTCCGATTCGCATTCCGCCTTCAATGAGCACAACAAGCAGAGCCTTATCACGCGGGAGAGTGGCAGCACTTATCAGTTGCTGGAGTTCAGCATCACTCAAGATTTCGGGGGATTCGATGGGAATCGATTCCTTCTCTAGCTTTGGGTGGTTCATTACTTCCGGTTTCTTCAGGTACTTCTTGAAGAAATGGTGAAACGTATCACGCGCAGTGTTTCGCGTGGCAGTTTTCAACTCATCCAGTGTTCGTAGGTACTTGGCCAGATCGTCAGCACTCATCGCCTCGAAAGGCTTCGCTATGTGTTCCGCAAGTTTCGTGAGCCAATAGGTGTAGCGATCCTTCGTAGCTTGGCTGCGCTTTTTATCGGTGAGGTGCTGGATGAAACGTTTGAGAGTGGCTCCTTGCTCCGGCAACATAATTATCCTGTAAGTATTTTCATCCTAAAAATAAAAAGTTAACTATCTGCATCTTCTGCATTCCAGAAGAACAAGGCATATAGCACAGTTTGGGTTCCATAGAATGCTAGAGTCAACCAGAAGGGGATTAGGTATAGCCCTTGGTCGAAGAGTTGTCCTGCGAATTGTACGCTAGTGGCTCGACCGAAACTCATGGCGGAAGTATTGAGGGCTTGAAGATTCGGGCGCCAGGAACTGGGAACTAACTCCATGCGGAGGGTTTGCCCGATGGGCATTGTCGCGTTCATTAATGCATTTCGAAGCAAGTAGCTGATGATGGCAATTAAGGGATTCACCACTGAGGCAAGGAGGATGATGAAAGGTAACGATAATGCTTGGGTTATCACCACGGAGGGCACCTTCCCAATTCGGGTTGACAGAATGGGCGATAGGAGAACCCCAGTTGCCATGGTCGCTTGTCCAAGTCCGATGATAAGCCCCACCATATAGGTGGGCAAGTTATAGAATTCCCAGAAGAAGACGTTAATTAATGGAACAATGAGGCCTGCGCCCAAACCAATAAGGACACTACAGATAACAAACCGAAAAACAATGCTGATTCGACCTTTAGGTTCAAGTGACGGTATGGAATCTGGGGCTAGATCGCGCTCCTCGGATGTTTTGGCAGGTGGTCTTGATTCTTTCATACCTAAGAGGGGGATTATTCCGATAACACTTGCGATAATCCAGATGATGAGTGTGAGTTGGAAGGTAATAGGACTGTCGATTGGAACAAGGAACCACAGGGCAAAGAGTCCGGGTAGAAACCCACCAAGCAAGCTACCGAAGAAACTAGAACCTATCCGGGAGGCCTGCGAGGTTCCAAAAAGGTGAGTCCGTTCATACGGAGAACTACTCCGGGCCATCAAAGGGCTGTATGAGGTAATGGAAAGACTGTTTCCAAAATAGAACAAGATCATCATCATGATCAAGATTTCAGGAATTGGGATGGTGATCAGTGCGCTGGCAGCGATAGCCATGACTACTCCTGATAAAACCATGGTTGTCTTTTCACCAATCCGAGTGGTATAGGGACCAGCGATTAAGGCACCAATTGCCATGGTGTATAAGCCCAAAGACAGTAGCCCGGCAATGAAGCCCGTGGAAAAGCCAACTGATAGCAAATAGAGGTTGAAGATAGCCTGGTACATTCCAAAGCCCAGTCGGCTGATTGCCTGGCTGATGATGACTCGTCGTGCATTTGGAGTAAACCGTTGAACTCTATGCCAATAAGCAGCTGCCTCTGAACTAAGACTCTCAGCGAGGTTCAACGACTGGCTCCTCCAAAACCATGCAAACAACCGAGGACGACTACCCCGCGTTCTTGATATGGCAATTCGGTAGTCCTTGCCTCGTGCTTACAATAATAAAAGCTTGTGAAAGGATAAGAAAAAAGGAAATGCGACGTCGCGAAGATTCCAGGGCCCTGAGTGCGAGAATGGCTTAAGCGCTTTTCTTCTCTTCTTTTTCAAGGTCGGAGATCCGTTCATCAATGTGCTTGATGTAGTCTTCAAGCTGGGCTTTCATGGCTTCCAGACCTTTGATGCGAGCTTCTTTACTCGGTTCATATCCGGGACTGCAGCACATCTGACCTATGAACGGAGCCATACCTCGGAACCTGAAGTGGTGTTCTGTTGGTCCACACATAGCTGTTTCACCTCTATTCTAATTCGTCAGAGCTTTTCAACTCGGTGAGTCGTTTTTCAACCCATTTCAGTTCACGTTCCAGGTATTCCCGATAGCGTTTCATGAATAGGAGGTGTCGTGGGGTACAATGGCCCGGTTCGCAATCACATTGTATCTTCATGGCCATGAAAGCTGCAGGGCTTTGCTCGCGGACACTCCAATCTAAAAGTTCGTCTTGGGCTTTGCCATTCATGCTGGTTCCTAAGAACCGCCAAAAATGGTCTTGCGCTTTGAACTCGGACCTGAGATTACGAAGCGCTTCGTCGAGTACCTTTTTCCCCTTTGGGGTCAACTGATACTCTACGGCATCTGGGCGGTCCTCTTGGGTTACCCGTTCACTAGAAATAAGGTCTCGTTCAGCCATTCTATGGAGTGCAGGATACACTGTACCGCTCTTCAGCCTCCAGCCACCAAGTCTGCCCTTCAGACCTTGCAGCACACGATAGCCATGCGCTGGACCCTGATTCAAGAGGGTGAGGATGATAATTTCTACGAAGCTGACGCTGCCTTCACTAGTTTCAATGCGTCCTTTACCACAGAATGCCATTATGTAGTCACCGAGTTATGTAGTGCTCTACATAGCTATGTAGAAGTCTACCTATATAAACCTTCTCACACTACGATATCATCAAATATAACGCTATCGCCAACCACCTTTTCTAAAAAAACACTCGGATCCTTCAAGCTAGGACTGGGGATTGGCCTCATCTTCATGATTACTGGTATCATCATTGTCTATGTACTGATGCGACGACGATTCTAAGTCACACCATCCACCGGACCAATGGGACAAATTCCTGTCACGGTCCAGCGTTCTCTCTTGTTAGCTCACCTTGTTGGTGTTGTGTCCATGAGTATGTTTCTGTCTTTTCTCGATATTCCAAAAGAACGCTGCATATAGAAAGGTGGATGCTGAATAACTACCAAGAGTGAACCAGAACGGAATTAAATATAATCCCAAATCGAAGAGCGGACCAGTCACAAGAGTGCTAAATGCCCAAGGGAAATTCCAGGCAAACGACGATGCCGCACTCATCTGTGGACGGTAAGCTTCTGGAGTCAATTCCATTCGGAGTGCTTGATCCACCGGACCGCTAGCATTCATGAGAACTACACGAAACAGGTAGCTCACAATCGCGATAAAAGGGTTGATGATGGTGGCGATGAAGAAAAGAAATGGAAGTGATAAACTTTGGGTTACGAGAACGGTTTTCACCTTTCCGATTCGCGTTGATAATACTGGTGAGAGAAAAGCACCCGCAGCAACTGAAAGAGATCCAAATCCCTGAACGAGTCCAACCATGTAGGTGGGGAGGTTATAGAAGTCCCAGAAGAAAATGGTCAGATAGGGGATAACGAAACCAGCCCCAAGGCCAATGAACGCATTAACAATCCCGAATCGAAGGAGAAGTCTTCGTACATCTTGTTTAGCGACAGGTTCAATTTCTACAACTTCGTAGGGAATCTCACGAGGTATGGGCTGATCCTTTTCACGTACAAGAAGGAGTGGAACAATGCCTAACGATAATGGGAGGGCTTGGATGAGGAGTGCCAGTTGAAACGTAATAGAGCTATCCAAGGGGAATCCGAAATAAATGGCGAACATACCTGGGAGAAATCCGGCTAATGTGTTGGCGAAAAAGGAGCTAAGAATGAACGCTGATTGGGAGGTGCCAAATAAATGCGTCCGTTCATAAGAAGTGCTACATTTGGCTAAGAAGGGACCAAAAGCCACATTACGCATAGCCTGTCCGAGTCCACTGATTATTGCCATTGTATAAAGAATGGGAGGCAGAGGAAAGAGAATCTGGGTCATTGATGCTAAAAACGTGATGAATGAAGCCAGTATGAGTGAACGTTTGGTGCCGAACCGTGAGACGAGAAATCCCATAAACAGTGAGCAGATGGCCATTGTGAAAGCGTTGATGGACATGAGGCTTCCGACAAAGGTGTTAGAATAACCTAAACTGATGATGTAAAGGTTTAACAGGGTTTGAGAAATTCCCCAACCAAAGGCAGAGAAGACGTTACTAAGAATCAGCTTTTGTGCATTAGGTGTGAACTGGCGCATACGTTGCCAGTAGCCAATAGCATCCTGCCGTAACGTATTACTCAAAAGGGTCTCCTCAAATAGGGAAGGCACCAGGTAAATGGGCTATTTTAAGCTAATGTCTATGAGAATAATCAAAGGTTACAGATCATATTCTTTGAAGACTTCGCGCTGGATGAGGTATCTCAGAATTTCAGCAGTGCCTCCACCAATCGTCATCAAGCGCGCATCACGAAGGAATCGCTCCACTGGTCGTTGTTTCGTATATCCAATTCCGCCTAGTACCTGGAGGGCATCCGTAGCAGTTTCGATGGACTTCTCACAAGCATAGAGTTTTGCAATGGCTGCATCCTTGGTCGCGGATTTCCCAGCATCGATTAATCGGGCTGCTTTATAGGTTAGTAACCGAGCGGCTTCAAGTCTTGTAGCCATATCGGCAATTTTGAAGCTAATACCTTCAAACTCACGGATCTTCCGTCGAAATTGCACTCGATGATTGCTATAATGCACCGCCTCTTCCATCGCGGCACGAGCAACTCCATTCATTTCAGCTGCGAGAATCGTGCGTTCAGCATCAAGTCCAGCCATGACAACACGGAATCCACCATTAAGATCTCCGAGGATTTGTTCCTCTGAAACCTCCACATCATTGAGGGCTAGTCGACCTACATGCGCCCCATGCATACCCAACAATTCGTATTCTTCGACGACTTCAAATCCTTTTGCCTTGGTTTCAACAATGAAGGCAGTCATTCCTTGTTTGGCTTTTACTGTTGGATCGGTGACGGTGTAACAGAGCAGATAGTCGGCAACCGGTCCGTTGGTGATAAACCGTTTTTCACCATTAATAACATATTTACTACCCCGCTTTTCTGCACGCGTTTCGGTTCCGGCAACATCGCTGCCAACGTTTGGTTCTGTAATTCCCAAAGCACCAATCTTTTCGCCCTTCGCCACGGGGGCTAGGTATTTCTTCTTCTGGGCTTCAGTGCCGAATTCATAGACTGGATGTGCAAAGAGTATACACGATGCGACTCTGGCCATGTCAAAGCCTGCGTGGACTGCACAGATTTCTTCAGTGACCAATACCTCATACATTAACCCTTTTCCAATTCCGCCATATTCAAGGGGATACCGGGATCCCAGGTATCCCGCTTTGCCAAACTTTCGAATAATATCCCAGGCCTCTACTTTGCCTTGCTCTATATCTTCAGCCACCGGTGCTAGAGTCTTCTGTACGAAATCACGGGCCTTTATTTGAAACTTAATCTCATCTTCGGAAAGGAATGCGATCTCTGTCATGGTAATCACAAATCGAATAAATGCTAAGTCGAGAAACATAAGACGCGGGTTTTTAAAGTACTTCGCCACGCGCAAAAAAGAATTATGTTGATATCTAAGGTCAAGCCTCTTTCTGCCGCTTGGACTTATGCAGAGCGGATACAGCTTGTTTCCGGGTCTGCCGTTTAATCTCCTCGATTTGCTCAATGGCTGGGAGAATTGTGTCCACTAGCTCGCTTTTCGCTTGGATACCCTCATGGGTTAGAAACGCCACGGCTTCACTTCGACTCTTGAAAATCTCTAGTGCAATTAACGCATCGACGATTCTCAAATCTGAGTCCCACAGTCGGGTCATCACAATATTGTCTCGACGTTTCGCTTCAGGAAGATCGCCTTTCATGAAGAGCTGTTTTAACTCTTCCATTACTTCCTGCTTCAATGCAGGTGTCATATCCAGGTCATCCGTTGTGACTGAGGCTGCAGGAGTTCTCCGCTTCGTTTTGGTCTTGGACGAGGAGGTCATAGGCTTTCCCTATTCTATTGGTGAGTGAAACTTAGCATTTTAGCGTTACGCCTCACCGTCTTTATGCGTTACATTATTGCACTTTGGTAGGTTGTTAGTGATTGGGGCAAGCTTAAATACGGGTAGAACTTAACACTGTTAAGCTTAGGGATTTCAGAGGCGCATTGGAATGTCTGAAGAATCAAAGAAAACAACACACAGCAAGGTCGAAATCCATCACACGATTGATGCACGGGGTCTGTATTGTCCAATACCCGTGTACAAGACCAGGCAGGCAGTGCTAGAAGCTAAACCCGATGAAGTTGTCGAAGTGCTAGCTGACGATCCTGCCTCAGAAGAGGACATATCACGATGGGCAAAACGCACTGGAAACACGATTTTAAAAATCGAACATTGTGAAGATTATCTTCGGTTCCTGGTTCAAAAGACTGAGAAGTGAGTAAAAATGCCAAAAAAAATCTTATATATAGTAACAAGCGGAACAGACGAACCCCACCGGCTTTATGCTCCATTTGTATTAGCCACTACCGCTAGAGCAATGGATATTGATGCCACAATCTACTTTCTTATTAACGGTGTTATGGTCATGAAACAAGGGGAAGCTGAAAAAATCCAGTTAGGTAGTTTTCCTCCACTTAAGGAGGTTATCGACCAGGCTATCAAAGCTGGAGTTAAACTGATGGCCTGTGACCAAAGCACACAGATGTTAGGTTTAGAACGTGGCGGTTACTTGAAAGAATGTGGAGTCGTTGGGTCAGCAACCCTAAACGATCTTGCTTTAGAAGCTGATGCAATCCTAAGCTTCTAGCACCGCATGGATATGAAATAGGGAGTGATTTGCCATGGTGGAACAGGTCAATTTCAATCATAGTGCAGGAGTACCGATTGATGAACGAGTCCTTGCAGCAATGCAACCCTATTTCCGAACTTATTATGGTAATCCCGGCTCCGTGCATACAGCGGGACAACAATCAGCAAAGGCTGTTGAGAATGCCCGAATCCAAGTCGCCCGACTCATCGGTGCGGATGCAAAAGATAAAATCATCTTCACAAGTGGAGCCACGGAATCAAACAATTTGGCTTTGCAGGGCTTTGCCTATCGTAACCGTAGGAAAGGGAACCATATCATCCTCTCACAGGTTGAACACCTCAGCATCATCAATACAGTGAAATTCCTCAACAAACAGGGATTCGAATCGACGCAAGTGCCTGTGGATGAATTTGGGTTAGTGAACACAAAAGCACTCGAAGAGGCAATCACTGACCAGACCATCCTCATATCAATTCAGCATGCTAATAATGAAGTAGGTACAGTCCAGCCTTTAGCAGAGATTGGAAAAATCGCCAAAAGCGCTGAAATTCCATTACACGTGGATGCTGTGGCTAGCGCCGGTCAAATCCCCATCAACGTTTCTGACCATGGAATTTCGTTATTAACCCTATCATCAAATGACCTTTATGGTCCAAAAGGAGTGGGTGCCCTTTACTTGGAGAAAGGGATTGCTGTTCAAACAATTATCCTTGGTGGAGGTCAAGAGTATGGTATCCGGTCCGGATCAGAAAATGTTCCTGGAATCGTTGGAATGGGGCTAGCCGCAGAGATAGCTATGAGACAGCAACCGGAATTTGCCAGTTATCTTACAGGACTACGTGATGACTTGATACAAGGAATACTCAAAAAAGTCGATGAAGCATATTTGAATGGTCATCCAACCAAACGCTTACCGAACAATGCTAATATCCGGTTTAGCTATATTGAGGGTGAAGCAATCACCTTGCATTTAAGTTTCCAAGGTTTTTTGGTTGCAACTAGCTCTGCCTGTACTTCAAAAACACTAGCCCCCTCACATTGCTTAATGAGCATGGGCATTTCAGAAGCTGAAGCCCACGGGGCACTCCAACTCACATTAGGACGTGAAAACACTCAAGCACAAATCGATCGATTTGTTGAGGTGCTTCCACCAATTGTCGAAAAGCTGCGGGCAATGTCACCGCTTTCAAAAGATGTACCATACGAACTGTTTGAAAACGAAGAGCATGAACATCATCATTAATCACTAGAAAAGGAGATGAAACAACGTGTACAGCGAAAAAGTTGTAGAACATTTCACTAATCCCCGAAACATGGGAGAAATGGAAGATGCCGATGCAGTAGGAAAAGTTGGAAATCCAACTTGTGGAGATCTCATCTGGATCTACATCAAAGTCAAAGATGACATCATAACCGATGTCAAATTCAAGACCTTTGGGTGTGCAGCAGCCATCGCCACATCGAGTATGGTGACTGAACTTACGAAAGGGAAGACTCTCAAGGAGGCCTACCAGATTACTCGTAATGATGTCGCGGATAATCTCCAAGGTCTCCCTCCAATCAAAATGCACTGTTCGAACCTAGCTGCAGATGGTCTACACAAAGCCATAGAAGATTATCTTAGGAAGACAGGACGAACAATCGAGGACCTCAAATAGATTCTGATCCTCTACTCAGCAGATTTGATGTGTTTCTTGATTTCTGCTTTGAAGGTGTCCGATGATACAGGCTTAATCAGGTAACCTTTTGCCCCCAAATCCATGACCTCTTGCACGGTTTCGTGATCATCGATTGCTGTCAAAGCGACGATGGGGATATCAGGATACTCCTGTGAAACCTGCTGAATGAGGTCGGTACCACGAATTTTTGGTAATACTAGGTCCACAAAGAAGATGTCTGGTGGATTAGCCCTAAGCTTGGCGAGAGCCTCCTCTCCATCAAGTGCGGTTTCAATCTCATAGTCACGAAGGAGTAGCTGGGCCGAACGGAGAAAGTGTGGTGAATCATCTGCTAAGAGGATGTGGATTTTATCCGATTTCTTGGAAGCCAATTTGAGGGTTTCCCTCCACAAGGTGTGTGAAGATGCAGTATTGAGGAGTCGAGGGATTGATTCCGTGAAAGACTGTAACTCCTTCCTTAACTGCCAATTGAACATGAATGTCGGCTAGATCTGCCAGATATCGGTTGATATCCTTAGTGCTGCTATAACCAATGGTGACGGCTAAGTTACTTTCCGTAGCAGTATCATTGGCAATCCGTGTAGCCCAACGAGGTAATTCTGTTGGACCCAACCACGAATGTAACCAACCAAAGCCCACAATGCTTAGTAGATTTTTACAACCTTGATTTCGGAGTTCTTCTAACACCATACTCCACGCATTCTCAAGATCGGAGCCTTCACGGAATGCCACGGTCTTGTAATATGGTTCACCCAGTTCTCCGGTTGCACTGGAAACACCTAAGCTAGTCGCCGCACTAGCGAAGAATCGGAGGCGAGTGTTGAGTTGGTCAACAAATCCGTAGCGAAGTGAGGCTGCTTTAAGTCGACGAAAGCTCAGTTTGTTTGGTGGAACAATGACAACTCCGCTGTCTTGGCGCAGGAAGTTGGCCACCATACTGAAGACTAAACTGTGAATCGTTTCGTTGGCAACACCTTCAGCGACATCAATGAAGAATGTGCTTCCTCGGCGGAAACCGCCAAACACAGTATCTAGTTCTGGGACTCCTGATGAAAAACGACCGCCAGTGTGGGCGATAACTTCGAAATCGGAAACACGGTTGGCTTGTTCTGCATCAAATGAATGTAAAATGGTAAATCGGCTACCCCTAAGAGAAAACCCGCGCATACCTTGATCTATTGGGGTCCCACGAAGCTTGATTAACTGAAAACTACGCCACATCCGCTCTGCAGTGAATTCCTTTGTGACACAGACAATACCATCAACGATATGATCTAGCGTCGATTCTTCAACTCCCTCTACAATGAGAATGATTTTCCCACAGAGGATCCGACCAAGATTCGTTAAAGCGCTGGTCAGGCGCTGAGGGTCAGCCTGTGCGGCTTCTATAATCGCATCGAACGAGTCTATGACACACACAGGATTGGCAAGGTTTTGTAGTCGATCATTAACGGCGCTAATAAACGTCAACTCGTCGGAGTAGACCATTCGATTAGTAAAAGGCTCACCGCACTCTAGGGTGGTTTCAGGAACTCCCATGAGTGATGGTGTCGCATCGATGATTTGATTTTCGGAAAGCATCTGAAATGCCCAAGGAAATTGGGTTTTCAGGCTTGAGCTTGCAACACGTGTTGAAAGGTACACAAAGTTTTCGACCTTAAATTTCTCTGGAAGCGCCTCGGCAAGATGGCCAAGTAAGGATAAGGCAAGTGTGGATTTCCCAGTACCTGATTTCCCCTTGATGAGAAGGGTTTGTCCCTGTTCTTGGTTCAGGAATTCAGTGATTTCCCTTGGGAGCGTCACGAGTTCAAGCACCTTTTTCTGTTATTTTGTTGAAGCGAGAGTATGTTCTAAGAGATATTCAGAGATGGTTTGAAAGAGTTCTTTGACATTGGTTCCGTCCTTAGCCGAGGTTTCGAGGTAACCGAGCATATTCAAATTCTTTCCAACTTTCTCAGCTGTGGTAGGTTTTACCATCCGGTCTTCCATTAAATCTGCCTTGTTGCCAACAAGGAACAAGAGCACTTCAGGTGCACCCTGGCGTACATCTTTCACCCATTCTTTGACACAGTCAAGAGTATCTTTCCTTGTTAAATCAAACACCACGATTGCGAAGTCAGTGCCGAAAAGATATTGCACACGAACCCGACGGAAGGAGGTTTGACCGGCCAAATCCCAAACTTGCAGCGATACATCTGAGCCTCTAACGCTGGTCTGAAACGAGGAGATGGCAGCACCAAGAGTTGCTTTGTAGCCCTCATCAAAGGAATCAGTCATGTAGCGTTTAATCAGTGAAGTTTTCCCCACTGCATAATCACCAATTACTGAAACCTTGAACATGTATCGGCTACTTTTAGGGTTCATTTTCTATCACCAAACCCAGTTGATTGTTACCCTCGTGCAGTTCCTTTCTTTTTGTTGAGATTTAAGCTAGTTGGTTGAATGTAGTTGCTCTTGGCTGGTTTATTGTATGGGTGGAAGGTCAGAGACTTGCATACCTTTTTCTCCAATTATGAGAAGAAGGGGGTTCATTTGATGGCTGGTTCCTCGCATTTTGCCGATTTCTATAGTTCGAATGCGGACAGTTCCCTGGCTCATAAGCTTCATCATGATGACTCCATCCATTAGAAAGCCTTCGACATCAAACCTACCGATACTATCCCCGGTAGGGCTTTCTACTGCTACCAGGCAGGTGGCTTGGCTCATGCGAAGGGAACGTACCATATTCAGTAAGTCGTGACGAATCCGGAAGAGATCTTTATGTTGTAGCGTTAAGGTCGAAATAGAGTCAATAGCAACACGTTTAGCCTTCACGCGACGAATTTCACGGTGAATCAAGGAGAGAAGGGATTCCATGGTAAATTCTTCTCTACCAAGAACTGGATGTTCCGGTTTGAGAACCACTCGTTCATTTTGAATCATTGGCGAGGCATCGACCAATGCGATTAACCCCTTATCCATGAGTTCTTGCAAATCCCAGCCAAATTGTTTCATGTTCCTGATGGTAGAGGTGAGGGTTTCTTCCATTGATACGAGAACACCAGGTTCTTTGAATTGCGAGGCGCCGTTGGCAAGGAACTGGTTCATTAAAATGGATTTGCCGGTTCCAGGACCGCCACTAATAAGAATCACTGAACCTTTGGGAAATCCACCATGCAAAGCTTCATCTAACCCTGGTACACCTGATTTTGTCTTTTCAGCCACACTAATCCCCCGATTAGTTAGTCTCCTACTATTCAAGTACCAAGATGGTGGCTTAAGAGGTTTCCGTCTCTCCTCAATATAACCATGAACAACTACAGACTTCCCAAAACCTTTATTCCTACTCAGGAGAGCTAGACTATGAACTTGGCTACAGAGCCAATCTGAGGTGCGAATAAGAGAACCGAGGGGGCTATCGTGATCCTCGACCCAATCCTACAGGGTGGGCTCCCACAGGGAACAAGTATTGCCCTAGTCGGGCAACCAGGGTCGGGAAAAACCTGCTTCAGTCTCCAATTTGCGTTGGATACAGCAAAAAAAGGGCTTGATGTCCTCTACCTTTCAACGGAAAATACGCCATCCTCACTTATCCAGCAAGCCCGTAGTTTTGGTCTTCCTTTTCCTGACCAGCCTGGTAAACTTCCCATTCATTTTGTCGATGCATATAGTTGGAGAATTGGAATGCAAAACGATCCCTTTGCATTTAATCGTATCAACAATCCAGGAAATCTAAATGAAGTCAATTTGATAATGACGGACCAAGCCAAGATTTTAGATCCAGGTTCTGTTGTCATTATTGATTCGGTGTCAGGACTCAGCCTGTCTGCCCCAGATGAGCAACGCATCCGAACCTTTGTTCACAGCATCGCACAACGCATCATTAACCTCAAAAAAATACTTATCCTCGTCTTAGAAGACCAAGCCCACGATCCGGAGCTAATTACCAATCTTCGGTCCTTAGTCCAAGGCTCGATTTATACAAAAGTGGTGGATGGCCCCAAAGGGTCCCTAAGTTGGTTACTCCGCATGTACAGCCTAATTGGAGTACAACATGAGACTAAATGGCACCAAGTGAAAATTGGGAAAAATGGGCTTTTCCTGCAAGGAGGGACTAGCTATGAGTGACCTTATTAGTCCAGATTTTGTTCCCAAGAGCGCTTTTCAGCTCCCACGCGGGTCACAGCTGCTCTTCATTGGCCCTCCTGGTGTGGTGAAAACTACTTTAGCTCTGCGTTATTTGGCTGATCGGATTAAAGCCAACGAACCCGCAGTTTTTGCTACCACCCTCTGGTCGCCTGGTCAAATTCGTCAGACTTTGAGTCGAATCAGTGAGAAAAACGTGGCCTCACAGCTTCAAATTGCCGACGGGGTTTCTTGTGTTACTGCCCAACATTCCTCTGAACCCTATTCATTTCAAAACCTCTATGACCTCAACACAATTAGCTTGCTTCTTCTTCAAGCCATTGCGGACCTTAAGAATGGTCACCTCTGCCTAGATAATTTAACAACACTGATGACCTATTCGGCACCTCATTCAGTCATTAAATTTCTTCAAGTCCTCTGTGCTCGGGTCAAGGATCGTGGAGTAACGGGAATTTATCTCATTGAGGAAGGTGTACATGCAAAAAATGTTGTAACGACATTGCGATTCTCTGTGGATGGGGTGGTAGAAATCTTTGATGAAGAAGAGAAAGACCAGCTAAAACACAAAATTCGGTTACTTCATCTACGAGGTGCTCAGGTCGACACTCGCTGGCTAATCTTTGATGAAACCAAGCCATTACAATGGGCTGAAGAATAAACCAATGGTCTATTCTATATTGGGCTAGAACGAAATGAAGTGAAACCATAATTTGCCCACATTAGGATTGAACCAGGTTTTCGGTATTACTTGTAAGCTTTTCAGTGGTTGATGATTTGACAACGTCGCCGTTCTTAGGTTTTGGCGGAAAGAGGTAGTAAATCATGTCTTCGAAGGTTTCAATGAAGCCTGGCACTAGGAAAATCGCCACAATACAAAGGACAAAAACTCCCACGACACCTAAAATGAAGCTCATAGGATAGTGAGCAAGTTCCCAAGGGAGAATACCCATGTAGACAAGCCAAATTTCGAAAACTACTCTTAAGACATTGGCTACAAACAGAAGAATAGTGACAACGGCAACGGCAAGCCCTTTCCGGGACCAGGTTCCACGCGGCAGTGGAAGAATTAGACCCATGAAGACTGCAATTACTTGAATGCCTGTACATTCACGAACAATTTGGTAATACTGGAATCCTATCACATAGACATAGACTACTCCAAAAATCCAATCGACCAGAGCCACAGATGGAATTCCTATCCAGCTAAGTAATACAGCGGAGACAACCGCAGTTGGAATAGCAAGAAAGAAGGGTTGGGGCAGGAAATAAACTAAAAGGGTTATAGTGATAGCAATAATCAAGTACAGGATTAATGCCCTAGGAGTCGGTCGTTCCATGTCTTCTAATGAAGCCTCAGCACCCTTTTCTGGCTCATCTCGATTAGCTATCGGTTTTTCCGTTGTGATTGGGTTCACCGTCCTTGTTGCAGGAGGCGTAGCCTTCCTATTGAACTTGCAGTTTCTTGGCGAGATTTTAGTGCTTGCCGGGGTGTTTCTGTTTGCTTTTACCTTGATTTGCTGGTTAGCAGCACGCCGGCGCCGGAAATAGTAAGCGTGTAACACACCAGTTCCTTATTACACTTCGTTTTACACCATCATAATCACTTATTCTGTATTGTAAAACCTGTGATCACGTCCACATTGGTAAGAGAAAAATGAATTTTGCACCTTGATCATGGGTATCTTTGACTCGGTCTTCGACCCAGATTCGACCTCCATATCGATCGATAATGCGCTGAACAAGTGTCAAACCAATACCAGATCCCTGAGTCTTCGCACCCACCTTTTGGGTGTAGCGGGCAAAAATCCGTTCTTTCAGGTCATCAGGGATTCCTGGGCCATGATCACTGACCTCTATCCTGAGGAAACGTTTATTGATGTCTGGATGGATTTTCACTTCAAGGTCGACTTTTTCGCTACGATCAAATTTCACGGCGTTATGTAGTAGATTATAAAATAGATCCATAAGGAAGTCATCTGCTAAGACCTTGAATTCTTCGGGATGAATGTTGGTATCAACGAGGATGGTCTTTTTGGGAAAAGCTTGTTTAATTGCTTCCAAGGCTGAACGAAAGTCAGGTTCAATGTCGCGAACCTCCATAAGGATTTGAACCTCATCCATCCCTGAGAACTTCTTGACGCGTCCAATTAAAGCGGCACTTCGCTCAACTTGCTCTAAGGACAATTGAAGTTGTGTGCGTAGCTTTTCAGGGAGTTCTGGGTTCATCAGCTGTAACTCTATTCCAGAGAGGATGGCTTGGTTGATATTGTTGAGGTCGTGAGCCATCAGGTCTGTGAAGAACTCTGATCGCGCTTTAGCCTCCCTCAGGGCTTGTTCGGCTTGTTTTCGTTCGGTGATGTTACGAGCAACAATGATGTATCCTGATGGATTACCCTCGGCTCCAATGAGGAGTGATGCACTAATTTCCGCTGGAAAAGTCGAACCATCTTTTTGAATAAGGGTGAAGAGAAGGGGAACCGACGGTCCATGCTCTCTGGTGTTTTTCAAAGTTTCAATGGCTCGATTTCGCTCATCGGGTACGATGAAATCAAAGCAATTTTTGCCCCATAATTCAGCAGGTCTATTAAAACCTAACAATTGAACGGCACGTTCATTGACTAAGACAATCACTCCATCTGGATCCGTAAGCGTGATGGCATCAGGAGATGTTTCAACTAGTGATCGATACCGTGATTCAGATTCTCGCAGGGTTTGGTCAGCCCGCATACGTTCCGTGATGTCACGGCATACTCCTCGATAACCGATTAGGTTTCTCTGCTTATCAAAGACTGGTCGACCACTGCCTTCCAGAATCACAATGTTGCCATCTCGGTGAACGAAGCGATCCACAAGATTCTTGAACGGTTTCTGCTTTTCAACCGTTTCAGTGAATATAACCTCACCATTTTCTAAACTCGTTGAATCCATATAATCGAAAAAGGATCTGCCAATGATTTGTCCAGCGGTATAGCCGAGCATGTCTTCAACCGCACTGTTTGAATAGACGAGTCTTCCTTCACGATCTATTTCCCATACCCAATCGGTAGTGTCCTCTACGAGGGAGCGGAATTTTTCCTCTGAGGCGCGGAGACCCTCTTCAGCAATTTTTCGTTCAGTAATATCTTCTCCAGAACTTAGAATACCTGTGATATTTCCTTCCTCATCTTCTAGTAGAGTAGTATGCCAAAGAATCATCCGCTCGGTGCCTTGTTTAGTCTTGATAGGATTTTCAACATATTCGCTTAGCTGAAATGTTCCCGCCATAGCCCGATCAAACCGATCTTTCATTTCCTCACGAAGTTTTTCAGGGATACACAAATCGAAGTAGTTCTGCTCTATCATTTCATCTTCTGAGTACCCGAATATCTCGAGGGTCTTTTGATTAACTAGAGTGATATTCCCTCTAGTATCAATTGTAATGAACATAACCCCTGCCATGTCCAGATACCGTTGAGCCCAATCCCTTTCTAACCGGATGGCTTCTTCGATCATTTTTCGCTCATCAATATCCATGATCGTTACTTGCGTAGCAAGTTTACCTTGGTATTCAATAATAGATAATGAAAGTTCAAACCAACGTTCGGTACCATCCTTTTGAATTCCTCGCAACTCCATGCTGGATGAAACCGGTTCGCCATGAATGATTTTCTGCAAATGTTCCAATGGAACATTCCTATCATCTGAATGAATGATATCAAATATCTGCCACGGACCAAAAGCTAAGATTTCCTCTTCATTGTAACCACTAATTCGAAGAAACGCTGCGTTGGCGAATATGACCTTTCCATTTTGGATGATAAGTAAACCTTGAATTGATTGATCAACAAGTTTGTGATATGCTTCTTCGACCTTTGTTCGCTCTGTGATGTCACGAGTGACCTCAACACAACCTACTAAATTATCACTCTCATCATAAAGCGGATATCCACGCACATGCCATACGCGACCGTCAGGTGTACGCATCTCATGTTCTTGAAAAGAACCAGTTTCACTAGCCAGAACAATAGGGCAGTCAAAGCATGGTGTATCCCGCTGATTCCACACTTCGTAGCAGTGTTTACCAATGATTTTCTCTACCGTGCTATTCACCGATTCAGCAGCAGCACGGTTAGCCCAAATGATGCGGTTCTCCAGATCTTGAAATATAACGTGTTCTGAAATACTGTCCAGAATCACAGATTTTTCCTCTTCTGATTTTTTCAATGCATTTTGGCTTTGCTTGAGTTCATCTTGCTTTTGACGTAGCTCAGTAATATCTTGCTGAATCGAAATGGAATAGGCCAAGGAGTCATCAGGCTTACGAATAGCGTTCGCACTTAAGAGAACGATGCGCTGCTCACCAGTTTTGGTTTGGATAATGAGTTCTTCATCAGTAATTGTACCCTCTTTCTTCCATGAAATAAACAGATCTTTGACCTTCTCCTCGCATTCTGGCGCGTAGATAGTCCGAATGTGTTTACCTATTAACTCTGTTCGTGTGTAACCTAACACCTTGAGAGCAGCTTTGTTGATGTCCAAGATGATTCCCTGAGGTGAAACCATATAACAGTAGAGGGGGGCATTTTCAAAAAAGAGTCGAAACCGTGGTTCGTCGTCACCGTTGATGATATTGTAGTCTCGCTCATGTGAAGACATATTAGTGCACGCAGATGTCTTTCTTTGGTCCCCTGAGTCAAGTGACTAAAGAACTCTCTGACAAAAGACAGTACATATCTGTTTCGGGTTTCGGAGAAAAAAACATTGAAAGCTGCGTGAATCACACCTAAATCTCCCAAAGTTTTAAATATTGTACGATAAAGCACGCAAAAGTTAGCATCTAATTATTGCCATCCTCGCGACTAATCACCATCCTTGGTGTCTCTCTCCTTTTTCTTCCACCATCTGTTTCGATAATTGAAGTATCCCCATCCAACTGCCGTGGATATCATCGCAATGGAGACGGCATACCAGTAGAACTGAAAGCTCCATAACAAGACTGCTACACACATTGTGGTGACATACAACACAATGGCAACGAAATCTTTCTTTAACATCTTTTTCACATTAGACCCATCATGGATGTTTTTAGTTTCCTGTGTAATATTTCACTGTAATATTTTGTATCCTGTGTGACGGTAAATTTTAAATAGCGCTTTCTGTGACCGGAACGCGTTCCCTTGTAAAGACACGAATCAGAAGTTCTGAGGGGACAGAGAGTTGAAGACTTGAAAGCAATACGCTTGCTAGTTAAGACGCCGGTGACAAGCCTTGAGTAAGATTGAGATTACATCAACTGAAGCTCGGAAATTCCCCCCTTCGAAGGCCTTCAGTAAACAGGCATTCATTAGGAACATGGAGGAATTAAGAGAACTTTATCAAGAATCCATCAAGGACCCTCCAGCATTTTGGGCTAAACAGGCTGAAAACCTTGATTGGTTCGAAAAATGGCCAGGTCCTGTGCATACATGGGATCCTACTGAAGCCCGACATACCTGGTTCAAAGGCGGGAAACTCAATGCTGCTTATAACTGCTTGGACCGCCATGTCAAAACAGAGCTAAAGGATAAAATCGCAATCATCTGGGAA
The DNA here is from genome assembly GCA_016839365.1 of Candidatus Hermodarchaeota archaeon. GTDB lineage: Archaea > Asgardarchaeota > Hermodarchaeia > Hermodarchaeales > Hermodarchaeaceae > Hermodarchaeum. The sequence continues at coordinate 48,109 of JAEOUH010000067.1, forward strand.
GGCGATGACCCGAACCAGAACAAAACCTACACCTATCAACAGTTGCATGAAGAAGTGAGTAAATTCGCGAATGTCCTTAAGAAGCTCGGGTATAAGAAGGGCGACCGTCTTGCCATTTACCTGCCCATGATCCCGGAGCTCGCAATTGCCATGTTGGCCTGTGCACGATTAGGAATCATTCACAGCATTGTATTTGGTGGATTCAGCGCCGATAGCCTAAAAGACCGCATTCTAGATGCTGACTGCACAGGGATCGTTACAAGTGATGGCAGCTATCGTGGTGGAAAGACCATCCCTTTGAAAACAAATGCTGATGAAGCTCTCAAAAAGTGTCCCAGGGTCAAACATAGTATCGTGGTCAAACGGACTGGCATCGATGTTGAGATGAAAAAGAAACGCGACCTATGGTGGCATGAACTGATGGAAGATTCTGCCGCACAAGGTGAATGCCCTGCCGAACCCATGGACGCGGAAGATCCCCTTTTCATCCTCTACACCAGTGGATCAACTGGTAAGCCCAAAGGGGTGCTCCACACTACAGGTGGATATTTGACTTACAACATGACTACCTTCAAGTACATCTTCGACTACCACCCAGAGGATATCTACTGGTGCACCGCTGACATCGGATGGATTACTGGGCATAGCTACATCGTCTATGGACCGCTAGCCGCCGGCGCAACATCCGTCATGTTTGAAGGCATCCCAACCTATCCCGAACCCGATCGTTTCTGGGCTATTGTCGAAAAATACAAGATTAACCAATTTTATACTGCCCCAACAGCCATCCGGGCTATCATGCGCAATGGCGACGAATGGGTGAACAAGCATGACCTCAGCAGCATCAAACTGCTGGGTACTGTTGGTGAGCCAATCAATCCTGAGGCATGGCTTTGGTACTACAAAGTCGTTGGTAAAGGCAAAGCCCCTATTGTTGACACATACTGGCAAACCGAAACCGGTGGAGTGGTCATCACACCCATCCCTGGGGCTGTTGAACTTAAACCCGGATCAGCGACCCTGCCCTTCTTAGGTATCGAAGCTATGATTGTCGATGAATCCGGTCAAGAAGTCGGCACCAACGAGGGTGGCTATCTTGTCATTAAGAAACCTTGGCCAGGTCTAATGCGGACGGTCTATGGTGATCATCAACGCTTCGTTGACACCTATTTCAAGACCTTCCCACCTTACTATATGACAGGCGATGGAGCGCGTAAAGATGAAGATGGTTATTTCTGGGTCGTTGGTCGAATTGATGACGTTGTCAATGTATCCGGACATCGCATGGGTACCGCGGAAATCGAATCTGCCCTCGTTTCACATCAATCCGTTGCTGAAGCAGCCGTTGTTGGGTTCCCGCATGACATCAAGGGCCAAGCACTCTACTGCTTCGTCACTCTCAAGATGGGTTATGAGAAGACCGATGATCTCCGAACTGAACTCCGTGGACATGTCCGCAAAGAAATTGGTCCGATTGCCACACCTGATAAAATCCAGTTCGCCGATGCACTACCCAAAACCCGAAGCGGCAAAATCATGCGCCGCATCCTGAAGAAAATCGCCGCTGGCGAAACAAAGGATTTAGGTGACACAACCACCCTAGCAGACCCATCAGTCGTGGAAAAACTGATCAACGAGCGAGTTTAGTAAGTCATCGGAGACAGCGAAATCCTCTGACTCTTTCTTTCTATACTCTACAGGTTAACTAACGGAAGCTAGGTATATGTAAAGAGTTAGATTACTGGCTTTAATTGGTACTCAGTAAACTATTTTCCGAACTTGCCGGTTCCTAAGAGATTATAGCAGTCTTCGTTAGAATGGGTCATCAATGTGTTTACAACAATCTGAGAAACCCTTTAAATAAGAAATCCATAGGAATCAAAAATTGAGTTTCGCTAGGTGGTTTTTTTGACAAGCGATGTGCTAGAAAACGATAGCAAAGAAGGAATTAGCAATGACGTTTTTTATACTGTCTTAAAAAGCCAAGCCGTGCTTTGGCTTTTATCCTTTAATGGCTGGGATAAAAAGGAAAAAAAGAATCGCAATTCAAGTTTTCTCCTCTTAGGCATGACGAGCCTGTTATGGTTTCTCTTTCGTACAGGAACCAAACCAACACGAGCCCTATATCCGTGTCAACGTGCAGCGCTTGAAACAGTGTCGATGTCAGCACAAGCGTTTCTGCCAGCTGCATTAACCTCGCTTTTTGTTGGATTCTCCTTTCGATCAATGCGACTCTCCATGGACAAGATGAAAGCGGGTATCAAACGCTATTGGAAGCCCATTCTTGCCCTTGTGATCATATTACCGACTGCTGGCTTTGGCATCGCATTTCTCTGGAATTCCATGCAGCCGTCTGGGAATGATGTCCTTCTCACTCTGACCCCTCAGGTTGCCACCACGTCACCTGCCTCTGATATTTATGTGCTTCAAGGAAGGACTTTCGCAACCATCCCTAATCTCATTAACCTCATGGGCACCCAAGGTCTGGCTTTCTATCAATCGGATACAACGGGGGCAAACCAAGGACCTACAGGGCTCATTGCATCTAATGATGTGGTGTTAATCAAAGTCAACAGTCAATGGGCCTACCGAGGTGGCACTAACACCGACTTGCTACGTCAACTCATCCAAGCCCTTATTGATCATCCCGATGGATTCGAAGGCGAAATAGTGGTTGCGGATAATGGTCAAGGTTTCGGAAACCTGGATTGGGCTGAAAATAATGCAGAAGATCGAAGTCAATCCTTTACTGATGTTGTTGCGAGTTTTGCAACTGATTATGCTGTCAACGTGTATGACTGGCAATCAATTCGTCCAACAGAAGTCGATGAGTACTCCGATGGAGATATGAACGACGGCTACATTCGAGCATCCGTATTAGACGTCGATACCGGCATCCGAGTGACCTATCCCAAGTTCCAAACAACGGACGGAACCTATGTCAGCTTCAAACATGGAATCTGGAACGGTACTGCCTATGAGAACCGTCTTAAAGTGATTAACTTCCCCATTCTCAAATCCCACCAACGCTATGGGGTTACGGGAGCTACGAAACACTACATGGGCGTGCAATCAGAAGGACAAGCTAATCCAGGTGGACTTGGAAACGGCCATTATGCCATCGCTGATGGAGGAATGGGCACCCTTCTTTCTGAAACGCGCTATCCAGTCCTTAATATTCTGGACGCAATCTGGATTAACGCAAATCCCTATCCTGAATCGACATGTGGACCTAGGACTACATATGAAGCGGCCACACGCGTCAACGTCCTCATGGCAAGCACTGATCCAATCGCATTAGATTATTGGGCGGCAAAACATGTGCTAATGCAAGCAGCTGAATTGATTGGCTACACTAACCTCTATACCATGGATCCCGACAGCGATATACGTGGATCCCTTACCGAGGCCTTTGGAGTCTGGCTCCCCCTTACGGAAGCCGAACTCATTCGAAACGGATACACTGTCACCTGTGATGAATCAAGAATGAACGTATACATTACCCAGCCCCTATCTATTCCCATCGACATTCCTTCATTATCTATGTTTCTCAAAGAAGAAGTCCATAGAATTGATTAGACAAGAACGTAGGGATATAACCAGTCAGCAAAGCTGAAATCACAGCTCGCTAGTAGTGCGATTTATAGTATTTCATTGTGAAATATTGGTATTCTAGTGTAGGCGATACTTATGGCATTACAGGATTTGTTAATCCTGGACCATTTCACGTATTCCTTTCCTCCACAGGTCATTAATCGGCTCCAGGCCCTGTGTGGAGTCCTGAAAAGTTGTGAAACTCGAAAGATCACTCGACCGGATGGCAGTTACGAAGGAGTATATCTGTTTGCTCACGATGGTAGCTATTTCGAAATGCTAAAGCAACCTGAGCATACGCCACCCCTCTTTGCTCTTTCAATGAGTTGCTTATCATCGGACCAAGAAACAGTCAGAAACCTTCCTTCCCAACATCCGCAACTCCAATGGCATAAACATCAAATCAACGATTCAAAGAATAAACCATGGTATACTTATCATGGACAAGTACCAATCGAAGAGGTAGAACGTCAAGGTTTGATGTTCTGGGCAATGGAATACAATAATCTTCAACGCCACCGACCCTACCAGCATCAGAAAAAAACACCCTCAAAAGGAAAATTTACAGTCCAAGGATTCAAAGCTATGCGGGTAAAAGGTCCTGAGCTTTATCTTGATGTAATTCGAGAACGATCCCAATGGATACCTGGCAATCACACCATCGCTGACCAAAAGGCTGTACTTCGATTGTTGAATCCCTCCTTTGACGTATTCGAAGTCAGCATCGAAGTTGACAAAGAGAAGGGAGAAAGCAAACCCATTAGCCTTACAATGCTAATCGATAAGAACGCAGAAATCGGATCACAAGAGACGAAAGGTATCCGAATCACTCGTATCCAAAACACACTAATCCTCAACTTCTAGAAGGCCTGAAAGCAAAACAACAACATACTTCTTCAAGCCTGTGGTGAATCAACCCAAACAGGATGGCTATCCAATATATTGATCCTTTCTTCTCTTTTTCTTACAGAGCAAATGTGGAAGCTATTTCACTCAGATTCCTTCAAACATGTGCCGCATTTGTCGTTGATATTGTTCGAAGGCTTGACGTCCAGATTGTGTCAACTGAATCAGCGTGTATGGTTTTCGGTCAACAAATTTTTTGATCACTTCCACGTATCCCGCATTCTCGAGTTTAGTGATATGGGAAGAGAGGTTCCCCCACGTCATTCCTGTCTGTTGCTTGAGAAAAAGGAAGTCAGCACGGTCTAATACATACAGATGGGACATAATAACCAGTCGGGCAGGTTCGTGAATAACCCGATCAATGTCATCGATGATTGGGAACTTCGCATCGACTGGCTCTTCAGGCACCCTCCATCTCTCCAAGCGATTCTTTCGGATACATACGGAGGAAACGGTACAATTGCACTGACCCAAATACGGTCATGACCAGGCCAACAGCTACCAAAGGTAAGACTACGATTATCGGGAAGTAGAAGGTGAACACTGATGATCCAAGAAAGATAACGGCATAAACATAGAATCGTCGGATATTGGATGCTAAGCCGATGACAGCGAAAATGATGCCTCCAACTGCACCAACTATTAAGATAGTAAAGGCGGACTCAAAAATCAACACTCCTAATGGTGGATACAACATTGCAATGATTCCCAAAACATTTCCAAACACTAGGAGTACAACTAAGACCAAGAAGATGTAGGTGATCCTTAGTCGTCGAGCTGCCGAGAACTCGACATACCCCATCCGAGGAATCGTGATCCTATGTTTTGCAGCCATGTATGATGAGAAGAGAGCAAAAAATCCACTAACAAGGAAGAACCAGAATGTCGGAAAGAACCAAACTGTCACACCTAGTAATATGAGTAAAATGCCAACGAAGATATCGATTAATCCGTCCTGATGATAGGAAAGATAAGCCTGTCGCTCAATTGATTTCAAATCAGTAGTTTTACTCATTTTAAATCACCCTGTAATTCATTGTTCCATTCCTCAACCAGCTCGTCACTCTCTCTTACTTTAGGGTATTTCCTCAAAAACCGGTATAGCAAAATAAAACCTAATCCGGCTATAGCTATCCCTAAAGCGATAATGGGGTAGGTTATTGGCAACACGAACACATGAGCTGCCGAGAAGGCGAGAAGCGTTATAACGCCATAACCAAGGAGGCGGTATATTTGTGTGGCCCACCCAAACAATGCAAACAATCCTCCACCCACTGTTGCCACAACCAACAGGCCGTACTGGTTCAAAAAGGCTACAGCCGCAGAC